>JAYVXT010000173.1:0-7793 GCA_043785065.1 Bryobacterales bacterium | reverse complement strand
TACCCAATTGCGCTGCCAATTCTATGCAGTGTTTGGTGTGAGCCACATGCTGTGCCCGTTCCTCGGCGGAAGGGGATACAAAATCCTGATGGATGGATAACATCACTAAGTCAAGTCCGCGTCGAAATGCTTGTTGGCGTAACTTATTAAGGTAGGCCAGATCTTCGCTTTCAAACTGGCGATGCAGTAACTCGACACCGTCAAAACCTAAGTCATAGGCGTGATCAATTACTTTCTCAATCGGGTATTTCGCAGTTCGAAAATGCCAATAGGAGTAAGTGGAAACGGCAAGGCGAATTCTTCCCTTGACGTTAGGCGCGGAGATGGCCGGCATGCCCGCTGCTGCCGCCCCGCCCGCCAGAAGTTTAGTAGCCGCTCTTCTTGTCAACAACATTTTGTAATGGTTCTCCCTTTATGTAACGGTGAAAATTCTCAACAAAGAATCGCATTGAGTCATCCATCCACGTGGAAGTGTGATCGGCGCAATGCGGCGATACCAGCACATTGTCCATATCCCACAGCGGACTCGATTCGGGTAGCGGCTCCTGGTCGAATACGTCGAGCACCGCTCCGCGAATCCACTTTTGTTCCAATGCTTTGGCCATGGCTACTTCATCTATGATAGGGCCGCGACCAAGATTCATGATGATGCCCGATGGTTTCATGGAACGGAATTCCGCCTCGCCCACAAGATGCAAGGTTTCGGGAGTAAGGGCGGAGCAGACCAGCACAAAGTCGCTCTCGGCCATCAGTTGCTTGCGGTCGTCGATGTGGAAGCTTTTCGTAACGTACGGATCGCCGTCATTGAGTTCCGGGCGGCGGCGGGTGGCGATGACGCGCATTCCCATGGCATGAGCGCGGCGGGCCACGGAGCGGCCGATTTCACCATAGCCAATAATGCCCAGCGTTTGGCGGTCCACCATGTCCACATCGAACTGTTCCCATTTGCGGGCCATTTGATTCCGGCGCATCCGGGGAATGTCCTTGGCGAAATACATAATGCCTAGCATGCCGAATTCCCCGAGGGATTCCTTGTACACGCCACGGGCGTTCGTAAGCACCGCCGGGCCTTCCACCAATGCCGGAAACAGCAACGTATCGAGCCCCGCCGACATGGAATGAACCCACTTCACCTTTTTGGTGACGGGCCAAATCTCCTTGAGCGAAATGCCGGCCATCATGCAATAGAGTACGGCGTCGGCTTCGGCTCCTAAATTCACGAAAGCCTCGGGCCGGTTTCCGACGGCGATATTGACGTCGTTGGGCAACTCGGCGAGCATCTTTAAATAGGGCGCGGTGGGGTGTCCCACCACAAGTAAATTGGTTGCTGGCATGAATCACGAATTTACCATAGTGGGGAAATTGGTGTCACTCCTGCTTTTTACCCGCTTTTTGCGTAGTAGTTTATCTACCTGTAGCATGATACACTTCCTGAATGGCCGAAGATTCAAAACAAGTAGATCTGCTGCAGGGGACCTTGAACATGATGATCCTGCAGGTGTTGCAGCAAGGCCCGGCCAACGGTTACGAGATCGCTAAGTTCATCGAGCAGAGGTCGGACGAACTTTTGCAGGTGGATCACGGATCGCTCTATCCGGCGCTGCGGCGGCTGGAGGCGAAGGGAATGATCAAGGGCGATTGGAGGATTTCACCTACCAAACGCAAAGCGAGGTACTACGGTCTGACTCCGGCCGGTAAGAAGCTGGCCGTGACCGAGCATAGCCGCTGGCGCACCTTGGTGCAGGCGATTACACGCGTGATGAGGCCTGTTTAATATGTTTCCGGAAGATCCGAACGAAGAATTGGATTTCCACTTTGCGGAAATGAAGGCGGAGCGCATGGGGCGTGGCGATAGCGAGGAACAGGCAGAGAGGTACTCTCGCGCAAAGCTTGGAAATCGAACAAAAATGCGGGAAGAGATTTACAGGATGAGTCCTCTCGAAAGCTTGGAAACCTTCATCCGTTATGGCCGGTTCGCGGTTCGAACGTTGGCCAGGCACAAGGCTTCTTACTCCGTGGCGATCGGCATTTTGGCCCTAGGCATGGGCATGAGCGTGGCCATGTTTTCGTTGGTGGATGCCGTCTTGTTGCGGCCCTTGCCTTTCCCTAAGCAAGATCGGATTGAAGTGATTTGGAAAAAAGATCCGCTGGCCGGGCCCATTGTGGGCGAGCTGGCTTATCCGGAACTGCGGGACTTGCAAGAAAATATCAAGGAGTTCGAGGCCATCGCCTTGATGCCCACCACGCTTTACGGCTATGCGAGAGTGCTTCGCGATGGCGCGGCTGAGCCTGTGCAGATTGAGAGCACCCCGGTCTCGCACGACTTCTTCCGTGTTCTGGGCGTTACGCCGGCGCTAGGCCGCGATTTTTCGGCGAACGATGAGCATCCTGGAGCGCAGCCCGTGGTGATGCTTTCCGATCGCGTTTGGCGCGCCCATTTTTCTTCGGATGTGAGCATTGTTGGCCGCATGATCAATTTGAATGGCCAGGGTTATTCGGTGATAGGCGTGATGGGGCGCGGAGTGGAATTTCCACGTGGAGCCGGTATGTGGATTCCGCTTGGCGTTACCGCCAACGTAGTGGAGCGGCGGGGGGCCACGTTCTTACAAGCCATTGCACGGCGAGGTGGCCAGGCCTCGCATGATGCGATTGCGAATCAAATAAACGCCTTGTTTCAGAGGCAGGCCATTGACCATCCGGAAAACTATTCCAAGACGCAAGAAGCCATGGTGACACCGCTTCCGGAATATTGGACCGGCTCGGCGCGGCTTCATTTGTGGATCATGATGGCAGCGGCGCTGCTATTGCTTGTGGCGGCGATGATGGGAGCCGGCAACCTATTTCTTTCACGAACGATGTCCCGCGGTTGGGAGATCGCCACGCGGGGGGCGCTTGGAGCGCGGCGCGGACAAATCATTCTTCAGTTGGCGGCGGAGAGTGCCGTGGCAGCCATGATCGCCGCGGTTGGTGGATTGGCCATCGCGCAATTGATGATTCGGCTTTTGACGCGATTGGCGCCACCGGACATTCCACGGTTGGAGGATGCCTCGCTGAATCCGGAAAGCTTCTGCGTGGCGGCTGGTGTGTCGGTTGCCGTGGCAATCGGCTCCGCGGCTCTTCCAGCGTGGTTGGTGACCGACCGGCATTTGGAGTCCGCTCTCCGTGAGGGCGGCTTGCGTTCCTCACTTTCACGCGCGGGGGCTAGAACGAAAAACGTCTTCATTTTGGCGCAGGCGGCGGTTACCATGATGCTGCTTTCAATGGCCTGCCTGCTGGGGCTCAGCTACCGGTCGATGATGACCGCCGATCTTGGATTCGGCAATAAGGACGCACTCACCGTGAATCTTGCGCTGCGTGGCCCGGGGCTTTTTTCCGGGCAAGCGATCACGGCTGAAACAAGACGGGCCTTCTATGTGCGGCTACTTGAGCGTGTCCGGCGGGAACCTGGAGTTACGTTCGCCGGCGCTGTTTTAGTGCGGCCCCTGGAAGGGCCTATAGGCTGGGATGCGGACTACGAATTTGAGTTTGAAAGTGGATCCAACACCGGCCGTCAGCTTCCTAAGGCCAACTATGAGGTGATCACGCCCGGTTATCTTCAAACAGTTGGAACCCCGTTGCTGGAAGGACGTGATTTTAATGAGCACGATACCGAAAACGGCGAGCAAGTGGTGATCATCAATCAAACGCTAGCTTTGAGAATTAAAGCGGCGGGGCATCCGGCGATTGGCCATCGGGTAAGGCTTCGCTTAGCTCAGGGTTGGTTGAAGGTTGTGGGAGTTGTGGCTGACGCCCGTTATAGAGGCATCATGCAAAACGGCAATGACGTTTATGTGCCGAATTTACAGGCAGGCAACACAGCTTATGTTGCGGTGCGCGGTACCCGGCCCAAAGGGGAGCTGTTGTCGATGTTGCGGCGAGTGCTGACCGAACAGGAACCAGGCCAGGCCTTGGCGGGAGCCGCCACGATCAGCGAGTTAATCGAAAAGAGCGCCGCGCGGCATCGATTCAATATGACACTTCTACTTTGGTTTGCGGCCTGCGCAGCGGTGCTGGCGGCCGGCGGCGTTTACAGCGTGATTTCCGGCACTGTGACTGAGCGGCGGCGGGAGATCGCCATTAAATCCGCACTGGGCGCCGGGCGGCATCAAGTTGTGCGGGAAGTGACCGGCCGTTGCTTGCGGTATGTCGTGGCTGGAGCCGTGATTGGGATGGCGGGAACTGTGACATTCGCCCGGCTTGGTTCGGATTTACTCTACGGCGTTTCCGGCCGTGACCCTTTCGTGCTTGGTGGCGCTTTCGCTTTCTTGTTGCTCACGGCCTTGATTTCCGCCTGGCTACCTGCGTGGCTTGCCACAGGGACCAACCCTCGATCCTTGCTGCAATCGGAGTGAGGGTGAAAAGGATAACGCGCTTGAAGGAAGTTAGTGCCTATCGCTCCTTCTCCGCCGAAGCTCGTCGATGTACTAATGATGAACTCGTACGGCCAATACCCAAACGGGCTCGCCCTAACTCCCTAGTATGCGGGGTGAATCTGTTGAAATTCGAACGAGGTTGGCGTTAGTTGTTTATCGCGCAATTGCCGGGTGCAATCGGCTACCGAATCGCCGGCTGCTTCGATGCGGCGCAAAGGCAATGTCTTGGGATTATAGACCTCGATTGCGATCCATTGGCCCGCGAATTGGCGGCGTTCGCCGATTGAGAGTTGGTCGGGCACGCGGCCCAGCAGAGTTTTCACCTTGACTACTTTTACTATAACCCGGGTTTCAGAATTCCACCAGAACCATTGAACTTCGGAACTTCGGAGTGACTCAAGACCTGCGCCTGGCGTCGCCGAAACGAGCTTCAGCCTTACTTGTTAGAATTTCTTAAGCTCCTCGGCCAAGGCCTTCAACCCGCGGCGTTGGCGGATGTCGATCAAGCGCTGCTCTTCGGGCGACAGGCCGGCGGCGCGGGACAATTCAACATCGTTCGAGGCCGGACGCTGCGGAATCCAAACCGATCCGTTGGCGTATTCCACATTCTTGACAAAACCCGTCATCGTTTGAATGGCCACCGGCTTGCCTCCGGAAGTGAATTTCAGCGAGCCCGTTTGGCCGACGTGGCCAAACGCACCGGGATTCAGAGTCACGTCGGAAGGCAGAGACCCCGCAACAAATTCGCGGCCCTCTTTGTCGCGTACAATCCAGCCTATATCAAGATAACGAACCGCCAGCTTCGAATTATTTTTCACTGTGAATTCCGGCAAATGGGCTTCGTTAGCCGCCACTTTGACGGTACCGCTTAACAGTTCCACCGGAGATTCGGGAAACTTGAGGAACGAAAACTTCACGGGATTGGCGTCTGCAATGGCCGACGAGGGCATGGCATTGCCGCGGGCGAATTGCACGTCCACCTTGGGACGCTGCTTTTCGCGGGCGGTGCTGGCCATGATCACTTCTTCCAGGCCATCAATGCCCTTGGCTTCAAGAACACTTTTGAAATACTTGCGGTCGCGCCGCGCTTCCATTTCCCACAGCACCATGGAGCGGTGCGAGTTCAATTGATTATCGCCGTAAAAAGAAAGGTCGTCGAACAAAACGCCGTCGATCTTAACCCGTATCTGAGCGCTATTGCTATTGTCCAAGGGACGTAGCAGGCGCATATCGATCTTAATTGGGAACGTTTCCCCTTGGGCGACACTCAGACTGGCTAAAGCGATGGAGCCCTTGCCGCCAGCCGTTGCATCCTGCGCCAACACCACAAGAGTAAGCGCGCGAATCCTTTTCGGCTGCCGGTTCTTAACGATGAGCGAACTCTTCAGATCGATGACCATCGCCCCGCCACGAGGCGTGGTTTTTGTTTCTCCCCAATTTGAGCCGATCACTTCTATCGGGGAATCCGCCCCGAACTCAATTTTGGGATCGACCGGCGACTGGGCGAAGAGCGCCATCATCGGCAACAGACCCGTAACCACGAATTTAGTCGACATATACATTGGTGATCGCCACCTGTCCTGTTTCCGAATCCACATAGCGGGCGCTTGCCACGCCCTTCACATTCACGTCCACAAAAGAACCTTCTTCGCTACGGGTCTTGAAGGACAACGAAAGATCGCCATGCTTCCATTCCGCTCCCGTTGTATTTGCTTCCAGTAACACGGCCGGATTGTTGATCAGGTTAGCATTGTGAAAGCTTAAATACCAGCCCATTCCGGCCACCATGGTAATAGCTGCAACCGCCGCGGCTGGGCGCCAATCGAAAATCGTAAGTTCGGGTTTGGAGTATGATTCAATGGCGTGCGCGGCTTCGAGGCCAACGCTGATATTGCCCCGCATCTCCGCCGCTAGCGTATCCCAATCAAAACCTTGCCCAGCAAGATCGGTTGGCAGTTCCAACACTTCCGTACGAAATGCCCGAATGGCGGCGCGGGCCGATGCCAATTCCTGGCGGCACTGCTGGCAACCGCGCAAGTGCCAACGGACAGGAATGGATTCGATCATCGAAAGATCGTTCCCAGCCTGCAATGCGATTTTCTCTGGGCTTATGTGATTCGAGCTTGGCTGCATTTTACGGTTCCCTCCGTCCTGTATTCTTGCCCTTCTCTAAATACTTGCGGAACTTGATCCGCGCATTGGCGATGTGACTGCGCACGGTCGCCTGGCTGCAGTTCAGCTGTTTCGCCACTTCTTCGGCGGGCAGATCTTCCACATCCCGCAATAACAACGCCATGCGTTCCCTTTCGGTTAACTGGCTCAGCCCCTCATCCAGATAATTGCGCTTTTCAGCCTGCAAAACCTGCGCCTCGGGACTATAAGCCGAATTGGCCGCTAATGGCTCAATAAGTTCATCCACATCGGTAAACTGCGCCCGCCCATTGCGGCGAAGAAAGTCGATAGCCGTATTGGAAGCGATGCGCCCTAACCACTGCGCCGCTTTTTCCTGATCCTTTAATTGATCTCCGCGTTGCAGAACTTTAATGAAAGTTTCCTGTGTCAGATCTTGCGCATCAGCAACGTTGCCCACGATACGGTAGATGAGGACAAAAATCCGGCGTTGATGCTGCAGAATAAAATCATTCCGCCGGTCGTGCGCTATCGCATCCGCCGAATTTACTCTGGTTACCGGATCGCTCATGTTACTACTACAATTTCCTTTCGGGGCTGTTCCCAATATGGGCGGCATTTTGGCTCTCTATATGGATCTGACGGAACCATCCCCCAATTCGTGCAACCCGAAATTCCCCCATTGGGGAGATAATTGGATTATATGAGACATGTGGCTGTCGCTGGAATAGGCAAAACCAGTTTTGGGGCGTTCCCCGGCAAAGATTTACGCGCATTAGCCATGGAAGCGGCCCAGGCCTGCTTAGCCGATGCACGCGTACTGCCTAGCCAAGTGGACTCGTTCTATCTTGGAAATTTTGCTGGACCTTCGTTCGTGGGGCAGAATCATTTAGCACCTTACATTGCCGCCGAGCTAGGAGTACTGGGGGTACCAGCAACTCGCTTTGAGGCTGCTTGTGCATCGGCGGGGGCGGCGTTTGCGCATGCCTGGTCGGCGGTGGCAAGTGGGATGCATGAGGCAGCTTTGGTGGTGGGTGTGGAAAAAATGACGTCGCAGACCACGGCCAAGGTGACCGAAATCCTGGCAGCGGCGGGAGATGTCCAAGGCGAAGGCAAAGCTGGAGCCACCTTTCCCGCCCTGTTCGCGATGATCGCCCGGAGGCATATGTATCAGTACGGGACAACGCGGGAACAGATGGCGGCGGTGGCGGTGAAAAATCATGCTAATGGCTGTTTGAATCCGCAAGCGCA
>JAYVXT010000172.1:0-2337 GCA_043785065.1 Bryobacterales bacterium | reverse complement strand
CCGGGGCTCGATCAAGCGGCTTCAGACATTTCGTAGCGAACGGACTGCCGGTCTACTTCCTCTTGGCACCGAATGCAGAACTTCGCCCACGGAATTGCGTTCAGACGGCGGTCGCTGATTGTCTCCTCGCACTGGGCGCAAACGCCGTATTCGCCGGTCTCGATCCGTTGGAGCGCCGCCGCGACTTGGGCCGTGGTGTGCCAGTCCCGCGTCAACGACGCCATGGCAATTTCGCGATCGGACGTGCGTTGGATCTCGTCCAACAATTCCGCGTTACGTTCAATCGCGATTTCATCTTTCGAAATCTGGCTGTTGCGCAGCTCTTTTGCCTTTGCCAACAGCGCCCGTTGAAAGTTTTGAATGTTCATTGTTTTTCTCTTCTTTGGCCCATCAACGGGCGCATGGACCAATCCATTGCATTCGGATTGCCAAACCTGAAAACAGGCAATATTGGGCTTTTCCTGGCATAATCGGCCTCCAGCAAGGAACTTTATTCGTGCACGAGGTCCGTTTTGGTTTCACTGCGCGCAAGGACTTCACTGCCGACGAGCGGCAGCGTATCCATGACCTTTTGGGCGATGCTCTTCTGGGTGTTGAGGCTGCCATTCATCGTGTTGTCGAATGAATCCGACCAGACCGCCACACCATCGTTGCACCGTGCCAATTGGGCAATGACTCGTGTTTGACCATCCTCCATTCGGACGCTTCCTTCCAGAACTAAGGACACGCCCAACTCCCGCCCTACTTCGCGCACGTCCACGGGTTCATCCTTAAATTGGAAGGTGGAACTGCTGGCCACTACATCCACTCCAGCAACCGACGCCAAACCGTTCGCAATCTCTTCGGTCAGACCATAGCAGAACGAATCCTGGGCCGGATCGCTGGTCAGGTTAGCAAAAGGAAGTACGGCAACCAATGGACGGTTATTGACCCCGGATCCGCCGGAGATGGTCGCAAATAATGGGGCTGAGCCATTCGCTTTTATAGGTGCGGCGTTTCCGTTGACAGGCACCACAGACAACGCATTTTGAAAGGATGGTGAGTAGCGGCGATTGGGAATATCAATAATGATTGGATCCGATTTTCCTTCGCCCGAATAATACCGCGCTAATGCGCGGCGCAAGCGTCCAAATTGGACCCGAATAACCGGATCCAGCGAAGGGTCGAAATCGTTACTCTTTCCGAATAATTCACGGGCGGTTTGCGACTGCCCGCCAACATCGCCTTTAAGCGCGCCAACCACGACGTACTCCAACAGACTTCTCAAGCGCCTGGCGCGTTGAAATGTCTTTGACTGAACAACCCGGTTCAGTTGCTCTCGAACGCGTTCCAGCGAAGGCAGCAGAGAATCGCTCTCCGTAGACTTCGCCATTTCAAAGGCTTCCGCTACTTGTCCCATTTGCATTTTACCCTTCCCTTAGGTCTCGTTTGTGAGGCCGAGGCCGTGGTCTGCAATTGAGAAGCCAATACGCAAGAAGCTGGCTTTCTAGCGTTGTTTGACTCACCGAAGCCGGCCAGGTGTTACGTTTTGCGCCGCTTGCCAGGAGGATTCGTAACGACATCGATATTCGCCACTTTCATACTGCGTAGCCTTGCTCGGTCTCGCCTTTCAAACGCACGCGTAAAAACAGGTCCCCCACCATTACCTTTCAACCCAACTCTTACCAGCAATCAATATCGGTAATCCGTTAAGTGTCAGATAGTACGCGTCACCGCCGTTGGCCTCTGGCGTGCAACTACGGAACTGCGCACGTCCTACGTCAGAACAGTGCGCGCCAATCTAACTATTAAGGAACCTACTATGCGTGGCTGGATTATCTTAGACAGTTTGATGGCCTTAACCGGGCTGGCGTCAATTGCATCAGGACCTCAATCCCTGCGTTCAGCCGTGTGTTTGTCGTCACTTGGCTTACTATTGTTGATGCTCGCTTTGGGTGCAAGAATGGTGCGCGGGCGGGAGTGATGGCGCCTTCGGACCGACGATTGGTCATTGCGTTCTTTACAGGTCAGGATCGGTCGATGCAGGAAGCCGCAGATTCCATGCGGCGGCTCTACCCGCGGCAGAAAGTTGATTCCGACTTAGCGGGCGCTCAGCCTTCCTCGCATAGGCCCGCTTCTCATCTGCGAATGCCGGATGAGTCGATGTTGTCCGTTTGGCTGCCGGTTTCGGATTTGGCGGCGGCCGTGCAGACGCTGCAGGCGGCGCACGCAAGGTCTATCTTCTTGACCGGCGGAGGTTTACCAGTTGATCGGTTGGCTGGACAACGTCAGGCGGTATCCGATTGCAACACCCTACTGAAAACCCTAACTGAATGGGAGCGGGCGGAGGCTGAAGCC
>JAYVXT010000171.1:0-2339 GCA_043785065.1 Bryobacterales bacterium | reverse complement strand
CGTTAGCGTCTCCGAGGCGTGGCGCATAGTTTCCCAATCGGACTTGCTGCCCATGATCACACCAACCAAAAGACTCACCTTAACTACTGCCCCTGGCTCAACGAGAATCCGGGCTTCCCGTCAAAGTTGTAAAGATGTTCTGTCTTGATGAAATCGAAACCGGCGCCGCCGATTTTGCTCAACAACTTTACGATATCCGTGTGAGCGATGACGCCCTCGCCCATATAGCGGCAGCACCATTGGTCACTGGTGAGCGTGTTGACATTGTTATTGGGATACACACTAACGCCACGATTCGAGATGCCTTGCAACTTCAGACCGGTCTTGACCGCTTCGAGTTTCTTGCCGAGGTCGAGACCATTGCCGCCGGTCCAATCGAGGAAAACATCGACGCCAACCAATTCCTTCTTTTCCTGTTTGACCTTTGCGAGAGCCTTCACCTTCTGCTTGGGTGCGGGCTTGTAGGCAACGGGGGTAAGCGTCTTTGGTTTCTTGCCGAGATGCTTTACAACAGCTTCAGCGAATTCCTTGGTGCCGACCTTTTCCTTGCTCTTACCCTCGGCGTAAATGTCGTAGGTGTGGAAGCCTGATTCGAGGGTTGAGAGCCATGCGTTGTGCACCAACTCGGCAATGTCGGACTGGTTGATGTGGTTCAACATCATCACGGAGCCAAGCAGTAGGCCTGAGGGGTTGGCTAAGTTTTGACCAGCGCGGCGCGGGGCCGAACCGTGGATCGCTTCAAACATGGCGGCGCCGGAGCCGATGTTAGCCGAACCAGCAAGACCAACCGAACCGGCGATTTGCGCGGCTACGTCGGAAAGGATGTCGCCATAGAGGTTGGGCATCACGATGACGTCGAAGGCTTCGGGAGTGTCGGCCAGTTTGGCCGCGCCGATGTCAACGATCCAGTGATCGTTTTCGATGTCCTTATATTCCTTGGCGACATCATCGAAGACCTTGTGGAACAGGCCGTCGGTGAGCTTCATGATGTTGTCCTTCACAAAGCAGGTGACGCGCTTGCGGTTGTTGCGGCGGGCGTATTCGAAGGCGTAGCGGACGATGCGCTCGCAGCCGGGCTGGCTGATGAGCTTGAGGCACTGCATCACCTGTTGGGTTTGGCGATGTTCGATGCCGGCGTAGCAATCCTCTTCATTTTCGCGAACGATGACCAGGTCCATTTTTGGGTGGAGCGTGTCGACATAAGGATGATAGGCCACGCACGGGCGGACGTTGGCGTAGAGGCCAAGCATCTTGCGGGTGGTGACGTTGAGGCTTTTGTAGCCGCCGCCCTGAGGAGTGGTGATGGGGGCCTTGAGGAAGACCTTGGTGCGCTCTAGTGATTCCCAGGCGCTGGGTTCGATACCGGCCGCGTTGCCGCGCAGGTAAACCTTTTCACCAATTTCGATGGTTTCAATCTTAATGCGGGCGCCAGCTTCTTTCAGGATGTGGAGGGTGGCCTCCATGATTTCGGGCCCAATGCCGTCGCCATGGGCGACCGTAATCGGAGTCAATTTTGCCATAGGGTAACTCACTACGATACCGTTTTCGGGGGGGTGGGGGCAACACTTAAAACTGAGGCGGGGTTCGGATTTCGGGATTGGGTTCAATTTTGGGGATTGTCCGTTTGGCGGTGGGTTGCAGGGAGAGGTAGAGGCTGACGTGGGTTCCATTTTGGCCGCCGATTCACGCCGATTCACGCTGATAAGTACAGACATATGTTTTCTTCGATTATGGTTGAATAGACACACCTCGACGTTGGGATTGGCGAAACCGGCCGCCTTCACCCGTTTTCGGCCACCGCCAAGCAGCTTAGGGGAGGGCTTGTAAAAAGAGCATTCTGCGCAGAATTTTATCTCTCCGGTTAAAAGGGTAGCAGCCGGGGTCAAAGGGTGGCGGGTTTTGGCAAGTGGTTGTATTATTGATCTGTTAGCCTTTTTTCAACTATCTGTAAACATTAATCGGTATATTGCCAGACGCCAGCAAGCAAGCTTCACAGGCGGACATAGAGAATGGTGGCCCCAGTAGGAATATAGTTGACCGTTAATGTAGTGGCGGAACCCGTGTTTTGATCAACAATATTGTGGCTGCCGACTCCGGCTGTTCCAACATACAAGTGGTACTGCGTCGCTCCCAATCCAGTGCTCCACGTGAATGTAACTTCCGGAGTGCGGACAAAGCCCGGGGCGGGTGATTGTAACTCGGCCTTGAGCAAGCCGGTCGCAGTGGAATAGACGTAGTCGTTATACTGCCAGTTCCCCCCAACCAGAGACCACAAACGCACATAAACATTGGATTCATTTCTTGGTAATCCACTGATCGTCTGCGTTGTTGCCGTGCCA
>JAYVXT010000170.1:0-7802 GCA_043785065.1 Bryobacterales bacterium | reverse complement strand
TTGAGCTACCGGGGGTAAGGGTGCCCGCGCAAGGTGGCAAGAGCCCGGTAGATTTGTTCGGCAAGCATTGCTCGCGCTAATTCGTGTGGCCAGGTCATGGCCGATAGGCTTAACAACAAATCCCCTTTATCCCGCCAAGCTGGTGGCAGGCCATCGTGTCCGCCGACAATGAAGACCAGGTCGCGTGCCGCCAGTTCCACATTTTGAAACCAGGTGGCGAACTTGGGCGAATCCATGGTCTTGCCAAGTGGATCAAGCAGGATTTTCGCGGCGCTGGGGTGTTGCTTCCATGGGTCGAAGCGGGTGGGGACGATTTCGCGGGACTGGCAGGGAATGTAGCGCGACGCCATCTTCAGATATTCGGCGGCCATAGCGTTGGCTGCGGCGTTCTTGGCTTTGCCGATGAAATATAGATAGATGGTCAAGACATGCTACATCCAATATTCCCACTTGCCCGTGGCGATGACATAGAGCGAAAGGCAAAGGTTGGTGACACCGTGAGTAACATATAGATCGGGCAAGGATTTGGTGCGGATCATCCACCAATTATAAATCGCCCCGGTGATTAAGCCGACCTCCCAATAGGGGCCATGTTCGGAGGCAAACAGAATAGCGGTGATCCAGAACGCGCCCAACGCGTAGGCGCCCAACGGGACTTTTTCAAAATCGGTGTCGATCAGCCAACGCATAAGCCAACCACGCCAGAATAGTTCTTCAAGAATGGGCACCAGCAGGGCAGCCCTGGCCAGGCGAAGGATGAGCTGGAAACGGTCCTCCCGAAGGCCTGGCGGCATGGAGACTTGGATTGTACCGGTAATGGGATTCTGAAACAACCAATGAGCGCGGTAACCCGGGATTAACGCGTCAGGGCCGATCCAAAGCAGAAATACGGCGACGCCCAGCCCGATCGAAGCAACAGGGGCTTTCATCTTAAAGTTAACCAGATGGCGGCTGAAATACCAGATGGCGGCCGCGATCACCACAAAGCGGAGGATCTGTTCGGCTTCCGGCGCAATAGGTAGGTACTTGCCGCCCGCCAAAAACACCATAAAAATCAAGAAAGGTCCAACGTAGGCGGCAGCCGGGTGATTGATCAAGGGTTCGTTCCTCGAATCCAATTGAGTATTGTGTTGTATTCCGGCAAACCAGCCTCAAAGCGGATGCCGCCGCCGTGCGAGAGTTTCTTGGCGTTTACCACTCCTTCGCTTTCGGCGTCGGTGGTGGGTTTTCGCAGGATTAGGCTGTCTTTTTTGAGGAACACGCGCAAAACGGACTCGCTTCGGCTAATGGAATTAGCGAGTTCCTTCAACATTTGGGGCCGCGCCGAAGCGGCCTTTGCGCTCTAACTTGCCACTGCCATTGGGGCGTTACCATCTTTATCCGAGCTTTTGGATTAACGCTTGGATGTCCTTGGAATCCTTGTCGCTCGGTTTGAGCTTCATAGCTTCGACAAGAACCTTCTTGGCAGAGTCCTTGTCACCCTTCTCTGAGTATGCCAACGCAAGATGGTACCTGAAAGTGGCCGCATTAGGATGGGTGGGAAACTTTTCGGTAATCTCCTTAAAAACGCTAATAGCGCTGTCCGGAAGCTTTTTCTTAATGTAGACCCAGCCCAACGTGTCGGCAATATTGGGATCGTTGGGATTCTTCTGTTTGGCGCGTTGTGCGAAAGTTAACGCTTGATCAAGATCGACGCCTTCTTCGGCCATCATATAAGCAAGATTGTTCAGAGCAATCTCGTTATTGGGCTGCATTTTTAGAATTTTTTCATACAACGGGCGAGCTTGGTTTGCGTTGCCGCCCGTATGCAGCACCAACGCGAGTTCGGCATAAGGGTTGGGATCGTTGGGCAGCAGTTCAACGGCGCGGCGGAGGTATTCGATGGCGTTCTTGTTATCTCCAAGCTGGCGGTAGGCAATCCCCATGCGGACAAACATTGTTCCGTCCTTGGGATTAACTTCAATTACTTGCTTGTAAAGTTCAAGGGCCTCGGGAATCTGCTTGTTGCGAATCGCTATGTTGCCGGCCGCGATCTTTAAAGCCGTGCGCTCGGGGTGAAGTGCAATTTCCTTCTTAACCGCCGCCAGTGCAAGATCATACTTACCCTGCGTCATGTAAGTTTCCGTGATCCCCATCAATCCGCGGACATCGGGCGGATTGGAGTGGTACATTTCGGAAAAAATTCGTTCCGCCTCGGCGTACTTTTTTTCTTGGAAGTAAATGAACGCCAATTGATACTTGGCGTCATTCGAGCCTGGGTAAAGCTTGAGAGTTTGTTCCAGTTCAGCGCGGGCCTGCTTCAGTTCCTGGGTACCCATCAGCGCACTGGAGATGATCAAACGTCCACCAACGTTATTCGGGCTGACGGCAAGAATGTCCTTGCCGGAATTCATGGCATTGGCCCACTCACCACGCGAGAGTTGAATTTGGGCCAGGGCCATGCGGGGTGGAATATAGTCGGGCCGCAACTTAATGGCGTCCTGAAATTGAGCCTTGGCGCCTTCCACGTCATCCTTTTGCATCAAGGCGCGTCCCAGGTTGAAACGCAGCACGAAATTGTCGGGCATCTTCTGCACAACCGATTGCAGATCGGCGATGGCGGAGGCCTGTTGCTCCGGTTTGCCGCCATACAGTTGCAGGGTGGCGCGCATGGCGATGGAATCGGGATCCTTAGGATCATCCTTCAATAGTTGATCCACAAGGGCGATTGCCTCCGGTAGCTTGTTTTGGGCTACCTTCACTTCAATCAATCGCTTCTGGAAATCGCGGCTCTTGTCCTTCTGCGTGGTCAAGCCTGCCTGATAAGCTTTCAAGGCATTATCAAAATCGCGGATACGGTAGTAGAAATCGCCCACCATCTGATAGGCCGTGGGGAAAGTTTTCGTATCGGCGATGAGACGGTCCAGAGCCGCCCTCATTTCCGGTTCCTTCCGGGAAAGGAAGTAGTGCGTCGCCAGATTGACCAGCAGGCTACCGTCCTTGGGATTGTTGTTGGTCTTTTGATTTATGATCTGGTCGGCTGCCGCGTAGTTGTTGTCCTTCGCATAAACCGAGTACAAAAAGTCGTAGGCCGGATAGTATGTCTTATCTTTTTCGATCAAGCCCTTGAGCTTGGCCATGCCCTCTTCCTGCCTGCCTGAATTGTAGAGCGTGTTGGAGAGAATAAGAACCAGACCAGGTTGATCGGGTTTCGCTTTGTCCGCTTGAGTGAAGTAATCGAGAGCTAACGGAAGATCCTTGTCGGTAAGCGCCAGGTAGCCGTTTAACCTTAAGGAATCATAGGATTTCGGATTACGCTTCGCAAGCCGGTTGGCAAGATCTTTCAGTTCCGGAAGAAGGGATTTAAAGCGGTTGGTATCCGCCAAATATGCTGTTAAATATAGATCGGCAAGTTTGCTAAAGGCATCATTATTCTCAGGCTGAAGTTCCACGGCGCGGCGCAGCGCAATGGCCGCTTCACTGGGGCGGCCCCGTTTCAATTCCGATAAACCTAGCCGGTAGTGCGCCTCACCAAAGCGAGGGTCTATCTTGGTGGCGTTGCGGTACATGATAGAGGCTTCATTGTATTTGCCTGCGTCAAAGAACGCGTTGCCTTTAGTTACCGCCTTCTTCTTACGCGATTCAGGGTCGGTCCCACAACCGACGAAACTCGCTATGAGGGCTAAGGTGAGGAGAAGACGTAGTACTTTCATGGTTATTGTTTAAATGCAGTGTTTTCTATAACTAGTTCAACACAAAAAAAGTCCTGTTGCAATCAAGCACAAGGTCCATGACCTAGGGGATAGAGTACCGGACAGGCCCAGCAATTCGCGGACCTTCTGTGGCGGGAGATCCTAATCGACGGCAATAGTTGGAACGATTGGCCCTGTCAGAGGGCTAGCCACCGAACCCATCCGTATCAATATCGGCAAACTATTGCCGCGCAGATGGGCTCCTGGAATGCGGAAATTGATTTGGTAAACACCTACAAGCCCGGGCGAGAACGTGCTGGAATCCACTATGATTTCAGCCTCCTTGTAACGGGAGTCGCCGAAGTAGAGCTTGATGGCATCGGTCTTGATCACCTTGTCGGTTGGAGCTGAGCCTCCCAAAGGCAGGGTGACACCCTTCGGAATCCCCAACCCGGTGGCAAACAAAGTGAGACGTTCATCGCGGTTGGCTGGATTACTTTTGGAGATTTTCTCTCCGTTGGCGCGCATCACAATCGCTTCGGAACTGCCGCTAGCAGTGATTACCGCCGGGGCTGATTTGGCGATGGTGATGGCAATGCTCGCCGAAGCCACTTTCTTATTCACATTGCGGATCACAAGTGTGTTGCGGCCTGCCGTTGCATCGGCGGGAATCAATGCGTTGATCTGAGTTGCGGACGTCATGATCAAGGGCACGGGATTCTGTCCCAACGTGATACACAAACCGCCGAGGAATGTCGGCAGTGGATTGGAAGTTGTACTGGCGGAGTCGCCTAGATTTGCCCCAAATATGGAAATTAATCCGTTTTGAGAAATGGCCGGTTGCATGGTGCTCAAGTTGACCAACCCATCGCGCGCGGGTAGCGGCGTGTCCGCCCGGTTGGGCAGATCAATGGGAACCACGCTGATGCCGCTGCTAGTGACCGCGTAGGCGGTGTTGTCGGCAAGATCCACAACCAGGGTCCGGCCATCAATATTCACCCGCTGCGTGCCGGCGACCGTGGAAAGAGGGCCTTCAAGGGCTTGGATGGTGCGCAAAGTTTGGCCACTCACAGGATCCAGCAGTTCAACAGCCGCCACATCCAATTGCGCTCCTATGGTGGCCGCGGGTGTGGTGAAGCGGGCATAAGTCGTACCATTGCCGACGGCGACAGCGGCGATCGAGCGAGTAGTTGAGGTGTTTACCGTGGGAAAACCAGGGAAACCAGGGAAACCGCCGCCTCCAGGGAAGCCACCGCCGCCGGCAACCGGGGTGATGGGGGTTAGGCCAGTGCCGCTAATGGGGGAAAGGCTTTGATTCAATACCAAGCCGTTGGCCACGAAATATTGGCCACGCGGGCCGGCCGCGACTGGGCCGTAATAACCTTGAATAGGATTGGTGGCAACCTGGCGCGACTGGACGAAATCGTCGACGCTTGCGTCGTAAAGGAAGACATTGCCATTACCGGCCATTAGCAAGGCGAATTCTCCGTTTGGAGTGGCTGCAAGAGAGCGGGGAGCGGGGATGGTAGCAGTGCCGATGATCTGGCTGGCGGGGCGGGGAACCAGTTCATGGCCGACGACGCGCCACAACGTCCCGTTGCTCATCACCACCAATAAGCCTCTTTGGGTGGCGGCGATGATGCTCGGCTGAATAGGATTGTAGAACCCATTGAAAGGAATGGGGGGCATGACGATCTTGCTGATCACGGCCAGCTTGTCGAGATCGATCACACTGATATATTCCGAACCTGAGTTAGCAACATAAAGAATCCCGCCATCCGGGCTGATGGCAAGAGAGCGCGGCAATTGCCCAACTTTTATGGTCTGCAAAATTTTCTTCGTTTTCTTATCGAGCACCTCAACGCGGTTCATCCCGGAATTGGAAATGTAAATGCGCTGGCGAATCGTGTCGTCGGCCATGTCGGTCAGCGCTTCATTAGGCGAAAGTCCGACGTCGATGGGAAGAATGGAGCCACGCGCTTCGCTATTGCGGCTGTTTTGGTAAACGCGGATGCGCGGCGGCACGTTGACCGCTTGCGGAGATGTCAGCAGGAAGTCGTGCGAAGGCACCGTGCCTAGGCTGACCCCCGCGAGCTTATTGAAAGTGAATTCGAGAGCCGTGTCGTTTCCGACGCGTGTAACACGAGTCGTAGGAGCGGTTTGAGCAGTTGTGGCCTGAGCCGTTGTGCGCCCTTGTTGCGCAACAACTCCAACCGTGGGCAAGTTAATGATGACTCCACCGCCACCAGGAATGCCGCCGCCAGGAACTCCGCCGCCGGGAAAACCACCTCCCCCAGGAAAAGCGCCCAAGCCAGGAATAGCAGCGGCCCCGCCCAGAGACTGGAGCAAAGTCAAGCTTGCTTGAATGGGTGTAGTGCTGCGGCCGTCATTCAGCATCGAAGTGGTGGCTCTGGTCCCTTCCGGCGAAGTCTTGCACTGGTCGCTGGCAAGCAAAAGGGTCTGTACGGAGGGACGCAGCAATGTGCTCTGATTGACCGTGTTTAACGGAACAATAGTGAAGCCGGATTCAGACAAGGCGTACAAAGTGCCGCCATCGCTGGTGATAGCCATTTTACCGGCCAGATTTTCCGGTAATTGATAGGCAGTGTTGATAGATAAATTATCGGGATCATTTACAAGCAAATGCGTCACGTTGGCGCGCGCGGCGGGATTCTGAATGGGGGCAATGTTGAAGGCCGCGTAGATCTGTTTTCCGTCTGGCGAGAAAATGCTTCCGCCCTGGTTTTGCTGCAAATTAAATTGTTGACCGACTTGGACAAATCCTTGCGCATTGACCGTTGTGGAGAACGGGAACATTGCATTGGCGGCGTTTTCTGCGGCCTGAACGGCAAGGGTCTTCATGTCGAACAGGCGCAGGCCAAGCATGAACCTTGTCCCATCGGCGGATACCGAAATATTCGTGGATACATCGCCGATTTCCCGGCTGCGGGGAACGGTCGCCGAAAACGCATCGTATACGAATACCACACGATTGGCGGCTTGATACGAGTTCACCCCGATGATTTTAGTCCCATCTGGCGTAGCCATCAATTGACTGCGGTTGGCTAGGTAAATGCGTCCGGCGGTGGCGGGTAGGGTGGGTGGCAGCGGTGGAGGAGGAGCCACCGCTACCGGAGTTAAGGCTGTTCCCACATCAGCTACTGACGGATCGTAAATCAGCAGAGTATTTAATAGGTTATTTGTTCCTGAACCAATGGTTGTGATTAACACGCGCCCATCAATGCCGACCGCGATCCCTTCAGGGCGGGCCGGAAGACTGATCTTTAGGATGATGATAAGGCGGTCGACGTCGATGACATTAATAGAGGTGCTGTTGTGGCAGGTAACATATAGCCGCTTGCCGTCCCGCGAAAGAGCCGCGGAAAGCGGTAAGGAATCGGTTCGAATGGAATTAGTCACGCGCCGCTGAGTTAGAGAATAGACGTCAATTTGGTCGTAGGGCGAGGGGCGGACCAGATATAGACGCTGACGGGGTTCGTCGAGGATGACGTCCGAGGCGCCGCCGGTGACGTTTACGACCGTCCCGATAGTCGCCGCCTGAAGGGGTCGAACGATTGGGATCGAACCAAGAAATACGAAGAATAGGAGAGCGCGCGAGGTAAGGCTCATTTTGTCACTAATCTATAACCCACTTTATCGCTTAAAGTCTCGCCGATGCATCGGGGGTGGGGAGTGGCTTGGTGATAACTCGAAGAAACGTGATCGGAAGTTGGGCAGGGGGCGGCCCATCTGTTGAATTCACAGTGGATATCCCGGCACCGGGCATTTACGTGCACGGGCTAGCCGACTAGGCGTTCAAGGCTGCGGTTCTACCTGCGGTGATTACTTTTATGAATCCGCTGAGAGGGAGTTGTCATCCTGCGCTTTGATCCGCCTGCCAACCCGACGGGGCTCAGTCTTGTGGATGAGAAGAAGGTGGGCCAACCGTCCCAGTTCATGAACGGCCATTTCGACCTCACTATCTATGGCAAATTCCTTCATCGGACCTCTTCTAATCGCAGTGAGGGCCGTTTCGAAGTTCTCGACAGCTGCAACGACAAGACGTTCGTCGCCACGCTGTAGCGAGTGGTACACATCTAAACCTAATTCAAAAAGCCAGGGAGCATCGTC
>JAYVXT010000169.1:0-2342 GCA_043785065.1 Bryobacterales bacterium | reverse complement strand
TTTTCCTAACGCAGAACGCGCCGGGGTTGCGGACAAGCCCGGTGAAGCGCGGCTATTGGGTAGTTCGCCGTGTTTTGGGCGAGACTATTCCTCCGCCACCGCCGAACGTCCCGGAATTACCGAAAGATGAAGCTAAGGCCGATCTACCCTTGCGCGACATGTTGGCCAAGCACCGCGAAAATCCAAGTTGCGCGGGATGCCATGCCCGCTTTGATTCTTTCGGATTGGCGTTTGAGAATTATGGACCCGTGGGCGAAAGACGATCAAAGGACCTTGCCGGACGGCCTGTCGACATCCAGGCGTCGTTCCCCGGTGGGGGTCAAGGCGCGGGATTTGAAGGCGTCCAGGCTTACATTCGCGAGCATCGGGAACAGGATTACATTGATAATTTGAGCCGCAAGCTACTAGCTTATGCATTAGGACGGTCACTGCAGCTTTCCGACGATCTAGTGGTTGAACAGATGCGAAAGGCCGTGACCGCCAATGGGTACCGATTTTCTCCGCTTGTGGAAACGATTGTCACAAGTCCGCAATTCCTAAACAGACGAATTTCCGATTTCACGCAACAGAAAGGTGATGATTAAGATGCCGAACCAAAAATCCTCCAAGAGTTTTTCGCGCCGGAGCGTTCTTCGTGGCGCGGGCGCAACAATGGCTTTGCCATGGCTCGAATCCATTCCGGCGTTTGGAGGAATTACCACTCCTGACACTTTCCCCAAGCGCTTCGGCGTCCTGTTCCTGGGCAATGGGGTGAATGAGGACCATTGGGGTTCGGAAGGTTCAGGCGCTGACATGAAGCTAAGCAAAACCTTGCAGCCGCTTGAGCCCCTGAAGCATAAGATCAACGTGATTCATGGACTATTCAATAAGATGTCAACCGGCCAGGGCATCCATCCGGCGCAAACGGGAAGTCTGCTTTCCGGGGCCGTCATTCAACGCGGGGCCATCATCAAAGCCGGTACGACAATTGACCAGATGATCGCCAATAAATTGGGGCAGGATACGGCGCAGGCAAGCATCGTGCTGGCATGCGAACAACCGATGACGGGCTACCACGAGACCAATTTTTCGATGGCTTACAGTTCGCACATCTCCTGGCAGAGCGCCGATTCCCCGGTGCCGAATGAAGTCTACCCATCGCTTGCATTCGACAACTTGTTTGAGAATCGCGGCAGCCTGCGAAACATGAGCATCTTGGACCGTGTGAAGGAAGAGGCGGTTGCACTCTCGCGCGAGATCAGTTCCACCGATAAAGCCAAGCTTGACGAATATCTGACCAGCGTGCGCGAAGTGGAAAAACGCGTGGATGGCATGCGCAAGAATAAAGACAAGGCCGACGATGTGGCGAAGCAGCGGAATAAGCCGGTGTTCACCATGGACCGTCCGGCGAATGGTTTGCCGGAAGATTTACGCGAACATGCGCGGCTGATGTGCGACATCATCGCCATAGCCTTTCAAACCGATAAGACTCGCGTGGCGTCGCTGCTATTGGCGCGTGATCTTTCGGCGCTCTACTATCCTTTCCTGCAAGTGAAAGATGGCCACCATTCGGCTTCGCACGATAACAATTCCGATGGATACGAACGCATTTCGAGGTTCCATTTGAGCCAACTTGCATACTTGGCAACCAAGCTGGATGCAATGCCTGAAGGGGACGGAACCGTTCTGGACAATTCCTGCCTGATGTTCCTTTCCAACCTATGGATCGGGCGCAAACATGACAATAGCCGGTTACCTTTAGTGTTGGCCGGCGGATTGGGCGGGACACTGAAGACCGGGCGAACGCTGGACTACCTAAAAGCTGGTGATGACAACCGGAAGATGTGCAGCCTGTACTTATCGCTGATGGACCGTATGGGTGTGAAGCTGGACAAGTTCGGGGATGCTGAAACCCGGTTAACGGATTTGTAGGGTGTTATTCTTCCGATTGATTGGAGTAAGCCGGAAGGCAAGGGTTCCGTTCGGCAAAACACAATAGAGATGTTCCTGGAAGCATTGCGGGCAAGAGTTTGGCGTCCCACCGCAGTAGCATTGCGATACATTGGTGAATGATCGCCAATATCCCATTAGGCGCGAAGACCTGAATTGATCGTTGCTTTCCCAGCCTGGCAATCAACCATGCTACAGGGTAAAGGGGTCGAAACAGATAACGCAGCGCCACCGGATTTGCTCCACCCTCTTTAAGGTGAGCGCGGAGTTGGGCTTCGTCGTAGCGGCGGAAGTGGCCATAATGCTCGTCGTAATTCGACCATAATTCCTTTCGGGCGGGTACAGCGACGAGAATCATCTTGACCGCTGGAAGCGCTTTTAAGAGCACTCTTAAGAACTGTCCTGGATTCTCT
>JAYVXT010000168.1:0-2343 GCA_043785065.1 Bryobacterales bacterium | reverse complement strand
TCGATACCGGCTAAGAAACACCCGAACCTGTACTTTATATTTCTTCGCCTCCACTTCCGCGAAGTAGACTTTCTTGATGTACTCTTCCGTAATCTTCTTTTCCGCCGCCGTCAGCTCAGAATAAGGAATTTCGCAACTTACCTTCCCTTTCGCAAAAGTCCTGAAATCCTTCAGCCAACTCTTATGAGATTCCTTAGTCCAAGGAACCACCGCGCCAGACCCAATCGGCAACGATCCATCAGGAATGATCAGATCCATGTCGTAATCCACCACGTTGCCGAATCCCTGGCAACGGTGGCAGGCTCCAAAAGGGCTGTTGAAGCTAAACATCCGCGGCTCCGGTTCGACGAATGTGATGTTGCATGTCTTGCAAGCGAACTTTTCGTTAAACCGCACCTGCATCGGCTCAGGCGCCCCAGCTTGTTCAAAAATAACCTCACCCGTTTCGCGATAACAGATTTCGACCGTGTCCACCAACCGCGAATGCAAATCCCCTCGGATCACCAACCGGTCAACTAGTACAAATATCGGCTTCGAAAAACTTAGTTCCAATAACGATTCGGGAGTCGAAAACTCAAAAGTGTTGCCATCTTGAAACAATCGATTGAACCCGCGCGACCGCAAGCCCATTAAATGGTCCCGCATGATCCCGGCATCGGCATGCTCGCCCACTGGAAAGAGTGCGTACCATCGCGTGCCCTCAGCCTGCTTCAACATCTCGGAAGCAATATGGTCCACCGTATCTTTCAGTACCCGTTGCCCGCATTGCGGACAATAAGTTCGACCCGCCCGCGCGTAGAGCAACCGCAGAAAATCGTAGATCTCCGTCGAGGTAGCCACCGTCGACCGTGGATTCCGGGTTGTATTCTTCTGCCGGATCGCGATAGGCGGAGCAATGCCATCAATCGAATCAACCGCCGGCTTCTCCATCCGGTCCAAAAACTGCCGCGCATAGGCAGAAAGCGATTCTACATACCGCCTCTGCCCTTCGGCATAAATAGTGTCGAATACCAAGGACGATTTTCCGGATCCGGACACACCCGTAATAACCGTAAGCTCGTTGTGAGGAAGCGAAAGGGACAGATTTTTAAGGTTGTGAACCTTCGCTCCACGAATGACTATAGATTCTTTCAAGAGGATCTCTTTATTATAGGAGTTCCCACTAGAATGCCCAAACCAAAGCAACATTCGCTCCTAACTCCCACAGAGCAAAATGGTAGGGCGGACCCCCTGGTCTGCGGAGGGCCCCCTGGCCCGACTGCCCGGAACCCCAATATCTCCCCAGGAGCAATCCGCACCCGCCTAGCCGCCTGGTACGAATCCAACGCTAGAGCCCTCCCCTGGCGCCTCACCCAAGACCCCTACAAAATCCTAGTCTCCGAAATGATGCTCCAACAGACCCGCGTCACCGCCGTAATCCCTTACTATGCAAGCTTCCTAACCAAATTCCCCACAGTCCACCAGCTAGCAGCCGCCCCCGAACCCGTCCTCCTCTCCGCCTGGAGCGGCCTGGGCTACTACTCCCGCGCCCGAAACCTCCAAAAAGCCGCCCAAATCATCGCGGATAAGGGCCAATTCCCCACCACCTACCCCGAAATCCGCGACCTCCCCGGCGTAGGCGACTACACCGCCGCCGCCTTAGCCAGCATCGCCTTTGGCCTCCCCCACGCCGCCGTCGACGGAAATGTGATCCGTGTAACCAGCCGCCTCTCGGCCGAACCAGGCGACATCGGCAACTCCAAGGTCCGCCAAAAACTAGCCATCTTCGCCCAGCAACTCCTCGATCAAAGGAATCCCGGCCGCCACAACCAAGCCATGATGGAGTTAGGCGCCACCATCTGCCTCCCCGGCGAACCAAAATGCCCTCAATGCCCGGTTCAAAAGCTCTGCTCCGCCCGTCAATTGGGCCTCGAACGCCAATTCCCAGTGAAACAAAAGCAAAAAGAATTGTTCCGCATCACCCGCCGTATACTCCTAATACAAAATAGAGATAGACTATTGCTGTGGAAGCGTCCCGCCGATTCTAAGAAGATGGCTGGATTTTGGGAACTTCCGGATGCGGAAATGCTGCCCGAAGCTTTTGAACGAGAGGAATTGGGCCGGTTCCGTCATTGCATTACAAATCACGTTTACTCGTTCGTACTGGTCCGGTCGGTAGCCTCCCCACCGCCTTCAGGATTTTCATGGTTGGATCAACAGGCCTTATTGTCTGAGCCAATGTCAACCACTACGCGCAAAGCATTGCAAGTATGTAAGTTAATTAACAAGTGAAAGATTATCGAAACGATTGTGAACTCTGCTGCAAAAACAATCGATTCATCAAAAAATTTGAGTACACTGGAA
>JAYVXT010000167.1:0-2348 GCA_043785065.1 Bryobacterales bacterium | reverse complement strand
AACAACAAACCAAGCAGCGCTACGTCCTGGAAACCCCCATGGAAACCGCAGCCGACCGCAGACCCGACGTCCCCATTTCCTTCCTCCACCGCACTTTCACCGTCCGCGGAGTGGAAACAAGATGGCTGGAGGCCATACATGAGTAGCCCAATCTACCTCTCCCGGCTCACACCAGACCTCCGCAGCCGCGAAGCCCGCCGCGACGTTTCCGATTGCGTCGCCATGCACAAAACGCTAATGCGCGCCTTCCCCGACGGGCTCTCCACCTCCGGCACCGCCCGCAGCGAAGCCGGCCTGCTCTACAGGCTTGAAAAGGCACCAAACCGCCTCATCGCCCTTCTCGTTCAATCAGAACTTCCACCCGAATGGACGCACCTTCCAACCAACTGGAACAACCCTGCCCAGCCACCAGAGACAAAGGAAATCACCGAAGCGGTTGGGAACATCGGCAACGGTGCCAATCTCCGTTTCAAACTCCTCGCCAATCCCACCCGGAAAATTGGCACCAAAAGCGCACCAGATGGAACCAAGAGCAATGGCAAACGGGTGGAATTGCGAACCGAGCCGGAATGGCTACAATGGCTCGAACGCAAGGCTCAACAATCTGGATTCCGCCTCAAATCGGTACAGGCGGCAGCACACGTTGCCGATGTGCAAAGTGGCCGCGACCTTAAATCAACCGGCACCAAGCTTCGGCAGGACGGCGTGGCTACCCGCGTAACTTTCAGCGGTGTCAATTTTGAAGGCCGGCTGGAAGTAAGTGATCAAATGTTGTTCCAACAAAGCCTCCACACAGGCATAGGGCCAGGAAAAGCATTCGGTTACGGGCTGCTATCCCTCGCCCGTGGCGATTGAACTATG
Organism: Bryobacterales bacterium; assembly: GCA_043785065.1. Classification (GTDB taxonomy): domain Bacteria; phylum Acidobacteriota; class Terriglobia; order Bryobacterales; family Bryobacteraceae; genus JANXSF01. The sequence continues at coordinate 1,487 of JAYVXT010000167.1, read as the reverse complement.
GCACTCAAAGATCTCCACCTATTGCCCCGCGTAGAGGATGGTTGGAGTTTTCTCTACGTCGAACATTGCCGCATTGAGCAGGACGGCAAATCGATCTCCATCTGGGAAGCCACCGGCCGCACCCCCGTTCCTTGCGCCGCCATTTCACTCCTCTTGATGGGGCCTGGCACCGCCATCACGCATGCTGCCATCAAGACCCTTGTCGAATCTGGCTGTACACTACTCTGGTGCGGTGAAGAGGGCGTACGCGTCTACGGCGTTGGTTTGGGTGAAACCAGGTCCTCCCGAAATCTCTTGTGCCAAGCCAGCGCCTGGGCCGACCCTCTCAAACGGCTCACCGTTGTCCGCCGGCTTTACGCACGCCGATATGACGAAAAAGTAGATGAAACTTTTTCACTCCAACAACTCCGTGGCCGCGAAGGCATTCGTGTCCGCTCCGCTTATGCAGAGGCCAGCCGCCTAACGGGTGTGGAATGGAAAGGCAGAAACTACGACCGGTCGAGTTGGAGCAGGGCCGATCCCATCAACCGCGCATTATCCTGCGCCAACAGTTGTCTTTATGGAATTTGTCACGCGGCAATTGTTGCGGCTGGTTACTCACCTGCCATCGGTTTCATTCATACGGGTAAAGCTCTCTCATTCGTTTACGATGTTGCCGATCTCTACAAAACTACAACCTCCATTCCAGCCGCATTTGCCGCTGCGCTAGCCGATCCAAAGGACCTCGAAGGAAAAGTCCGCCGCAGAATGCGCGATATGTTTTTCGAGGAACGGATATTGGAAAGGATTTTACCAGATTTGGCCGTGCTCTTTGACGGTTTGAATGCTGATGTAGAAGCATCGCTCGACAGCTTACTCGATACCGACGATGGCCTGCCTTCAGGACTATGGGATCCGGTGGACGGACGCGTTGATGGTGGTGTAAATCATGGGGAGGAGGTAGCCGATGGTAGTGATGATCCTGGAACGGGTTCCCCCAAGCCTGAGGGGTGAACTGACGCGATGGTTGTTGGAACCCAAATCCGGCGTTTTTGTAGGTACGCTGAAAACTGTCCCTAGGCGCAAACTTTGGGGGCGTATTTGTGCTGGAATGAAAGGCGGTGCCGGGGTCATGATTTACCCGGCACGGAATGAACAAGGGTTCGATATCGAGTTTTGGGGCGCAACTGACCGTTGGATTGTTGACCGAGAGGGGCTGAAACTAATCCAAGTCCCCAAAACTGAATAGAACGTAGGGTTTTCCCCACGCGGGTGGGGGTGAACCGATTGCCTCACCTTACCTCCTAAGGTGTATCAGGTTTTCCCCACGCGGGTGGGGGTGAACCGGGTGATCCATACGGTGGCGTAACCGCAGTTTGGTTTTCCCCACGCGGGTGGGGGTGAACCGATATCTTCAGGCGAAAAAAAGAGATTTGTATAGTTTTCCCCACGCGGGTGGGGGTGAACCGTTGTGCTCTGCCATGAGGCGTTGAGCCATGTCGTTTTCC
>JAYVXT010000166.1:0-2360 GCA_043785065.1 Bryobacterales bacterium | reverse complement strand
CCGCCTTGCGGTGGAGCAAACGGCAGTTCCCGGGCTGTATATTTCTTGCCGGATGATGAACTAATAGCCGCGGCCAGCCGCTCGTGATCAAATGCCGGCTTCTTCACTCCTGCCCGTGCATCCACCAGAACGAAGGTCGTTCCGCTATTCATCGTCTTCGAATACCAGAAGTGATCCGTCTCGCCGATCCAATTGATGGGCGACGGAATGTCGACGACTAAACCACGAGTCTGTCGTTGTAATCCTTGCGCTCTCTGGTAGTCGGCAAGCGTTCCCTGTGAATACGCAAAATTGGCCATAAATAGCACTGCGGCAATACCGCATGAATGTGATCGCATCATATTAACCTTCAGTATTGATAACATCTGTCGAACTCATTGCCCAGCTTGGGGTCTGGCGCGCGGTTTGATTTCACGGCCATGAAAAACATCCATCGGGATATGGTGATCAGCGTAAATCCGGCCGAGAAGTTCGTACAACTTTGGATCGTACTCGGACAAATCTTGAGGTGTCTTTATCAAACGGCCTCCGCTCGTAAATTCGTAGTTCGAGTAAAACCAGGTTTGAGTCCCCTCGGCCCAATACTCATTCATGTTGGTTTCACCATATTGCCCTTTCCAACGGCCGGCTGCCATGGAATCCTTATAGGCCTGACGAACCTCTTCGTACATTTTTGGATCAACCGAACGAATGCCGTCACCTAAAATGGCATGCGAGAATTCGTGGACGAATATATTCTCGCCATAATATTTGGTTCCGTAATAACCAAGCAGATTTTCCTCGGCGCAAGTGGTCGGATTCCCTCCCATGCCCCTAGCCCGGTTGTCCCAATACTCTTTATCCGTCATCTTCGCGATCCGGTCGTAGTTGGCTTTCTCACCCGCGGTCAGGTTCCCTGCGGTTGGCGCGGGCTTTTTCCAATTCCTCATTTCAGGAATATCCGTGGTCATCTCCGTTTGCGCCATCACTCCGATCCGCCAGTTCTTTTCGATCAGGGCGGCTCTTACATCGGGGCGCTTAAACAGCATGTGATTTACTATGTCCCGCGCGACTAATAGCGCGGCATCGGGAACCTTTTCCGAACTAAGAATGGGAATGCCCCCGGCATCCGTATACTTTTTATAAAAAGTGTCCAGCTTCAACTTGGTAACAATGAGCTCTGGCGGTGAGCTGATATTCGCCGACACATAGTCAATGATCAATGGTTTGGGGGCCGCCGGTTGGCTGCTTGCAACCCCAACGAGCAGCATCATCGTCAGTACGAGTTTCATAGTTCCCTTTTTTATCGAGGTCACCATAGTATACAATACTGGGTACAATACGAGCTGCATTAAACCAGGAAGGATTTCCGTGAGTCTCAAAAATGCAATCTTGCATCTAGCTACCTTTTGCCTTGCAACCAGTCTGCCTTTGGCATCTCAAACCAACCCTGGGCGGGACTACTCCGGTTCGACCCGTTCCATTTACGGCCGTCCACGTAAATGACGCGTTCTGGGCCCCCGCATTGAAACGAACCGCGAGGTGACCATCCCCTTTGCGTTTCAAAAGGACGAAGAGACAGGACGAGTGAATCTCTTCGAGCGTGCGGCCACGGCTCTGCGCGGCGAACCGGTGGAGAACAAACGCCCCCCCTGGCTATCCGTTCGACGATACGGACGTGTACAAAGTGATTGAAGGCGCGGCCTACACCCTCAGCGTCAATCCCGATCCGAAGTTGGAAGCATATGTCGACGGCCTGATCGCGAAAATCGCCGCCGCGCAGGAAAAGGACGGGTACTTGTACACAACCCGGACAATCAATCCCGTAAGTCCGCACCCATGGGCAAGTCCCACGCGCTGGACTTTAGAGGGTGTGAACAGCCACGAACTATACAATTTGGGGCACCTTTATGAAGCCGCCGCGGCGTATTACCAGGCAACGGGCAAGCGGGCATTGTTCAATGTTGCATTGCGCAGCGCTGAACTCCTCGACAATACCTTTGGTCCTGGGAAAGCTTCCATATGGCCCGGACATCAAATCATCGAAATGGGGCTTGCCAAACTCTACCGCGCCTCCGGCGAGGAGCGTTATCTGAATCTGGCGAAATTCATGCTGGATGAGCGCGGTCCTGGCCGAAGAGAAGGTGCGGGAAAAACCTACACGCAATCGCATCTAAAAGTCATTGAGCAAACCGAAGCTGTCGGCCACGCTGTCCGCGCCACTTATATGTACTCGGGAATGGCGGATGTTGCGGCTCTCACGGGGGATTCCGCATACGCGACCGTCGGCGCTTGCGAAGAGTTACCCACTTGTGCTCATTTAGAGTTGACCACACTGAAAACAGTTCTTGCCGCGTGGCAAACGGCGAACTGAATCATTT
>JAYVXT010000165.1:0-23038 GCA_043785065.1 Bryobacterales bacterium | reverse complement strand
GTTTGCGGCCCCGGCAGATCAAAGCCAGCAACGCGGCGCCCAGCAGAATCTGCGATGCGGCGATGGAAACGACGCTCAACGCTACTGCCCAGAAGGTTGCCCAAAAAGCTGCTTTTTCGAATATGGAATCGCGATTCGTCATCAGGACTTCTGAGTATGCCACAATTATGCACAAAGGCCGCATGGAACTCTATCTACTTCGTCACGGCATTGCCGAGGACCAATCCCCAACTCATGAAGATGCTGACCGCGCTCTAACCAAGGAAGGAATCGCCCGGCTTCGCGATGTGCTTACGACCGCCGGTAAGGCAGGGGTCGCGCCTTCGCTGATTCTAACCAGTCCTTATTTGCGCGCACGTCAAACGGCGGAGCTCGCGCGCGAGATCTTAAAAACCGGACAGACTTTGGTGGAAACGCACGTGCTGACGCCGATGGCTCATCCAAAGGAGGCTTGGGATGAAATCCGGGCTTTTAGCCGCGAGCGGTCGATTCTGCTTGCCAGCCATGAACCCCTGATGGGACAGTTGCTGGGCTTCTTGTTAGGCACTGTCAATTTGCAAGTCGACTTCAAGAAAGGGGCGATTGCGTGTGTGGAAGTGGGCTCGTTCGGGCCCGCGACCCGGGCAACGTTGAAGTGGTTCCTAACGACGAAACTGAGCCGGGCATGACTCGCACCGCGGAATACCTCACCTTCCTTTTAGTCAGTGCTGTCCTTGCCCTAGTTGTGTATATTTGTCTGAATTTCCATCCGTAACCCGGGAGAAGTACGGGTGATCCCGTACTTCTCCGGACGGGCTTAATTCGTTATATCGTGCGTGGTGCTTTCTTCGCGAATTGGCTGATATACCTTGTACCACTTCAACTGCGCGGGTGAACCGGCATAATCTTTCAACGACTGTTCACTTTCAAATTCCATCGCCACCGCATGAGTATAGCCCTCGCCTTGCACCTTGATGGAACGGGTCCAAACATGCTTTATTCCCTTATATTCTTTCTGTACGGTTTTAACCCCGTCGACTGCCGCCTGAATTTGTTGCTGGCTGGTTCCCGGCTTCCACTTCATGGTGATCACGTGGATTACAGACCCCTCGGCAAATAATGCGCAGGCGGATAAAACAAGTAAAGCGATTAGTTTCTTCATCAACGAAACTCCTTAATTTACTATACGAGGATTAAGCGCTGGAGGCTACTGTGCGACTGCCGGCGCTTGCGCGAAATCCGGACCATTGTTCGCACACCACGATTGAATTGGCCGGATTGTTGGAATCGAATTTCACCCATACGGTTCCAATCACCAAGTTGCGATTCTCAGGCAGGCAAATCTCAATTGTTGAAAAATCCTGTGCCGTTGAGTAAGGCACCCCGTTAACTGTGTACTGGTAATAGATGGATGTTTCATCCAAATCCAGGATCATCCCTTCGGCCAGCCGCCCGGTGAGGTACAGCCTGGTTCTGCGATTTTTCTCGCGTTGCCCCGGGTCCGCGCGGTGGCGCGTAAAGATATAGAGAAAGCGGCCCAATATCCAGGTGAGACATAAGGCGAAAAAACCGAGGGCGATTAATATGCCTGTTTCGGGCTTCACGACAATATTTCAACCATTCCGAAAGGCCTTCTGATGGTCCTTCAAAAACTGTTCCAATCCCTTGTCGGTTAACGGGTGATTGAACAGCATGTCCGGAGTCTTAAAAAGCATCGTTCCTATATGCGCGCCAATCATGGCCGATTCAATCACGTGGTTCGGAGTACGTAAAGAAGCGGCAAGTATCTGCGTCTTATATCCGTAGTTGTTGTTAATCGTCACAATCTGCTCGATCAAGTCTATGCCGGGCATGCTCATGTCGTCAATACGCCCCACGAACGGACGAACGGACTGATGATATAGGCGCCGGCCTTGGCGGCAAGCATAGCCTGGGCCGCCTGGAAACAAAGCGTTAGGTTGGTGCGAATGCCGTCTGTAGACAACGCCCTGCAAGCCTTTATTCCATCACGGGTTAACGGTAGCTTTACCACAATATTTTTGTGAATTTTTTTCAACTTCAGCCTTTCGGAAATCATATCCCTGGCTTCAGTGGCGATCACTTCGGCTGAAATATCGCCGTCAATATTATCGCAAATTCCTGCCACTTGCTCTTCAATTGGACGGCCTTCCTTGGCGATTAGGCTAGGATTAGTCGTAACTCCGTCCACAATGCCCCAGTCGGCGCCTTTGCGGATTTCATCCAGATTTGCGGTGTGGAGAAAAAGTTTCACGAGTTCCTTATTTCTTCATTAGTCTGTTTTCAAGAGCGCCGATGCCGGGAATCTCGACACGAAGCATTGCGCCGGGCTCAACGATGCCGACACCTGGAGGCGTGCCGGTGGCGATCAAGTCGCCAGGCTCCAGCGTCATAAACTGCGTAATGTAGTGGATCACAGTCGGGAGATCGAATATCATGTCGGTCACCGAAGCATCCTGCCGCTTTTCGCCGTCAACAAACGACATGACGCGAAGTGAAAGAAGATCGACCTCTTCCTTCCTTACCATCCACGGACCGGTAGGGCAAAACGTGTCGAAGCCCTTGCCGCGAGTCCACTGGCCGTCTTTCTTTTGCAAGTCGCGCGCGGTGACGTCGTTGACTAGCGTGTAGCCCAGCACGTGCTGCGCCCAATCCTCTTTGGCAACCTGCCAGGCGCGTTTTCCGATAATCACGCCTAGTTCGCCTTCGTAGCTGATAGAAGTAGTGAGGCTGGGATAGATCACGTTGTCGCCATGGGCGTTCAGCGAGGACGGCGGCTTCAAAAAAATCATCGGCTCGGTGGGGATGGCGTTGCCCATTTCCTTGGCATGGTCGGCGTAATTGCGGCCGACGCAGACGATTTTGGTGGGCGAACAGGGGGGCAGCAGGCGCACATCGGCCAATTTGTGTTGGCCGGTGGCGGAACTGATTGCATCGCCTTCCAGTATTCCGTAGATTACTTTGCCACTGCCATCGTTGACGGTGGGAGGGGCTTCAAGGTCCTGGGTGAAACGGATGTGTTTCGTCATTCTGGTAGGGTAAACTCCTGCGGTTGGGATTTTTCGCTTTCGTTGCCCGCGTTGTCGATGGCGGTGATTGCATAGCTATACTTTTTGCCTCGCGCGGCGGTGCGGTCGGAATGAGATGTTTGGGTAATGCCTTCGGCCAGCAGAGTAAAGGCTACGTCGCCTTCGGTGCGCCAAAGTTTGTACGATTTCAAGTCAGGCTCGGTGTTGCGCTGCCAGGCGATTTCAATGCTGGCGACGCCTTGGATCAGTTGCAAACCCGTGGGTACGGCCGGCGGGAAAGTGTCCTTGGGCGTGATTTCGATTGACTTCGACAAAACGCTTTCCGCCGTCTGCCTTTCGCTCAACTTGCGGAAGGCTTGCACTTGATAGCTGTAGGGCTTGTCGAACTCGGCGGTGGTATCGACGTATTCGCCCGAAGTGGCGGATGCCAGCGCGGCCGGGCCACGGAAAATGCGATACTCGGTTCCTTCACTGGCTAGCCACCGCAGTACGACGCCATCGGCGCGCGCTTGCGCGTTAAGATTCGCCGGTGGGACGAGCGGGGCGATGATTGGGGCGATTACAAGGTTGGACCAGGCTGAGTAGCGCTGTTTGGTGCTCATGACGCGGATGGCGACAACCACTTCGCGGCCAATCCACTCCTTGGTAGGGAGTTCGAGTTCCACGATTCCTTCTTTAGCCGGAGGCGGCTCAAAGCGACTGGCCGAGGCGGCCCATTGATCCATATTAAAGTCGCCGCTTCCCAAGGGACCCGCGCGAAATTCGGTTGCTTCAATGGTCTTTAATTTCAGGTTTTCGGTGGTCAACGAAGGCGGAGTGTAGCGGACAACAAGCTTGTCGCTTTTTTGAGTGGCTCTCAGGTTCGTCACCGCAACCGGGATTTCCAATGACGGAGGAAGCGGGTCACCGATGTAGCCGCAGGATGCCAAAGATGTGAGCGCAATGAGCAGACAGATCGCCGGTATGCAGTAGGGCGGACCCCCTGGTCCGCGGCGGACCCCCTGGTCCGGCTGCCCGGTTATAGGATGCAATGCGAGTGCGCCGAATGTCCCGAGCCCCTGCCTTATTCTTTGCTTAGTGCTTTTCCAATGCCTGAGCAGTCGGACCAGGGGATCCTTCGCGGACGAGGGGGTCCGCCCTACCGCACTGAGTGACTCTTCCATTACAGTATGTACTTACTTAGATCTTGGTCGGAAACAATGGCGGCAAGCTGCTTTTCCACAAACGCCTTGTCCACTTTCACCGTCTTCTTCTTCATATCCGGCGCATCGAAGGAGATTTCCTCCAACACCTTTTCAAGGATCGTATGCAGCCGCCTGGCCCCGATGTTTTCCGTAGTCTCGTTTACCCGGCAGGCGAAATGCGCCATGGATTCTATCGCGTCGGGCGTGAACGTTAGCTTGATGCCTTCGGTATCCAGAAGCGCCACGTACTGCTTGATCAGAGCATTCTTCGGCTCCTGCAAAATACGAATAAAATCAGCTTCGGTAAGAGCCTTTAATTCCACTCGAATCGGGAAGCGGCCTTGTAGTTCGGGGATTAAATCGGAAGGCTTTGAAACGTGAAACGCGCCGGCAGCTATGAATAGGATATGGTCGGTGCGCACGAAACCATAGCGGGTGTTGATCGTCGTGCCTTCGACGATCGGCAGAATATCACGCTGAACGCCTTCGCGGCTGACGTCAGGGCCGTGGCCGCCTTCCCGTCCGGCGATCTTATCCACTTCGTCGAGGAACACGATACCATTGCGCTCCACCCGTTCGATCGCGGTGCGCTGCACCATGTCCATATCCACCAGGCGCGATTCTTCTTCGGAAATCAAATATTCAAAAGCCTCCCGCACGCGCATAGTTCGCTTCTTAGTACGATTCCCAAATAGCGCCGGAATCATTTCCTTGATGCTGGATTCCATTTCCTCCATGCCGGGGGCCGTGGCGAATTCGATTTGCGGGCCGCGTTCTTTTACTTCCAACTCCACCTGGCGGTCGTCCAACTTGCCGGCCCGAAGGCGGTCGCGCAGCTTTTCTTTAGTCTTGTCGGTGGGGTCGCTGCCTTCAGGTTGGGCGGGCATCAACAACTCCAGAAGGCGATCCTCGGCCAACTGCTCGGCTTTTTCGGAAACCTCGTCAAGCCGTTCTTCACGGACCAGATCGATAGAGATTTCCACCAAATCGCGGATGATCGATTCCACGTCGCGGCCGACATAACCTACTTCGGTGAACTTACTGGCTTCCACTTTAAGGAATGGCGAATTAGCGAGCTTTGCCAGGCGGCGGGCGATTTCCGTTTTGCCCACGCCGGTGGAGCCGATCATAAGGATGTTCTTCGGCATCACATCTTCGGCCATTTCCGGGTCAAGCTTCTGGCGGCGAACGCGGTTGCGCAGGGCAATAGCCACGGCGCGCTTTGCTTCAGCCTGGCCCACAACGTATTTATCAAGCTCGCGGACGATTTCGCGTGGAGTTAGTTCATCCAGTAATGGAGCTTCTTCGCCCGCTGCGTTGAGTGGTTGGTTCGGCAAGTAAATGACCATTTAACCCAGCTCCTCATAAAGAATGTTGAGGTTTGTATAGATGCAAATGTTACCGGCAATGGTCATGGATTTTTCTGCGATTTGGCGGGCGCTAAGGTCGGTATTTTCCATCAGCGCGGTGCCCGCCGCCTTGGCGAAAGGGCCACCGGAGCCGATGGCGGCCAATTGCTCATCGGGTTCAATAACGTCGCCGTTACCGCTGAGAATAAAGATGCGATCGGTATCGGCAACCAAAAGCAGAGCTTCCAGATGACGCAGAATCTTGTCGGTGCGCCAATCCTTGGCCAGTTCCACCACTGAGCGTTCCAGCTTGCCCGAATGTTGTTCCAGCTTGGTTTCAAAGCGTTGAAAGAGGGAGAAGGCGTCGGCCGTGGAACCGGCGAAACCGGAGAGGATTTTGCCATTATAGAGACGGCGGAGTTTCTTGGCCGTGCCCTTGAGCACTTCATGGCCAAGAGTAACCTGCCCATCGGCGGCCATAACAACTTTGCCTTTACGGCGCACGGCGAGCACGGTTGTCGAGTGGATTTTTTCTTGCATCTAGTAGAAATACTATTCTACCAGCCTGAACTTGCTAACTCGTTGAGAATTGCCGGGCCTTGGAGCGGCATCCCCCGCCCAAGGAAATTGAATTATTCGCGAAAGAGCTGCTTTGAGGAGGTGTTCATCCTTCCGCAAACCAGCAGAACAGCCGCAAGCGCGATGTGAAACCAGCAATTCACCGAGGAAAGCTGCAATCCGGTATTGCCTAAGTACCCCACGGAAAAATTCCCCAATTGGTAGAGGCCAATAACTCCAAAGCAAATGGAAAGAGAACCGGCCATATAAAGACCGAACGTGGCGGTGCTTTCGCCCGTGAAGCCTGAAATAATCAGTATCAGGCCTAGGCAAATGTGGGTGCTGTCCTGGATGGAATCAGTAAGTATGAAGGCTTGACGGCCAACCATCGGGTTGGTGACGAAGCCTAGCGTGCCAAGAAGGATCAAAATCCCTCCAAGGACGAGCGCGGAAGTTGCAGCGATTCGAGGTGCCATGTTGATTGTTACCCTTTTCCTATATCTTTAGGTCCACTAAATCCATCGTCCAGGTTTTGAAAAATCTTTAGATTGTAAATCAGAAAGAACTGCTGGACGGGTTATTTACGATCAAAACCAATCGGCGGAGGATCGAACGTAATCACATAACTGCATAGAACACCTTGGGCTTCGACAGCGAAAAGATATTGTGGAAAATAGGATCGGAATTAAAAAAGTTGACCGCTGAACCCACCGGAATTGCGACAACATCGGGATCAAATCGCCGCTGAATCTGATTCACGCTCGCGGGTACTTTTTTGTTGAGGTTCGGGCCGTCTTCAAGGTAAACCACCACAGGATCCAGCTCATCTGGCGAGCTGAGTTCTTGCGCTGGAGCAGCGGGAATGACTGAGGTGTGATCGTAGATCGAGTTTAGGGAAACTTGTTTCTTCGTAAGAGGTTTGCTGATGAGAATATGATCAGAAACACCGTCGGCCTAAACGCAAAACGAGGCAAACACCAGCGTGGCAATGAGCAATTGGGGCATATTCCTCAGATCGGTCTTGGATCATTGATCCTTTAGCTTACAAGGACATGTAGCTTAGATAGCGCAGCGGCCGCTTCGGCGCGGCGAAATGCAGTTAAGAAACAAGGAGATGATTTGCCGAAGCGAGTCCGTTTTGCGCTTGTTTCTTAGCGAGACATGATGGGCGCTCCCGCTATTGATTTTCCACCTAAGCCTGCTGCTTCAAATGTTTAGGCTGAGGGCTCAAGTTTTTCCGGCCAAGAGACGATTACCAAACAAACCTTATGGATCCCTCAAGCCTCAGAAGCCTGTCTTCCATCCTTGCAAAGAACAAGCCCGCCGCAAAGGACGCACTTACCGCCGTGGCGACGAGGTTAGCGGAAGAGCCGCTGGCAACGGTTTACACGAAATCGAAGGCGCCGCCGTCGGGTTACACAATTGACGAGGAAGAGGAAGCGCCGCCAAGAGCCTATACTCCGACCATCCCGCCTCCCCCTGTGCCCGTCAAAGATTTAGATTTAGAGGAAGAGGAAGAGGAGACGTTTTCAGCTCCGGCTCTTATTCCGCGGACGGCTTCGTCCATGGAAATTGAGCCGCTTGGTGAGTTAAAGCCGCCTACGCCGGAAAGCATCGAACATACAGGCCTTTCGGCTAAGCTAATAGAACAGTTGATCGTGAAGATGATCTACTACCGTGGCCAGATTGTTGGCCATGAACTGGCGGCGGAATTGGGCCTGCAATTCAGTGTGATCGATGGAATTCTGGACCAGTTAAAGAGTTCGTATCACATTATTGTGAGAAGCTCCCTGGGAATGGGTATGATTTCCTCACGATTTGAATTGACCGATTCGGGCCGTATTCTAGCGCGGGAATATATCGAAACCAGCGCATACAGCGGAAAGGCTCCCGTGCCGCTCTTCCAATACGTGGACATCGTAAGGCGTCAAAAACAGCGTGATTCGTGGCTGAATATGGACATGCTGAAAGATTGCTACAAACACATGGTGGTGACCGATCAGATCCTGAATCAGATCGGCCCGGCCGTGAACGCCGGCAAATCCTTCCTGATTTACGGCATGCCAGGAAACGGAAAGACCTATCTGGCGGAAGCACTGAACAATTTGGATAAGACGACAATCTACATTCCCTATGCGATCGAAGCGCAGGGCATGATCATTCAGCTATACGACCCGCTGTATCATTCTCCGGAAGATTTAGGCAACGATGAATCGTCTTCCATGAGCAATGCCGGCGCCCACGACCGCCGTTGGTTCCGTTCCCGCCGCCCGTTCATTGTGAGTGGCGGCGAACTGACGCTGGATACCTTGGATCTTAGTTACAACGCGCAAGCAAAATCCTACGATGCCCCTTTGCATATGAAAGCGAATAACGGCATCTATCTCATTGATGACTTTGGCCGCCAAAAAGTTACTCCGGCCGAGGTCTTGAACCGCTGGATTATTCCCATGGAACGCCGCATCGATTTCTTAAGCTTCCAGAATGGAACTAAGATGCATGTTCCCTTTGAGGTCTTCCTGGTCTTTTCCACCAACTTGAAGCCGGACGACTTAGGAGATGAAGCCTTCCTTCGCCGTATTCAATACAAGATGTTGATGAAGAGCCCCGACGATTTTGAGTTTGCCACCATCTTCAGGCGGTTCGCCGAAGCGCAGAATCTGTCCACCACTCCCAAGCTAATCGTGGATTTCATCGACAGGCGATACCGTAAATCGAAGAAGGCCAAGCGCCGTTGCCACCCACGGGACGTCCTAACTCACGCCATCGATATTATCCGTTTCGAAAATCGCGATTGGGAATTGACTCCCGAAATATTAGACAAAGCTTTCGAGAGTTGCTTCGTGCAAGTGGACGAGGAAATGTAACTGTCCGGTGGCGCATTGAAAGTGTTACTCTTCGCTATCGCAATGATTTCCACACAGTAAGTAGCCGAGTCTACTGCGCTTTACTTGTATTTGCACTTTCCTGGTTAGTACTCCCACTTCCGTCATCCCCAGAAAACTTAGCAGAAACGGTCTTTCTTGTTGACAACACTGAAAACTTAGGAGTACTCTTACTCTCGTAGATGTTATAGCTACTCTATTACGTATCGTATTAGTGGTGACACGAAAAACAACAAAAGAGTAATATCCAGTACGGTTAGTACGAAGGATGCGTCTATATCCCCACCTCGCCGAAATTCCGCACTTAAGGAGCTTTTCAATATGTTTTCCGTTAACCGCATTCTGTGCGCCGCCTTTATTTCCGTTGCGATCCTCCCTGGGCAACAGGGTAAGTTGCTTCCGCTCGATCCAAAGGCTCCGTCCACCGCAAGCAACGGCATCTCGGGCGCTCTTCAGCCGCAAATCACATACCATACCGGGCCAGTGATGTTGGGGACCGTTAAGATGTATTACATCTACTACGGCGACTGGACTGCCCTCGCCGAAATAAATTCCAGAATGATTTTGGAATCTTTCGCCAGTTCCATCGGAGGATCGCCCTATTTCGGAATCAACACATCTTATACGCAAGGGATTGGGGGCGCCGCCGTCAGTAATTCCGTCAGCTTCGTGCCCGCCACTTCCGTCGTCGACAGTCTGCCATCTCTTGGTGCTGCTAATATTGGCCCGAATGTAGTTACTATCCTCCAAAACGCGATCAACGTTCTGGGAATGCCAGCCGACCCTAACGCAGTCTATTTTGTACTCATCGCCCCAAATATCATTGAAACCTCCGGGTTTTGCGGCTATCACGATCGCACCACTATCGGAGCAACAGACATTAAGTATGCAGTTATTCCAAATAAAAAGAACCAAAATCTGGGATTTTGCTCCGCTCAAACCGTAAGCAGCCCGAACAACAATGCGGCGGCCGATTCCATGGTGAACGTCATCGCCCATGAATTGTCCGAGGCCGTTACCGATCCTCATTTGGATGCCTGGTACGACTCACGCGGCGAGGAAAACGCCGATAAGTGCAAATGGACTTTTGGCCACACATATACACTACTCAACGGATCCCTGGCCAACGTCCGGCTCGGTGGCAAGGATTATATGATCCAGCAGAATTGGGCTAACGATCAGGGCGGCTATTGCACCATGAGTCTAACCACCCCGGTCTTGACGGGAGTTACTTCAGCCATCGGCTACCAAGGCAGTTCGGCGGCATACTTTATTAGCGGATTCAATCTTACCGGCGCAACAATCATACCTATTCCAGGGGTCACGGTAAACAGCATTTTATCTACGCCCAATCTCATCACGGCTTCGCTCAGCATTTCGGTAACGGCCCCAACGGGTCCTATGGACCTGGGTGTCGTTTCTCCTGGAGGCGAATTCAGTGGCCCCATCCCATTTACTGTCTCCGCGCCGCCTCCACAGATCTCGCAGATCCTCCCGCCCAGCGGTTTGTTGAACTCAACCCTTGGAGTCACTATTCTCGGATTCAATCTGGACCGCGCCACCATAAATGCCGGCCCCTACATTACCGCATCCGGAGTGACGGCGAATCCTTCGTATATATCCGCCACTTTCACCATCTTGCCAGGTGCACCATTAGGGCCACAGTTGATCACAGTCAGTACCGCGGGCGGCATAAGTAATGCGTTTCCCTTCACCATCGGATCTGTTGCGCCTATTCTGACCAATATCAATCCTCCAGGTGGAAATGCCGGGCTAAGCGTCCCCGTAACTATAACCGGCAACAACCTCACGCTCGCCTCACTGACCGTAGGTGGGGGCATTGTGGTCAGTAACCTTACCTCTAGCGCCACCACCATCAACGCAATTTTCAACATTCCGTCCGTTGCGCCCTCAGGCCCTGTAAGTGTTGTGGCAAACACCGTGGGCGGGGTAAGTAACCCGCTTAGCTTCAATATCAACGCCGGCCCTCCGGTTTTAACCGGAATCAATCCGCCCAGTGGTGTAACAGGATCCGCTGTCCCGGTGATTCTCAGCGGCAATAACCTCGGTGGGGCCACTCTTAATACAAGCGCCGGCTTAATAGCTAGCGGAGTTAGTTCCAACGCCACCTCCATCTCCGCCGTACTGTTTGCGTCCGCGCCTGGAACTTACACCCTTAACGCCAGTACGGCCAATGGAGTGAGCAATCCCGTAACGTTCACCGTGAATAACCCCATTGCCGGACCTCCGGCGCTGACCTCAGTAACGCCGTCGGGCGGCGCGGCAGGTTCCACCATAAGTGTCAATATAGCCGGGACTAACTTCCAACCCGGTACGGCGATTCTTCTGGCCTGCTCCGGCCTCTCCGTCTCGAACATCAACATTGTCAGTAACAATCAGATCCTGGCGCTGTTCTCCATTTCCGCGGCTCCGGGCAGGCGCTGCGCCTTCAGCGTATTAACGTCAGCCGGGCAGAGTAACAGTCTTTCTTTCGATACCTCATTGCCTCCCGCTCCCTCGGGTCCGGTTCTAACAGGTATCAATCCGCCAAGCGCCCCCGTGGGCGCGGCCTTGCCCGTATTAATCAGCGGATCCAACCTGACGGGCGCAGTGATAACGCCCATAGTCGGCCTCACGATCAGCAATATGTCCGTATCGCCAAATCAAATTACAGCAACGTTCAGCGTAGATCCAACTGCCACACTTGGTGCGCGGGCCGTGCTTGTGACGACTCCGAATGGTGTAAGCAACCCCATAACATTCACCTTCACAACCTTAGTGCCGTCTCTATTCGCCATCACACCGCCTAGCGGCGTAGCTGGAACCACCGTACCAGTCACGATCACTGGTGCGAACTTAAGCGGCGCAACGATTGATAACATCGGCGGCATCGCTTTCAACAACGTGGTGGCGTCGGCCAATCAAATCACAGCCAATTTCATGATAGCCGCCGGGGCCTCAATCGGGCTTCGCAACGTCACCGTGACTACTGCGAATGGTTCAAGCAACGCGGTGATATTCCAAGTAATTGGAGCTCCGTCAAATGCAGTGCTTACAGGCATCTCCCCGTCGAATGCCAGCCAGGGGGCTAGCATTACCGTTGCGCTATCCGGAAACAATTTAGCGGGCGCTACGATTGGTCCAATCCCGGGCGTCACCATTGAAAACTTGCTGACAAGCGCAACCGTGGTGTTGGCGACTTTTACGATTGCAATCGATGCGCCCCTGGGGCTTGCCAACGTGTTTGTGGTAACGCCGTCGGGATTTAGCAACGCCGTTGGATTCACAATTGACCCGGTGCGCGCCCGCCGATAGCATGTAGGAGGGGCAGCCGGATAGCCAAGATGCTTTGAACCTGAAGCCATTGAGAAGTTCCTCTGCCTCCCCCCGATTAGCTATTACGTTGCCTTCAGGATCCTCCACATGAAACTCAAGCGCCCAATGGAAATTAGTCGGCTACATCCGGATCTTGACTTGACTCCCTTGGTTACATATTCGCCATGCAACCGCCGCGCATCTTCCACGCCTACCCATGCTTGACCTTTTCCTTGTCCGCCTTGGCATAGATATATAGATGCCGGCAGCATCCCGATTCACACACGTGAATTCGTCCCGCCCCAAGCGGCGTTCTTGAAACCAAGTAAGCCCGTATAGAAGATGACGTTGGTTTTCATTCTCCGCGGCCGGCATGGTGCGCGTCCTCCTTGCGAAGTTACTTCTTCGGCTCCTGCAGCGTGATGTTGCGATAGCGAATTACCCCGTGATGATCCCCTTGCAGGAAGAATGGCCCCGCTGCGCTTTCGTTGCTATCCAACGCGCCGCCGGTTGGTCCAGGTACTTCCACGTTGTCGTGAATCTTTACTCCATCGCGCACAACCGTCAAGTACCGCCCCACGAAAGTGATATCAAAGCTGGTCCACTCGCCCAACTTTTTGCCCGGGCTCGCCGGTGCAAAATGTCCATAAACGGCCCCCATCTCATGCGAGGGAATGGTCCCGCCTTCCGTGCCCACCTGAATCTCATAGCGTCCGCGCAAATAGATGCCGCTGTTGCCGTGTTCCGGGCAGTTCACTTCGATATGCAATTTGAAATCCTGAAACTTCCCCGTGGTTTTCAGGTTGGCCGCCCTGGAATTGCCCTGCCCCGCCACTTCCGGATTGTCGTTCACCAACTCCTCTTGGCGCGCCACCCATTTGTTGGGCGCGGTTCCCATGGGCTCCCATCCAGTCAGATCCTTCCCATTAAAAATGGCTTTGGGTTTGTTCCAGGTTTTGGGCATCGGCCGCTTCAATTCCGGAGCGCGAACGCCCGCCACTTGCGGTCCTGCCGCTTCACCCAGCTTTTCAACCCCGCTCAGCTTATCCCCAGCGGCGGTCAGGTCCCAAGTCACAGCCTCGCCACGCGCCGCTGCGGCGAGGGTCAGAATCAAGTGGCCACCCATCATCTTCGACGCCACAACCGGACGCGCCGCTCCGCCCCGAGGCTGATAGCGCCCTTCAAGCGCGCCGTTCTTCTCCACCAATTCCAGCCACTGCGGATAGGCAGACCCGTTTTGCGGCTGAATCGTCATATCCCAACGGCCTACGAACGGGCTGGTTTGCGCGAAGCCAATAGTCATCAGTGCGAGCATAAGGCTCACTGGGCGGATAAATGTGTTCATCGCTAATAGTGTAACGGGATGAATGGGCCTCTTACACTCTCTCCGGAAAAAATTTAGTTGACAAAATAGTTCACCGTGCCGCATACTCCTAATTGTTTAGGAGACGAATGGCTCGCAAGGCATCCACACAACTAACCCCGCTGGAACTGGAGATCATGAAAATCCTTTGGGCCGAGGGTCCGGCCACTGTGGAAGACGTTCGGCGGCGCATGCCAGGCCAGTCGGCGCCCGCTTATACCACTATCCAAACTATGCTCAACTTGCTCGAAAAGAAGGGCAAAACAAAGCGCAATCTTGTGGAGCGCGCCTATGTCTATCAAGCCACCGAATCGAAGACCGAAGCACGCGGCCACACCTTGACCGATCTCATCAACCGCATGTTTGGGGGCTCGGCCGAAGAGTTAGTTTTAGGCCTTCTGGAAACCAAACATCTGACTCCGGAAAAGCTTGCCAAATTACAACGCGCCGCCCGCAAGGAGCCCCATGGAACGAATTGACGCCGCCCTGCTGCGCTACCTTGCCGATGCCATTTGGCAACCTATCCTGATCCTGCTTGCGGCCGCGATTGCCGATTTTCTTTTGCGCCGCGCCGGACCGCATTACCGTTACATATTATGGGTCGCGGCGCTTCTGCTATGTGTTCTAACTCCGGCAATACCGGCGAAATTTCCTGTTGTCCTGAAAGGCGCCGCGGTAATCAGCGTGGATGTCCAACGCGCCGTTGGAGGCGAAGTTGCCCGGCGCGTCGCGGGTTGGATCAGCGCCACCTATGGCTCCTACGTCTTCTATATATGGTTCCGTCTCTGGACAAGCCTGCGCCACGTGCGGCGCCTGCGCGCCACCGCCGAGCCTTTCGCCCGCAACGTGTCGCTCAGTGATGCGGTCTCCACCCCGGTGACCTTTGGTGTCCGTCACCCGCTCATCATTCTGCCCCGGGGATTTGCAAGCGCCGCCAACAAGGAAACCATTGCCGCGGTGATCGCCCACGAACAAGGGCATTGGCGGCGTAACGACTATGCCTGGAACTTGGCGCTGCTGATCCTCACCGCGCCCGTGCGCTTCCATCCCGCCGTTCGCGTGGCCTACAAACAAATGGCCGCCATGCGCGAACTGGCGGCCGACGAACTGGCTTCCGAAGCGATGCCACTCTACGTCGAGCGATTGGTTGACGCCGCCCGCCTATTGACACAACGGCCCGATGCGAATGCTATCGTTGGCCTCGGCCTGTTTGATTGTGATCGTCTAGAGGAACGTGTAATGAAACTAACTAACCCCAAACCCGCGCTGTCCACTTGGGCCGCCCGCATCCTAACCGCCGCCATCAGCATTGCACTTACAATGAGCGCGGTTTACATGACTAACTATACGGCCTTCGCGCAACAAGCGGATAAGGTGAGCCCCAACGTTTCCGCGCCGAAACTGATTTACAAGGTGGAGCCGTCCTATGAACCTTCCGCCAAGGACGACAAGATTGAAGGACTTGTGGTTCTTGGTCTTGTAGTTACTAAAGAGGGAATAGCCGGCCAAATAGTGGTGAAGAAAAGCCTCGACCCTCGCCTGGACGAAAAGGCCATCGAAGCCGTGAAGCAGTGGCGCTTCAAGCCAGGTCAAAAGAACGGTGAAGATACCAACGTGCAAGTGACGATCCAAGTCAACTTCCGTTTGTTGTGACCAGCAAGATAACCGGCTAAATAGCGGGGCTCGGGTATGGCTCCGGATGCGCGACTGGCTCAGCATTTGAAGGACGTGCGTCTTATGCTAAGTGAAGCCGCGGCCATGGGGGCCAATGCGCCTCTCACCCATTTGCATGAACAAGTGCTATCGGCGGCCGTCGAAATGGTACTCGAAGCCGCCGGAAATAGCCACGTCGTGGAAGTCTTTCGAAAAAACACTTACTGCTTAATCCGGATATTCCTGATTTCTATCTTCATCGGAGGCCCAACGTGGCACTGAATCCCAATCAAGCCTTCCAACTTTCGTCCAACCTTATCGTCGTCTATGATCATGCTCATCACTTGACCGTTCAAAATCTGAATCAGCTTGTTGCCATCGGCGATCAAGTGCAGCGTGTTCCAATTATCGGCATGAATCAGGGCCTTCAACGCCGTATTATCACCCAGCGATGCCATCACCGCCGGCTTCTTGCCTTCGCCGATATAGCTCAGTTGCCCGCGCAGCGCCAGGAATCCGCGTCCGCGCTCCTCATACCACTGGCCCGTGAACATTTGCTCGCCATCCATGTCCGCCTGATATCCCTTCATGCCAAACTTGAAATCCGGCAATTCCTCGCTGCGAATTTGAATGCCGCTGTTGTTGCCGGTTAACTTGTAATCCATCCTTAGTTCAAAGTTCGCTGGGCGCCCGCCGCGCCATATCAAAAAGGTGTTCTGCTTGGGCTGCTTGTCCGTTAACGTTTGCCCGATAATGGTTCCGTTTTCCACGCGAAAGAAGTCCGCATCGCCTTCCCAGCCCTTTAGTGTCTTGCCGTCAAAAATGGGAACGAATCCGGTTTCCTCAAGCGGCGGCACAATTTTGGACATGTCGCGTGGCCCCGCTTTGCGCTCCCCTTTCTTGCCGGCTTCCGGCTGTGGCTGCTGCGCCTGCGCAATTACCGCTAACCCCGCGGCGATAGCAATGATCCGCCCAACTTGGCAGCCGTTGAAGATAATAATTCTATGCATTAAAGATAAACTCCATTCGTCCTGGGGCCAAGAAAGGACCCTAGCAAACTATACAATGAACCAGGGCCGCGCGTCACTTTAGTTCGGTTATCCAGCACTTCAATTCAAGCTCGTGACTGCCGAAGAAAATTGTTCCCCTTTCCCCAAGCCATGGTTTGAGTTGATACAATCGAGCTCATGAAACGAACTCGATTGAAAAGCTTGTTAGCCTTCGCCGGCTTTACCGCCTCCGCGATCTTGATTGCCGCCGAAACAGGCGGTCCGGCAACTTACGTGGATCACGGCAAAGTTGATGCTTTATTCGCAGGTAAAGGCGGCCCCATTGCCAAGGGCCCCGATTATAGCGTTTCCGCCAATCAGCGGACTGCCGCCGGCCAGGTGGAAGTGCACGAGAAGGAAACCGATATTTTCCATGTGATCGATGGCGAAGCAACCTTTGTTACCGGCGGCAAAATGGTGGGTGGCAAGCAGACCAAGCCGTTGCAGTGGGCCGGAACCAACATCGAAGGCGGAGTGACCCATCACTTGAGCAAAGGCGATGTGATCACCATTCCCGCGGGTACGCCGCATTGGTTTAAAGAGGTGCCCAAATCGATCAACTACTATGTTGTCAAAGTGATCAAGCCGTAAATGCGGTGCGGGTTGGTGGATAATTTACAGATGCGCCTCCCTTACCTTTTCCTCATCATCCTTATAACCGCCTCGGCGCAAGCCCAAAAGAAAACGGTCTTCCTGATTACTGATGCTGAAGGCGTGGGCGGCATCTGCCGCCAAGACCAAACCGAGCCCAGAGATACCGAACTCCGTCAACTGCTCACCGGGGAAATCAATGCCGCCGTGGAAGGATTCCTGGGCGGCGGCGCCGATGAGGTGGTGGTTTGGGACGGCCACGACGGCAGTCAAACACTTTCCACCTTGACGATCCATCCAAAAGCCAAACTGGTAATGGGCGCGCTGAACGCATCCATGCTGATGGAACGCGGATGGTCGGCGGTGGCCTACCTCGGACAGCACAGCAAGGCCAACGTGAAGGGCGGCGTAATGGCGCATTCCTACTCGTCGCTGGGCATTCAATTGATGAAACTGAATGGCAAGCCCGTGGGCGAAATCGATGTGATTGCGGCCATGGCCGGACACTTTGGCATCCCTATTATCTTTCTAAGCGGCGACCAGGCAGCGGCGGATGAGTTGCACGGGATTGTTCCGGATGCTGAATTAGCGGTGGTGAAAGAAGGGTTGGCCCGCTATGCATGCATCAGCTTGTCCGCGCCCGCCGCCCGTGAATTGATAAATCAAAAAGCGCGGCGCAGTATCGATCTAATCGGCAAAGTGAAGCCGTATCGCGTGTCAAGCCCTGTGACCTTGGAAATCGAATACACTACCCGCAATACTCTGGGACTTGACGCGGAGGCCCGCGCCGGAGTTGAGGCTTTGGATTCGCAGACGATACGAGTCAAGGGTAAAGATCTGCTGGAAGCGTGGCAGCGTTATCGCGCACGGTAGCTCTAAATTCAAAGCGGCAGAGGCAGACCCCCCGGGTTGCGGGAGGCCTACCCATTTCATTCAAATCTTGACGGCATTAGCTGGCGGCGGCTACGGCCAGTTCCTGCTCATGCGCTTGCGGCAGACTCAATGCCGCTCGCAGATCGGCATCCAAGCGCACCATTGCCTCTTCATTGTCACGCAAGAACTGCCGGGCATTTTCCCGCCCTTGGCCAATCCGCTCCCCACGATAGCTATACCAGGACCCGCTCTTTTCAACAAGCCCCTGCGCCACACCAAAATCCAATATGTCGCCTTCACGGGAAATACCCTGGCCATACAGAATGTCGAACTCAATTTCGCGAAACGGCGGAGCCACTTTGTTCTTCACCACCTTCACTTTTGTCCGGTTGCCAACGATCATCTCGCCATCTTTAATCGCCGCCAGCCGCCGGATGTCCAGCCTCACGGTTGAAAAAAACTTCAACGCGCGGCCGCCCGAAGTCGTCTCCGGGCTTCCAAACATCACCCCAATCTTTTCCCGTATCTGGTTGATGAAAATCAGACAAGTGTTTGTCTTCGAACATACCCCGGTAAGCTTTCGCATGGCCTGGGACATCAATCGGGCTTGGAGACCCATTGATGCATCGCCCATATCGCCTTCCAGTTCCGACTTCGGCACAAGCGCTGCTACTGAATCCAGCACCAGGATGTCAATCGCGCCGGAAGCGATCAGCGTATTGGCGATCTCAAGAGCCTGTTCTGCATGGTCCGGTTGCGAAACCAGTAGATTATCCGTATCCACACCCAGCTTGCCGGCATAAATTGGGTCCAGGGCATGTTCCACATCAATGAAGGCAGCCGCGCCGCCCATTTTCTGGGCTTGGGCAATTACGGTTAAAGCAACCGTAGTCTTGCCGCTCGATTCCGGTCCGAAGATTTCGATGATCCGCCCACGCGGCAATCCGCCTACGCCGAGCGCATTATCCAGCGAAATGGAACCGGTCGGAATAACGGAAACGGGAATCAACGCATCGCGCGCTCCCAATCGGACGATGGAGCCTTTGCCGAATGTTTTTTCGATCTGGCTCATCGTTATACTAATGGTCTTGTTTTTTTCCTTGAAGTCGATCATGACGATTAGTGGGCGTTGCGTCGTGGAACTCTCCCAGGGGCGGCAAGATCCCATGGAATACACCTATTGGTGGATTCGCCTGATGGGCAGCAGTTGTACCGAAGCCGGACAGTGTCCTCTATATTGCGCCGCTGTTCTAAAACGCGTTGCATCTGTTTTCTTTCTGTTTGCGTTCTCAGCGGATTTTCAAGCCGCTGTCTGCCCTACTTGGAAGCCAGATTCGCGCGTTTTGTGTAGCCGCCCCCCGCATGTCTGATACTGTATCAGCATAGGCCTTATTGCAAAATCCCTCCTCGTCAAACCCGGCGGGAAATTCAAACTCTCCACCATTTGATGCTGGCGCAACCCACGGCGTGAAAGGCAAAGCCGAAGCGTTGAAGCGCACCGCCCAGCACCTGGAGCAAGCCCAAGCCCAGGTCAAAGTTTCCGTGACACTTACAAACGTGCTTCTTGCTCGCTTGACTCAACCCCTGGCGCAAGTTACGCTTCAATCATGACCATCGAACTGAAGCCGGAAACCGAAGCCCTAATCCAAGGGGACATCCGGCAAGACGGGCCATATCCCTCCGCGCAAGCGTATGTTGAACATGCAATCAGGCTTCTCCACGATCAGGAATCCTGGCTTGTCTCCAATAAAGCCCTAATAAAGGCACAGTTAGAAGAGGGCTACG
This sequence comes from Bryobacterales bacterium, assembly GCA_043785065.1. Lineage (GTDB taxonomy): Bacteria > Acidobacteriota > Terriglobia > Bryobacterales > Bryobacteraceae > JANXSF01. Next base: position 3,407 of record JAYVXT010000165.1, on the reverse strand, counting down.
CCGCATCGCTCCGCGGCGATCTTGCCGGCGAAGATCAAGTTCGCGCTGACATGTCAGCCAAGAAACTAGCTTGGACCTCTCAAGGAAAGTGAAACGATTTCGTCTCATCCGCAAACCGCCGCCGTTAATCAAGTCGAAGAAGCGATTTAGGATGCCTTCGCATTCATTGGCCATGCCCCAATCTGCGGCCACATTCGTAAGGATCTGACGGCGCTCCCGTTACGCTTTTATATCCTGCCCCGCTATGCAAAGTACATCATCGTTTACGATCCGTCATCTCGGCCAGTAAAGATCATTCGGATCCTGCACTGTGCAAGAAGCGTTTCGCTAAAGTAATTAGGCATCAATTGGGCGTGGCCCCCAATACCCGTTCCCGCCGCTCCGGCTCAAACTCAATCGACTTCACACCTTCGTCTCATCTCCTGACGCCTGCCGCGAGCCAATCCCGCAATAGCACAGCCGAATGCCCGTCCAGTTCCGGCCGCTCCCTGCCATAAAAACATGGCAACACAAGAACGGGCCATGCTCCGTGTGTTCGCAGCCTTTGCAAAATTGCAATGAAATGTCAACCACGAATCCCTACATACCTGATACAATCGAGCGTAATTTGCAATGGCAAGGGAATCGTCCAGTCCCCAAGAGCATGTACGTCGCGCTGCAAAGAAGATCGATTTTTCTTTCGGATCACTCGAGGAATTCCTGTCAGAAAACGGCGGGAATTTTGCCGCAAGAGCTAGCATTCGTGGGCGCTCCGACTACGTCAGGATTGTGATCAGGGTCCGGCGTGCCGACATGCCCGTCTCATGGGCGATGGCGACTTTACTCAATGACCAGCGAATTGATGGTATTGATTGGGAATTAAGAGTTGAAGACCATCGTGGCAAGCAACACAATTGCAAGAGATGGGGCCAGCATGTTTAGAAGGCAAAAACTGGATTGGCAAAAGAATGTTTGCCCAAATTTAATTCGAAAACGATTCGTGAGTTTATCCTAGGCGGCTTTGAACTGCTGAATGACAATTAAAAAAGGAGGGAAGACATGAGCCACACAAACTGCCATTCGATTAAGAGTGCTCTAGCTGCGCATCTGGCAACCCACATAAGCGTTGAGCAAATCAACGACATGTGCGTGATCAGCCTCCCTTTTGAGACTATAGACCGGAGATGGGTTGAAGTCTTTGTTGAGCCCAGAGCTGCTGATTATTTTTGGATTCATGATGGAGGGAAGGCTATCAATGAGCTAATCCTTCAAGGCATGAAAGTCACTCCTTCTGTTGAGCGCGGACTTACTATGATCGCGAGCCGTTTCGGCATATCCTACAGTGAGGAAATGTTCCAGACTGGTGCTAAGATTGGCGATTTGGCGGCCAAAGCATATTCAATCGGCATGTCTTCGGCTCTTGCGATGACTAACCTACTGGAACACGTTCCAATGGTCCAAGAAGAACCGCTGGAAACCGAGATCGTTGCACTCCTTCGACGATGGGGTAAGAATCGGGCCAAGGTAACTCAAAAAGTGAAGGTTGATGGGACCATCAAGCAATGGACCTTTGACTTTCTTGTTTCCCCTAAGACCGGCCAACCAACGGGAATATCTGTTTTGAATCCATCGGCGGGCGCTCTGGCGGCTGCCGAAAGATTCGGATTCAAAGCCAGCGATTTGGCAGGCACAAGATTCGGCAAATGGAGGCGCGTCGCAATCGAGACGAAGGCTGAAATTTGGAGTTCCGAAGCCCGGAAAATCGTTCAACGATGCGCGGATTTTGTAATCCCGATCAATTCGAGTGACCGTCCATCCTACGAAACAATTTCCCAGGCACTGGAAAAAATCCCAGCGTAGCTTCAGACCAATCGATGATCTCCGCGCCTCGGAACGCTTTCTAGTCTCAATACGGACGGCGGCATTGAAAATAGCCAGTTCCTCTTCCTCGCTTGACTCATACCCTGGCGCAAGATACGCTTCAATTATGACCATCGAACTGAAGCCGGAAACCGAAGCCCTAATCGAAGGGGACATCCGGCAAGACGGGCCATACCCCTCCGCACAAGCATACGTCGAACATGCAATCAGGCTTCTCCACGATCACGAATCGTGGCTTGTCTCCAATAAAGCCCTAATAGGAGCTCGGATAGAAGAGGGCTACGCCGCATCGCTCCGCGGCGATCTTGAAGGTGAGGATCAAGTTCGCGCCACAATGGCAGCCAGGAAGCTAGCCTGGACTCCTCAAGAAAAGTGAAACGATTTCGTCTCGCCCCCAAGCCGGGGAAGACCTCTTCGAAATCTGGAGCTTGGACACTTTCCCGAGATGCAAAGTACAGCATAGTTTAAGATCCGGCATCGCGGCCAGCAACTATCATTCGGATTCTGCACGGTGCAAGAAACGTTCCGCTAAGTTAGTTAGCGCAAAGCCCGCTTCGGCGCGGCGGAATGCAGCTAAGAAACAATATGGCGGTTCGCCAAAGTTTTGCGCTTGTTTGTTAGTTTGTTAGGCTTCTTGTTGACACTTTTACAGCTTTTTAGTCCAACGAAAACCGAGCAACCAAATCCTGAGTTCATGCAAGGTTCTTATCCGCGTGAATCCGCGTGAATCGGCGGCAATCAATGAAAGACACAGGAACCGGACACCATGTCTACCGCCCAATGAAATTTACCCCCGTAAGCGAACCGGTTAGAGCTTTTCAAGCGGGAACCCCACTTCTCCTGAAACTTCGTGAGTCCAACGGAACCCGAGCAACCAAATCCGGAGTCTAGACAATGTTCTTATTTGCGTGCATCCAACATCAATTGGGCCTGACCAGCAATACCCGCTCCCGCCACCGCCTCACCGCCATCACATCCAGCCGCTCTCCATCAAACTCAATCTGCTTAACCGGCTTCTTCCCGTTCTCCGTAGCCGCGATCAACCAGTCCCGAACCTCCATCCACCGCACCACTCCATCCGACCCGCGCACCACCAGCATCACCGGATACTCATGCTCCATCCAAAACCTGGCATGCCGCGGTTTCACGGCGAAAACCTCCACATCATCGCCCCGCTTGCGCAAGTGCGAATCGCCGGACTTCAATTGCAGATACAACTTCTTCGCACTGGCCGTGCCATCGTCATGACGGAACTGAATCTCCATATCGATGCCGTTGTCGCCAACCGTAATCTCGCGCGCAATCTGGTCCGCCAATGAAACGGTCGATATCACATCGCCAACCAGAGTGCGCTCCTTGCTGGCAGTCGAAAGCACCAGCGCCGAGGCCTGCTGTAACTCCAACACCCTCCGCCGCGTCTCCTCGCTGCCGAACAACTCCTCCAACTCATCCCACAGCGGTACACGCTTCTCGCACTCAATGCAAGGGATGTCCTTCTTCCCGTCCATCAACTTCCGCATCGCCACTTTCCGGTTCTCCACCGCCGT
>JAYVXT010000164.1:0-7879 GCA_043785065.1 Bryobacterales bacterium | reverse complement strand
GAAGACTCTACTTTGTCACCGACGCCGGAATGGTCTCTTGCCTAGATGCGAAGACCGGCAAGCCCTATTATCAGCAGCAGAGGCTGCCCAAACCCTATAGCCTCAAATCCTCGCCCGTAGGCGTCAATGGCAAGCTGTACATTGCCACTGAAAATGAAGATGTGGTGGTTCTGAAAATGGGCGAGAAGTTTGAGGTCCTGTCCACCAATACCCTGCCCGATCAATCATTCATCTCGACCCCGGCAGTGGTTGAGGGAACCATGTACTTGCGCAGCGAAACAACGCTCTACGCAATCAAGAACAAATAAGCTAACCTATGAACCGCCGGACATTTCTAACCACTCTAGCCGCAGCCCCGCTCGCCGCCCAGCCTCAAACGCGAAAGCCGAACTTCCTTTTTCTATTCGCCGATGATTTAGGCTGGGGCGACGTCGGCTTCAATGGCCGCAAAGATTACCGCACGCCTAACTTGGATCGTTACGCCGCCCAGGGGACAATCTTCAATCGTTGGTACACAGCCTGTCCACTGTGCGCGCCTTCTCGAGCCTGTCTGCTCACCGGCAAATATATGATCCACAACCGGGTCATCAACAACAACGCTGATCTGCCCGAAAGCGAAGTGACTTTGGCTGAAGCTTTGAAGCCCATTGGCTACCGTTCGGCATTGGTTGGCAAATGGCATCATGGGGTACGAGCCGATGGCGGTTTCACTCACCCGCTCGATCAAGGCTTCGACGAAACTTTCGGTTATCTTGATGCACGCCACGCTTGGGAACACTACCCCAAGGAACTCTACCGCAATCGGGATAAGGTCCCCGTTACAGGCTATAGTTCCGACCTGCTGGCCGACGAAGGCATCGCCTTCATGAAGCGCCATCGGGCCAATCCCTTCTTCCTGTACCTTGCGTTTATTGAGCCGCACTTCACCATCGAAGCCCCAGAAGAGGACGTCGCAGTCTTCAAAGGTAAGTTCGCCGAAACCGATCCGAAGGAGCCCTACAACGCGCGCTACGCCGCCATGATTTTTCGGCTTGATAAATCCATCGGCCGAGTCATCGCTGCATTGGATCAACTCGGCCTCGCCAAGGACACCATCGTTGTCTTCACGTCGGACAATGGCGCCACGTTCGAGGCCGGCAACAAAGGCGCGTCACCGTATCACGACTCCAATCGGCCGTACCGTGGACAAAAGCGCAGCCTCGAAGAAGGCGGCATCCGGGAACCGGCCTTCGTGCGCTGGCCGGGCCATGTGCCTGCGGGCCGCACGAATGAGGAAGTGATCCATATGACCGACGTGTTTCCTACCCTATTGGCTGCCGCCGGAGGCACGCCGGACACGGCGTGGAAGGTCGACGGGGCCAACGTGATGGACGCCTGGACCGGCAAGGCAAAGCTCCCGGAGCGTACTGTCTTCTGGTCCTTCACCATCGAAAACGTGAACATGCACGCGGCGATGCGAGGCGATTTCAAGCTGCTGGACATAGGGGGAAACAGGTTCCTCTACAACGTAAAGACCGACCCGCAGGAACGGCGTACGCTGGCGGCGGTTCATCCACAGATCTTCCAGTCATTGACTAAAGAGTTGAAGGATTGGCTAGCCACGGATGTGACTAAGATGCATTGAGTTTAGAAAACACTTCGTTTAACTTCAGGCTTGTCCCGCCGAAAGCGGTGAGTGGGATTTCCTGATCCGGACCATAGAAACGGGCCGGTTCAGTCCTGGTGGCTACGCGAATATGGCGCTCCTTCAGATCGACTGTCCAGAATTGCAAGCACCCATTTTCTAGACAGAGTTTTTCTCGTTCATACATTTCCGAAGCTGTGTTCGAAGGAGAAAGGATTTCGATCACCAATTCCGGCGCAACAAACAAATCGTTTTCCAGGTTATCGGCATTCCAGCGTGCCCAACTGACGAACGCGACGTCAGCTGCCCGAATATCTCCCTCTGGGAGGATTCGAAATACGATTTCCATCGAGACGTAGCCATGTGCACACAAGTCTTGCTTCAGCAATTGGGTTAGATGGTCCTGCATGACATGGTGTCCCCTTTTGGGACGAGTCACTTGAACAAGTTCTCCGAAATGGAGTTCATAGTCAAAATCACCAACCGGCTTTTCGAGTTGCCGAAACTCTTCAACGGTCATGTGGCGAACTGGTGCAGAAACAGCCATAGCAGGCTCCTACCGAGATGTTACCAAAAAACCACTACTAGGCCAGCGTATTCAACCCGCCCAACCTGCCTGCTTCAAAATTCTCAATCGCCGGCATCTGCTTCAGAATGTAACCAACCTCATCCACACCCTCAAGCATGCAGGTCTTCGAGAAAGCATCCACTTCAAATGGCACAATCTCCCCATCGGGCATGGTCAGGGTCTGCGAAGCCAAATCGATCCGCAGTTTCATTGCCTGATCGGCGGTGCGGAGCTTCAACAGCTTCGCATGCAAATCGCGCGAAACCACGATTGGCAGCAATGAGTTCTTCAAGGAATTCTGTTTGAAAATATCGGCGAAGGAAGTGGAAATTACAGCCTTGAATCCAAACTGCGTCAAAGCCCACGGAGCATGTTCGCGGCTCGATCCACAACCGAAGTTGTCCCCCGCTAACAGAATCTCCGCACCCTTCGATTCTGGCTTGTTCAAAACGAAGTCAGGGTTTGGGGAGCCATCGGCCAAATAGCGCCAATCGTTGAAAAGCTGATCCCCTAAACCGATCTTCGAAATCGTCTTCAAGAAACGGGCCGGAATAATTTGATCGGTGTCCACATTATCCATCGGCAGCAAAACTATGCGGCTATCAATCTTCATTACTTGCCTCCCATTAAGGTACGGACGTCGGTGACTACGCCATTTATTGCGCTGGCCGCGGCGGTCATCGGGCTTGCCAGGAATGTCCTACCACCCTTTCCCTGCCGCCCTTCAAAATTACGATTCGAGGTGGAAACGCTATATTGACCCGGAGCCAACTGATCGCCATTCATCGCGATGCACATGGAACACCCAGCCTCGCGCCATTCCGCTCCGGAGTCAGTAAAGATCTTATCCAGACCTTCAGCCTGCGCCTGCCGCTTTATATGTTGTGAACCAGGCACTACCAACATGCGGACGCCTTCTTTCACTTTGCGGCCTTTCATTACGCTGGCAGCCGCGCGTAAATCGCTCAGACGGGAATTGGTGCAACTGCCGACGAACACAACGTTCACCGGGTGACCGGCCAATTTTTGACCTGGTTGCAGGTCCATATACTTCAACGCTTTCACCAGCGAATCGCGCTCCAACTTGTCGGTGATCGATGCGGGATCGGGAATGTTGCCGGAAATAGCCATGCCCTGGCCCGGATTGGTTCCGAAGGTGATCATCGGTTCCAATTCATCGGCGTTGATGGTGATGCTGTGATCGTAAACCGCGCCTTCGTCACTTGGTAATTGCTTCCAGCGGGCAACGGCGGCATCCCAATCGGCGCCCTTCGGGACAAAGCGGCGGCCAGCCAAATATTGATAAGTCGTATCGTCGGGAGCAATCATTCCGGCGCGGGCGCCAGCTTCAATCGCCATATTGCAAACGGTCATCCGTTCTTCCATGGAAAGGGAGCGGATGGCCGAGCCGGTAAACTCGAACACGCAGCCCGTTCCGCCACCGATTCCGATGCGGCTGATCAACGCCAGGATGATATCCTTAGCCGCGACGCCAGGCTTCAAGACACCTTCCACATGCACTTGGTAGGTTTTGGACTTGCGCTGAAGCAGAACTTGAGTGGCCAGCACCATTTCCACTTCGCTGGTGCCAATGCCGAAAGCCAGCGCGCCAAACGCGCCGTGCGTGGCAGTATGCGAATCGCCGCAAACCACAGTCATGCCCGGCTGGGTTAGACCCTGCTCCGGTCCGATGACATGGCAAATGCCATTATTCTCGTTATGGAATCCGAAGAATGGAATTCCAAACTCCTCGGCGTTGGTCGCCATTTGGGCCACCTGCGTGGCCGCGATCTGATCCACAATCGGAAGATTCTTCGGCGTGGTTGGCGTGGAATGATCCACGGTGGCAAACGTATTCTGCGGACGGCGAACCTTCAGTCCACGATCGCGCAATCCCGCAAAGGCCTGGGGGGACGTGACTTCGTGCACCAAATGGAAGTCGATGTAGAGCAGCGACGGCGCACCGGGCTGCTCGGCCACTACGTGGGAATCCCAAACTTTTTCGATGATCGTACGGGGCTTAGATTGCTGCACAGACGGCTTCTCCTACTTGTACTGTTGTTGCGGGCGTACCTTTCGGCTTCAGATCGGCCGTAGTATTTCCGCTGTTCAAAACTGTTTCCATTGCCTGATAGACGGCCTTGGCTTCGTCCATCAATCCAAAGCTATACTCAAACATCGCGGCAACCGAGCCGATGGCGCCCAGCGGATTGGCTTTGTTCTGCCCGGCAATATCCGGGGCCGAACCATGAACCGGCTCGTAAAGACCTACCCAAGCTCCGGACGGTTTCTTGCCGCCGATGGAGGCTGAAGGCAGCATGCCGATGGAACCGGCAATTACCGCGCCCTCATCACTAAGGATATCGCCAAACATGTTCTCCATCACCACAACGTCAAACTGTTTGGGCCGGAGAATCAATTGCATGGCGCAATTATCGACTAGAATGTGTTCCAGTTCCACGTCAGGGAATTCCGGAGCCACTTCACAAACTACTCGACGCCATAGCTGGGAAGTCTCAAGAACATTGGACTTATCCACACTCGTTACCTTCTTCCTGCGATTGCGCGCTAAGTTGAAGGCCATTCGCGTCACGCGGGCAATTTCGTCGCGTGTGTAGGTCATGGTGTTTGTGCCGCGCTCTTCACCGCCTTCACCGGTGATACCGCGAGGTGTTCCGTAGTAGATGCCGCCGGTCAGTTCGCGGACAATAATCATATCGACGCCATCCACCAGATGGTTCTTCAAAGGGGAAGAATCAAGAAGTGAAGGGTAACTTTTAATAGGACGCAAATTGGCGAACACACCAAGAGTCTTACGGATGCCCAACAGACCGCGTTCCGGTCGCTTTTCCGGTGGCCAGTTATCAAACTCCGGAAGTCCAACCGCGCCCATCAAAGTGGCATCCGCTTCAAGCGCCAGCTTGCGCGTCTCTTCAGGGAAGGGGCCGCCTGTCTTATGGATGGCAACGCCTCCCAAGAGCGCTTCGGAAACATTCAAGTTATGGTTGAACTTTTTGCAGACATATTCAAGAACTCGAACAGCTTCAGTTGTTACTTCCACGCCAATCCCGTCTCCGGGAACTGTCAATACATTCAGATTCATAGATTCCAATTCTTGTGGCTATTTAGCCACGGTCAATTTCAGATCCTGGCACAGTTGTGCAATTTGATCATTGCGTATGCCTTTCACGCGATCGGCGAGGGCACAGAAGGCGTCGTAAACCTGATCCAGTTCCTTCACATCCAATACGTAACCCAATGTTTCGCAACGTGATTTAAGAGCATGACGACCGCTATGTTTGCCAAGAATCAACTTACCTTCAGGCACACCAACCGTCTTAGGATCAATGATCTCATAAGTCGACTTATCTTTCAGATATCCATCCTGATGAATGCCGGCTTCGTGGGCAAAGGCATTATCCCCCACAATGGCCTTGTTGGGTTGTGGCCCGAAGGTGATAATTGAGGTTAGCAGTTGGCTGGCGGAGTAAAGATGCTCGGTTTGAATGCCGGTTGTGAAAGGCAATTTGTCCTGACGAGTCCTGAAGCACATGACCACTTCTTCAAGTGATGCATTACCAGCCCGTTCGCCGATTCCGTTGATGGTACACTCGATCTGACGAGCCCCGGCCTGGACTGCTGCAAGGGAGTTGGCCACTGCCAGGCCGAGATCATCATGGCAATGGACGCTGACAATGGCCGAGTCGCCCAGAGCCTTCACTACGTGACTGATCATCTCCGCATATTCGGAAGGAACAGAGTAGCCAACCGTATCGGGAAGGTTCACTGTGCGAGCGCCAGCGGCCACTACAGCCTTTGAAATTTCGGTCAAATAACCGATGTCGGTCCGTGAGGCATCTTCGGCGGAAAACTCTACGTCATCGGCGTAGCGGCGAGCCAATTCAACAGCTCTAACTGCTGATTCAAGAACCTGTTCCCTACTTTTATTCAACTTAAACTTAAGATGAATGTCGGAAGTTGCAATGAAGGTATGAATGCGCGGACGTTTGGCATTCTCGAGAGCTTTGGCTGCTCGTTCGACGTCAATTGTATTGGAGCGCGCAAGAGCTGCCACCTGCACCCAAGGAAACTCCTTCGCCACGGCCTTAACCGCTTCAAAGTCGCCTTCGGATGCGATGGGGAATCCCGCCTCCATAATGTCCACACCCAGGTCCGCGAGCTTTGCAGCCATGCGAAGCTTCTCGGGCACAGTCATGCTACAGCCCGGCGATTGTTCGCCGTCTCGTAACGTCGTATCGAAAATATATACGCGCTGACTCATGGTATTGCCTCCGCGAGTATTGCCAATCAAGTACGAATCAGGGAAGCCAGTTGCTCCTGCCCGTCCTGCTTATGATCATTATGACTTTGCCATTAGGATATAGCAAATTTATAATTTTGGATATCCGAATAAGTACTAGTTATGGGATAACGCCAAGTTATCGGGGTCGAGCTTGAATCGATCCCAAAATTACAATAAACTATATTTATTGGCCTCAACGGATATATAACATGGAACTGCACGCAATCCGAGTGTTCTTGACCGTTGCTCAGGAGAAGTCCTTCTCACGTGCAGCCGAGAAACTTCTTCGTACTCAGCCCGCCATTTCCCTGGCAGTTCAACGCCTTGAGACCGAACTTGGGGAACGGCTGATTGACCGGTCGGGCAAAGAGCTGCTTCTAACCGACGCCGGAAAGATCGTCTTCGAGTACGCTCGCCGCTTCGAGACGCTGGAGGGCGACCTTGGCAATGCCTTGGCCGAGATGCGCGACAATTCGGCAGGGCAACTGGTGATTGGCGCCAACGAATCAACAACGCTGTATATGATCCAGCACATCATCCAATACCGGACGCTTTATCCAAAGGTGAAGGTTAAGGTTAGACGCAGCCTTTCGAGCAAAATTCCGGCCCAACTGATCGACGGGGATTTGGAGCTTGGCGTGGTCAGCTACGATCCAAACGACGATCGCCTGGAAAGTTCCATCATCTATACGGATCACCTGGCGTTTGTCGTCAGCCCGCAGCACCGTTTCGCTCAGCGTAAGGAAGTATCCATTACCGAACTGGGGATGGAGACTTTTATCGCCCACAACGTTCTTTCACCTTATAGGGAACTGGTGCTGCGCGAATTCCAACGGCGGAAGGTGGCGTTGAATATGGACGTTGAGATGCCCACGGTGGAGACGATTCGTATTCTGGTGCAGCGCAATCAAGGGGTGGCGTTCCTTCCGAAGATGTGCGTGGAGCACGAAATCGAAGCCGGTGTTCTGTGCGAAGTGAAGGTGCCGGAGCTAACGCTTGAGCGGAAGATTTACCTGCTGCAACCGGCACGGCGTGCATTGAGCCATGCGGCCAGGGCGTTCCTGGAAGTGATCAAGTCGCGTACGGATAAGACGTCCAGCCTTTAGAAATTCAGGCGTATAGAGACACTTGTGCCTGGGTGGCGAAGCGCTTGTTTTGAATTTTTCGCACCAACGGGCTGCATTTGCTTCAATTGAAAAACCGCCACAAAACGGTCCGCCTGATTTGCCAGGTTGACGGCGCCGGTTCCCCAACCTGCACCGTCTATTCAATGATTCCACTTCGGCAACCCGCAGGACACGACTGAAAAACAACAACTCGAACCGATTCGAGATCGTCCACCTTTTGAGGGGCGAACGATTTTGGTTTGAAGAGTATTCCGGGC
>JAYVXT010000163.1:0-2368 GCA_043785065.1 Bryobacterales bacterium | reverse complement strand
GCACGGCTCACTCGGGTCACGCGGTTGCGATACGCCCCCTCCGATCAGACACCTTCTTCTGGCTCTAGCCATCACCCTCCCCCTAGCTTCGGCCGAGCTAACTTCCGGCCCCCCGCTCCCCAACCAACTCGTCAAGAATTGGGCTCAAATGCCCGCTGGATGGAACTTCGGCGAGACCACCGGCGTCGTTGCCGGCAAGAACGGAAAGGTGCTGCAATCCTGGACCGATGTGCCAATCAAGGCGTCCCGCGGCATCCGCGTAGGTCCGGACGGCAACATCTGGGGCGTCGGCGTCAGGGGCCGCGCCGTAGTCAAATTCAGCCCGGCCAGCCGCGTTTTGATGGTGATCGCGCAACCCTACGCCAGCGAAGGGAACAACGACACCAAGGACGGCTTCAATGAACCCACAGGCCTCCCCATCGGTAGCAAGTTACAGATGATCCTTCGGCTCACGACGACGAATGAAAGTGGGGGAGAGCGGGGGGAATCTATTGAGTGGGGCGTGCACCGGATCGAGGCCGTAAACCGCAATAGGGCATTCAAGCCTGCTAGCGGCTCACGCGTTTGACTTATGCGTTCAGCAAGAAGTGGGACAACCTCAAGGCAGCACTGGCGATTCACTTCGCCTACTATAATTTCTGCCGTCTCCACAGAATACTGAAGATGACTCCGGCGATGGCTGCTGGGATTACAGATCGGGCGTGGACGATGGCCGAACTGTTGAGGGGCTGACGGGCGCTTTCATTTATAAATAAAATCAGCGCATGCCGCGTATAGGCGGTCGCCAGAATAGGTAGGTGCTAAAGGATCTTGATTGATAAGAGAATGGGAAAGGATTAGCGGCTTGGCGTTGTAGGTGATTTGTGAGGAATGGGTACCGTCTGTGATACGACGGGCTAACATAGACGGCTTGGACGAATCCGCAAACCTACCGCCTATGTATTGATCGCCCTCAACCCTGCCGTTTCCACGATTAAACAATACGGTGTTTCCGTTCCAGAACCCATTCCTTGCGGACACCATAACATCGAGTACTGTTGCGTCTGGTCTTAATCTAATCCGGGCGATCGGTTGATTCACCGCATTGTCATTGTTCCACTGCAACGCCCTCATCTCTGCGACGGTACAAGTCATTCCCTGACTGCCGGCCTCTGTCGGTTTTACAAAGAGGTGTGCCTTTATCGATACGTGAACATTATCGAGAGATGCCAAAACAGCTAAGTCGCGGTGGGACCCAGTTGGATACTCTTGAACGATGAGTTGTAGATTTACGAAAACAAGCTTCGTTGATTCACCCACCGTTTCGCCTACTGGTTGAAAGGAGATCCAAGGATATGGCTCGGGTTTTGAGATCACCTTTGGTTTAAAGATCGCCTCACTCGGCGGACGCGCAAGCTGAATTGATGGCTCCGGAATGGGTTTTGAAGCCGGATAAACAGGCTGAGTTGATTGATGGATTGTAGTAGTTTGATTGCGGTGGTATTCCGCGATTGACCATTTGCCTAGCTTTCCTGTAAGTACGGCCAGTATTCCGCTGAAGGCCAATAGCGCAATCAATTTGGTAGGAATGGTGAGTTTCTTGATTGAGGCAGAACGAGCAAACCATAGAATAGCAATCAGCCATGCCAGTGCCAATGAGCCTACAACCGTCCGATCAATTGTACCTGTAACTAAAAGCACGCTAACCACCAGCGCGCAGATGACATTAAAGGCGTTATGAGAAAGGATATCGAACAGCCACTCAGATGCCGAATCAGTGGACGCCAATAGCCTTGGATGTCTTTCGGACCAGCGTGAGTGTGCCTCACGGTCCCACTCAACGATACGCGGCCATACTCCTTTGATCGTTGCCCGCGTCCGCATCCCGAAAGACTACCACAAGAATGTCGAATCAAAATGTCTTTTTTTTATATCGATAAACGATTAGAAAAAAACAACTTATAGGAATGCATAATCAACCAACACAACCGCCGGACACTATCGAGGCGGCGAGGGCGTTGGAGGTCAACCCGAACGTCCTGCACCGCTAGGGCCGGAAGTTCCGTCAGGGGGCGGGGAACGTATTTCCGGGCAACGGGAAGCAACGCTGGAGTGAATGCCGGATTGCCGGGCTGAAACGCAAGATCGGCCTGCGGGCGTTGAATGGGAATCCACCGTCTTCCGGAAAGTCGAGGAAGCAGCGAAGGGTGACCGGGGTCTAACGGTGGAACGGATGATGGAGCTGGGCCGTGTTTCCCGGTCGAGCTTCTACCGGTTCGATGCGAAGGACTACCGGGACCGGCATCAGAACAAGTGCAAAACGATGACGGTGACGGCCGATGAGTTTATCCGGCGGTTTATGCAACATGCCTTGCCGCCGGGCTTCCAG
>JAYVXT010000162.1:0-23061 GCA_043785065.1 Bryobacterales bacterium | reverse complement strand
CTAAGGAAGATAGCAGTTTATCCAATGCAGCCGGGTCAGCCTTGCCGCCCGATGCGGTTGCCGCGCCCACCAATCCTTCCACCAACCTTGCTTTATCGCGCTCAGTTTGCAGCCGGCCAATCAACCACGTGCCGCAATTGGAAAGCCCTTTGTAATCCAAATCCACTGGGTTTTGCGTTGCCAGCACAACGCCAACGCCAAACGCGCGCGCCTGCTTTAGCATGGTAAGCAATGGTTGTTTCGATGGCGGGTTAGCGACCGGAGGGAAGTAGCCGAAAATTTCGTCCATGTAGATTATGGCGCGCAGGCTCGACGTTCCTGGTTGTGTTCGCATCCAACTCAACGTTTGGTTCAACAACAATGATACGAAGAACATCCGTTCCGGATCACTCAGATGCGCAATGGAGAAAATTGAAATGCGCGGCTTACCCTTGGACGTATAAAGCAACGACTTCACATCAAGCGGATCGCCTTCAAGCCAAGCCTCAAACCCAGGGGAAGCAATCAGGTTATTCAATTGAACGGCAAGCGCGAAGCGATCTTTAGACGGGAAGAACGCATCCAATTCTATAACGCCGATGCGCGTAATCGGAGGTTTTTGAATTTGAGCGATAACCGCCGGCAGATCTAAATTGGTCCCCTTCGTCCAAGCCGTTTCGAGTATTTTGGAGATCAGAATATGCTCACGGCTCTGCAGTGGGTCAGCATCGATCTGCAGCAAACCAAGTAAAGCAGTAACGGTGGATGCGATCTGTTCCCGAAAAGCTTCGCGGTCGTCGCGGGTCTCCTGCGTTGGTGCATCGAAGGAGCGCAGCACGGAAACCGAAAGCCCAGCGCTACTGCCTGGCGTGTAAATGGAAAAATCAGCGGAGTCCTTCAGTCGTTGAATGCGCGCCCCGTCTTCGCCCCATTGGGCGAGACCGTCTTTCCAACTTTGGGCTGTGTTGGCCGCCAACTGTTCCTTGGAAAGACCTTGGCGTTGCGCTTCCTCATCGGCGACCCACGGTTCAAAGTCCGATCCCTTCAAATCAGGAAATTGGAGCAAGAGATTTGCCAAGTCCCCCTTGGGGTCAATCACGATCGCCGGCACACCGTCGATGGCGGCTTCCTCTAATAGGCTGATACATAGGCCCGTTTTGCCGCTCCCAGTCATGCCCACGCAAATGGCATGGGTGACCAGATCCTTTGAATCGTAGAGAAGCGTGCCCTTGTCGGTGCGGCCTAAATAGAAGGCTCCAAGTTTTTCGAAATCCTGCATGGATTTCTTTAGTGTATAGGAGTCGCCCACCCGCTAAGATGGAATGCTATGCGGGTCCTGTTGATTGAACTCTTTTTGCTGTCGGCCGCCTTTGGCCAAACTCCGCAAGTGGAGGGGCTTCTGGAAGAGAAGACCCTGCATGCCCTGCGGGAACTTGCAGCCAATCTGGATGGCGTGCTGGGCGTCGCGGCCATTGACCTCACCACCGGACATACAATTTCGATTAATGCCACTACTGTTTTTCCTCAGGCTAGTTCTATCAAGATCCCCATCATGATTGAGGTTTTTCGCCAGATCGGTCAAGGAAAGCTGCGGATGGATCAGGAAGTGTCCGTTGATCAGAAAAGTCTGGTCGGTAGCAGCCCGCGATTCAAAGCCGCCGCGCAATTAACCGGCAAAATGACCATTCGGCAACTGATCGAGGCCATGATTGAAGTAAGCGACAATGCTTCGACAAACGCACTGATCGGGCTTGTGGGCATGGCCAGCGTCAACGCTTGGCTAGATTCCGCCCAACTGAAACAGACTCGTCTACGGCGCAAAATGATCGACATCGCGGCGGCCACGCGCAATGAGGAAAATGTTTCAACACCACTTGAGATGGCTACACTTGCCGCGAAGTTATATCGCGGCGAAGTAATCGGCAAGGCTGCTTCCGCTGAGATGTTGGAAATCCTCTCGCGAGTGAAAGGCGACATGCGCGCAGCGATTCCCGTTGGCGTTCGTGTGGCCGCCAAGCCTGGAGAACTGACTGGCGTCCGCTGCGAAACGGGCATTGTTTATCTGGACAAGCGGCCTTTCGCGCTCAGTGTCGCCGGCGCCTATCTGGGCGGGAATATGGACCCCGTGCCGGAAGCAACTACAATCATGTTTCGTCATTTTGAAAAGCTGGCTAAATCAAATCGCTACGGGCGCAGTCTACAATAGGTTCTTATGGAACTTAAGGGCAAGCGCGTTGCGTTGCTGGTGGATAACGTCTACCAGGAAATGGAAGTCTGGTACCCTCTCTACCGGCTGCAGGAAGCTGGAGCGGAAGTGGTCACAGTTGGGGCGGAAAAGGGCAAGACCTACACAAGCAAGCTGGGTTACCCTTGCATTGCGGCTTTGTCTTATGACGAAGTGAACCCGGCCAATTTCGATGGCGTAGTTGTGCCAGGCGGATTTGCGCCCGATCATATTCGCCGCCACCCTAAAGCAACTCAGTTCGTACATGACATGGATGCGCAGAACAAACTGGTAGCCGCTATTTGTCACGGGCCGTGGGTATTATGTTCGTCGCGCATGCTGAAGGGCCGCAAGCTAACGTGCTTCTTCGCCATCAAGGATGATTGCACCAATGCCGGCGCTGATTGGAGCGATGCCGAAGTAGTGGTGGACCGAAATCTGGTCACCAGCCGCAAGCCCGAGGATTTGCCGGCCTTCTGCCGCGCCACTATTCAAGTTCTTCAAAAACAGGGGTAACATAAATTGAAACTGCTTTTAGCTCTTGTTTGGGTTTCCGCCACGCTATTGGCGCAGCATGCCACCAAGGACGATTGGCCGCATTACGGCGGCCAGCGCAGCGCTTGGCGTTATAGCGAACTGAACCAAGTCAACGCTTCCAACGTAAAGAAGCTCGTCCCGGTGTGGGTGTTTCAACCAGGCGAAATTGATGGCGGCTTGCAGGCCACGCCTCTTGTTATTGACGGAGTGATGTACCTGATCACATCCAAGGCCAAGGTGTTCGCCATTGATGCCGTCACGGGCAAGGAATTGTGGCATTACAACTATCAGCTTCCCGCCGGCTTTACCATTTTTTACGGACCTTGGAACCGCGGTGTAGCCATAGCCGGCGGCCGCGTTTTCTTTGGTACGCTCGACAATTTCGTCGTAGCGCTGGATCAGAAAACCGGCAAGGAGTTGTGGAAGGTGAATGTTGAGGATGCCGGTCAGTGCGGTTGCAACATCACATCGGCGCCGCTCATCGCTAAAGACAAAGTGCTGGTTGGCGTCACTGGCGGCGATTCGGCTCATCGCGGTTATATCAACGCATTCGACCAGAAGACAGGCCGCCACGCTTGGCGCTTTTGGACCATTCCCGGACCCGGCGAAAAGGGGGCCGATACATGGTCGGGCGATAGCTGGAAATATGGCGGTGGATCCACTTGGATGACCGGCAGCTTTGATGCGGATCTTGGTCTTGTCTATTGGGGCGTAGGAAATCCGGCAGCCGATTTTTATGGCGGGTCGCGCAAGGGTGACAACTTGTATACCGATAGCATCGTTGCCCTGGATGCGGATTCGGGCCAGTTGAAATGGCATTTCCAACAGGTTCCGCATGATGTTTGGGATTGGGACGCTGCCTATGAATGCGTTCTGTTCGATGCCGAGGTGAAGGGCGTGAAGCGTAAGCTCTTGTTGAATGTGAACAAGGGCGGCTATACGTTTGTTTTGGATCGTGTCAACGGCGAATTTATTTCAGCTTGGCCAGTGGCTCGCAATATTAACTGGATCAAAGGCGTCGACGCCAAGGGGAAATTGATTGGCCGCAACGAACCCGAAGTAGGCAAGGCGAAGATTATATGCCCGTCGATTGGCGGCGGCCGCAGTTGGAACCAAGGCGCCTATTCGCCACGCACTGGACTCTTCTACACGACAGGGCAAGAGTGGTGCCAGGAAGTGGTTGCCCGTGAAGAAAAGCCGCAGGAAGGAAAAGAATTCTTCGGCGGAACATTTACTTTGAAGCGCACTCCAGTGGGCTCCGTAGGCAGTCACTTGGATGCTTACGATCCCATAACAGGCGAAAAGAAATGGGGCGTTGAGTATAAATATTTGCTGCTAGCTTCCGTGCTTGCCACTGCCGGCGACTTGCTTTTTACGGGAGACCCCGAAGGAAACTTCTTCGCCATGGATGCCAAAACCGGCAAGAAACTTTGGAACTTCCAAACCGGTTCAGGCCATCGCGGCAGCTCCATTGCCTATGCGGTGAAGGGACGGCAGTACATTGCCACTCCGAGTGGATTTGGATCGGCACTCGCCGGCTTGATGGCACAGCTTTGGCCCGAGGCGGAAAATTTCAAAGCCGGGTCGGCAGTGTTTGTCTTCGCGCTTCCAGAGGAAGGGCAATGATCGTACTGGCTCTGTTGATGGCCGCACAGGCCGCTCCAGTTGTTCAAGGCGAAAAGCTTTTCGCGCAGAGCTGCGCCGTTGGTTATTGCCACGGCTCGGGCGGTGCGGCCTCGCGCGGGCCCCGGTTGCGCGGCAGAACATTCTCACGCGATTATCTGGTGAAAGTTACCACCGACGGTGTGCCCAACACCGCCATGCCGGCCTGGAAGGGCCGCCTCACCGAAGCAGAGATTCAATCGGTGACAGATTATATTATGAGCCTGTCAAACGTCACCGGCGAAGCTAGCGGCTCGCAACCGCGGCAGGAACCGGTTCTGCTTCGCACCGCCGAAGGCCCCGCGGATGTCCTGTCCGGCCGCGAATTGTTCTTCGACTCAACCCGCCAGCGCCGCTGCGCAATTTGCCATCGCATTGCCGGCGTGGGTGTTGCCGTGGGTCCCGATTTAACAAAACAACCTGCGCGGAAGCTTGCTAATACACTCCGCAACGCAAAGCCAAAGACCGTTTCCGTGATTAAGACAAAAGATGGCGAAACATTAAATGGAGTTATTGCTGAACGAAACGCACAGGCTGTTCGTATCTTTGACATGACAGGCGCGCCTCCAGTGCTTCGGAGTTTCAATCCGGAGGATGTGCTCAGTATTACGCCGGCGCTTCTGTGGACTCATGCCGGCGCATTGAAGGATTACAAGGGGAAAGAATTGGACGCAATTTCGAAGTACCTAAGCTGGATGGCGGCTAGTAAGAAATGACGCCATCGATTTCGGTTGAAAAACTGCATAAATCTTACGGGAATTTCGAAGCCGTCGGCGGTATTAGTTTTGAAGTGCAGCCCGGCGAAGTGTTTGGCTTGCTTGGTCCAAATGGCGCCGGCAAAACCACTACAGTCGAAATCCTGGAAGGGCTGCGGCTGCGTACCTCGGGCAACGTGAAGGTTCTGGGCTTCGATCCGGGTGTTGACGTCAAGGCGTTGAAGGATCGCATCGGAGTGTGCCTGCAATCGACCAATTTGCCCGAAAAGATCAAGCTGATTGAGGCCATGACCCTCTTCTCCTCGTTTTATTCGCATACCGTAAATGCCGATAAACTGCTCGACCGGTTGCAACTCACCGAAAAGCGTAACGCCTTCTATAGCGTTTTGTCGGGCGGCCAAAAACAGCGCTTGCACATAGCGTTGGCCATGATCAACGATCCACAACTGATCTTTCTCGACGAACCCACAACGGGACTTGACCCGCAAATCCGCCTCGAGATCCACGGACTGATTCAAGAGCTGCGCGACGACAAGCGCTCCATCGTTTTGACCACGCACTACATCGAAGAGGCGGAGCGGTTGTGCGACCGCGTCGCCATCATCGACTCAGGAAAAATCATCGCCCACGGCACGCCAAAGCAATTGATGGCGGAAACGCTTGGCGCCTCCATTGTGGAGATCAAAATTGAAAAGCCTCTGCCTCCCGGAGATTTGCCGACGGAAATTGGCGCCGATCAAATCGACATCAGCGAGGATCGCAAAGGTATAAAAATTGCCTCGAAAAAGCCGGCCCGGGCCATGGTGGAATTGGTGAAGTACATCGATCAATTGGGACTGGAATTGGTGGACATCCATTTGAAGCGCGGAACGCTGGAAGATGTCTTCCTGCAGTTGACCGGCAAAAAGCTACGCGAATGAACAAATACATCGTAAATATTCTGACCAACCTTAAGCTGACCTCGCGCGACCGCATGGCGCTGTTCTTCGGCTATGCTTTTCCGTTGGTGTTCTTTTTCATTTTTGCGCAGGCAAACGGCAGCGGATTGGGAGGCGCCATTACCGTGGTGGTTTCCAGCGTATTGATCATCGGCGTGTTAGGAAACGGATTTTTCGGCGCTGGCATCCGGGCTGTTTCCGATCGTGAGTCGGGCATCCTGCGCCGCTATAAAGTGGCGCCAACAACCGCCGCGCCTATCGTTGTTTCGTCGCTGGTCACCGGTTGCGTGAACTATATTCCCTCAGCCACTCTCATTATTCTACTGGCGCACTTCGTCTACGGAATGCCGTGGCCGGAACGTTGGCTCTCCCTGACTTTCTTTATGATTTTCGCCGTGATGGCATTCCGCGCGCTAGGCATGATTGTCGCCAGTGTTGTGAACTCCATGCAGGAAAGCCAGATCGTGATTCAGATGTTGTATCTGCCTATGCTCTTCCTTAGCGGAGCCACGTTTCCGGTGGAAGCAATGCCGGTGTGGTTGCAAAAAGTAGCCGGATTTCTTCCCGCCTCCCATTTGAAGATTGGGTTGGATGGAATTCTGGTGAAGAACGAGACGCTGCTTCAAAATTGGACCGCGTTGGTGGCAATGATTGCCACAATCGGAATAGCCTCCTTCCTCGCGGTCAAACTTTTCCGCTGGGAAAAAGAAGACAAGATCAAGACCTCGGGAAAACTGTGGCTGCTTGCCGCTCTCGTCCCATTCATCATGCTCGGCGCATATCAAGTGAAGTCTGAAGGCAACATTGCCAAGAACAAGCAATTAGGCCGGTCGCTGCGCCGCAGCCATAATTGGCTCATTCGCGGAGCACGCATATTCACTGGCGATGGCAAGGTAATTCCCAAAGGCGCCGTGCTCATTAAGGACGGCAAGATTGCACAGATTTGGGAAGGCGATGGACCGGAGCCAAAGTCTGTCAAGGCAGACGCGATTGAAGCCTATGGCAAAACTATTATTCCCGGCTTGATCGACACCCACGTTCACCTAGGCGCCCCTGGCGGCATCCCCGAAAAGTTTGTGACCGACGCAAAAGCCTACAGAAAATCAGTGGCCCGCGAATTGGCCGCCTATCTCTACTCTGGCGTCACCGCCGTGAAAAGTGTCGGCGATTCGCTTGAACTAATGCAGTACATGGCCAAACTCACCGGCAGCGGCGAAAAGCTCGGAACAGAATTGTTCTACGTAGGGCCTATGTTCACCACCGAAGGCGGCCACGGAACTGAGTACTTTAAGAACGTTCCGGAATTCATGCGGAAGCAGATTGAAGACTCTATGCTTCGCTTGCCCAAGTCGCGCGAAGAGGCCGCCCGAATGGTTGCGGAATTGAAACCGCAAGGCGTAAATGGCATTAAAGCGATCCTTGAAGCCGGTGGCGGCAGCTTCCACTTTAACCGCATGGATACCCTGGTGCTGGCCGGTATTGCCGATGGCGCGAAGGCCAATGGCCTGCCTCTGGTCGTCCACACCGGCGATGATTTGGATATTGATGACGCGCTGAAAGTTGGCGCAAGCGGAATTGAGCACGGATCAATTCGCGACAAGATCAGTGACGCACATCTTGCCTTAATGGCCAGCCGCCACATATTTTTCGCGCCCACGATTGCTGTTGTCGATGCGGTAAATGCCCTGCGCGCCGGGAACATGGACATACTCTCCCGTCCTTTATTTGAACAATCGGCCCCACGCGGATTGCTCGACGCCACGCGCAAAGCGCTCGCCAAGGATGCCGGCAAGGAAAAGAAGGGGCCAGCCTTCGATCAGGAATTAATCGTTGCGAACTTGCGCGGCGCCGCAGCCGCCGGAGTGCCCATCGTCACCGGAACTGATTCAGGGAATATTCCCTTAATTCATGGCCCGGCGGTTCACCGTGAAATGCAATTGTTGGTCGCTGCCGGTCTCACGCCTACCCAGGCATTGATGGCCGCAACTTCCAATGGAGCCCAACTGCTGGGGGTATCCAACCGCATCGGGTATATCCGGACCGGCTACGAAGCGACACTATTGATCATCGACGGGAATCCCCTTGAAGATATTAGCGCCACCGAACGCGGCTTAATTGTGTTTTTTAAAGGGGAACGCGTTTCAAGAGGAGACTTGTTTGACGATGACAATGAAGAAGCTTCCAAGTAGGTTATAACTCCATCAAACCTCCAAGCCGTGGCATTGTTGTGTCGCCCCAGTTGCAATTTGCGAATAAATATGGGATAAACCGCAGGAATACAATTTTTTCCGGCTTACTATATGCCACCCACGAAAAGATCCCCAAAACGGAAACGCTCGCCCAGTAAACTTGCAAAGAGTCCTTCCAAGACAGCCGGCGGCAAGGCGATGGGTAAGCCCATAAAAAAACAGGCGCCGCCGCCCAAGAAAATGGCCCATGCGGAGAAGCGGAAAGCCCCCTTGCCCAAAGCCGCTCCCCATGCGCAAAGCAAGACCAAGCAAGACACCCCCGGGGTGCGGCATACTATTGAGAAAGCATCAAAGGTTATTAGGAAACAATTGGGAACGAAAAAGGTTACCTTGAACCACGCATCCGCCGGAACCAAACGAACCTTAGCGGATACTTCAGTTAACAACATGGCCGCAGCTAACGAAGTTCAAAAACAAAAAGATACATTTGAGAAAGCGAATAAGCTTTTCCAAGCCAGAAGTTTTTCGGAGGCTTTAAAGCTGTTTCAAATTGCCGTACAAGGACCTTCCATTGAGATTGGGCATGTGGCCCGGCTTCATGTGAAGATGTGTGAGCAACGCTTGCAACGGGAGGCCGCGCCTCTTGAAACTCCGGAGGACAAGTACAATTTCGCAGTGTCCTTGATGAATCAGAAGTCGAATCTTGATGAGGCGGAAAAGCACCTTCGGGCCGCTGTGCAAGCCAAGGATACAGCCGACCACTACCACTACGCACTGGCTCTTTGTCTGGGCCTTAAGGGAGACCTTGTTGGCTCCAGCCAGCACTTGGCGCGCGCTATCGGCTTGGCCCCCAACAATCGCGCCATCGCCAGAAACGATCCGGACTTCAAGGAAATTCTGCAATCTCAGCCCATGCGCGAACTATTTGCGGCGAAGCCCGCCGCAAACTAGACAAATAATGACTGACAAATCAGCCCTGCGTATCGTCGCCATTGGTGGAGGTACAGGCTTATCTACACTCCTGCAGGGCTTGAAGCGCTATGCGCTGCCTACGGGCGGAAGCGAACCCAGGCCCCCTGTGGCCGAGATTACCGCCATCGTGACGGTAACGGATGACGGCGGCAGCTCCGGCCGATTGCGGCGCGCTTTCGATATCCTCCCTCCTGGAGATATCCGTAACTGTTTGGTGGCTCTTTCCGAAGATGAGGCCATGCTCTCCCGCTTGTTTCAATACCGCTTTCAGGAAGGCACCGGCTTGAAGGGACATAGTTTCGGGAATCTGTTCCTTGCGGCTTTGACAAACATTACGGGAGATTTTGCGCATGCCGTTCGCTTCGCTTCGGAAATCCTCGCCATAGCCGGGCGCATCTATCCTTCAACGGCCGACAACGTTATCCTCGAAGCGACGCTTGACAATGGGGAGAAGGTTATTGGGGAGACCCGCATCAGCCGCAGCAGCGTTCGCATCAAGCGGCTCAATCTGGTTCCCAGGCATCCCAAGCCCATCCAAGATACGCTGCGCGCCATTGAGCAGGCTGACTTAATCACTTTGGGACCGGGGTCTTTATTCACCAGTGTAATTCCCAACTTGCTGGTGGATGGAATTCCGGAAGCCATGACGAAATCAAAGGCGCTTACGGCGTACTTCACCAATCTGATGTGGCAGCCCGGCGAGACCGAACATTTTTCCGCCGCCGATCACCTGCAGGCTATTCGCGATCATTCGAAGCCGGACATGGTGGATTATATCGTCGTAAATACAAAAAGCATGATGAGCACCGATGTGCTTGGGCGATATGCCGCGCAAAGAGCCTTGCCCGTGGAGACCGATCATGCCCGTTTGAAGAAGATGAACGTATCGGTTGTCAGTGAAATGCTATTGGCTGAAACCGAAAAGATTCGTCATGATTCCGCGCGGGCCGCTTATGTCGCGATCAAATTGGCGCGGCTCGGCAGGCGGAGACGCTCGATCGAGGAATCGAAAAACAAGTAGCCGCTAATGGAATTCGGAATAATTGGACCGCACCTTCGAGAGTCATTCCGTCCTCTAATCTAAACTATTTGGGGGAACAGACGGCGCAAAAGAGCGCACCCCTTTAATTGAAATTGTAAATGGGAGTCGCCCAACTGCTTGCACACATAAGCTTTTCTGATATCGCGATGTTCACGGTTTCGGCTAGCGTAATTCGCCGACGCGGTGGAGCTTCATCAGGTTTGTCGTTCCGGGCCGTCCAATTGGTTGGCCGGCCACCATCACCACCAGATCGCGAATCTTCATCCAACCACGATCAAGCAGCATGCGGTCCATTTGCGCAAGCATCTCGTCAGTAGAGGTGACCATCGGAGCTACAATTCCCCTCACTCCGTAAACAGGCGTCAATTGTCTGGCTACGGCGTCCGACCCTGTGAAAGCATAAATCGGAACCGGTGGGCGATAGCGGGCGATTAGGCGAGCCGTGGAGCCTGTTGAAGTGAATACGACGATAGCCGCGACGCCCGCCGTCCGCGCCGTATGATATGCGCCATCGGCAATCATTTCCGCAATGGAAGGAGATGCCTTCAACCCCAATTCCTTAAAACCTTGATGATGCAGCGAGCCTTCGGCCGATACGGAAATGCGGGCCATCATCTTCACGCTTTCCACCGGATACTTTCCCGCCCCGGTTTCCGCCGACAACATCACGGCGTCGGTGCCGTCATAAATTGCATTGGCAATGTCGCTGACTTCGGCGCGCGTGGGCACTGGATTTTCGATCATCGACTCCAACATCTGCGTGGCGGTGATGACAAATTTTCCATGCTGGCGGGCGCGTTCGATGATGGACTTCTGTATGGAAGGCACTTGTTCAAGGGCCATCTCCACACCCAGATCGCCGCGGGCCACCATCACGCCATCGGTTTCTTCCAGAATGGCGTTCAATTGTTCCACCGCTTCGGGTTTTTCGATTTTGGCGATGATGGGGATGGATTTTTCTTTCTCTTCCAAGTAAAGTCGCAAGCGCACTAAGTCCGCCGGTTTACGGACGAAGCTTAAAGCGATGAAGTCGATATCCTGGCCAATGAAGAAACCCAGATCGGACATGTCTTTCTTGGTAAGCGACGGGGCGCTTACGGCCACACCGGGAAGGTTAATGCCTTTGTTGTCGCCAATCCAACCGCCAGTGACCACTTCATGATGGGCGCTTAGGCCGTCGGTCTTGATTACGCGAAGCTCCACTGTGCCATCGGCCAGCAGCACTCTATCGCCAGGATGAACGTCGCTGGCGAAATGGGAATAGCCGGTGCAGGCGCGTTGCCCATTTCCGACGACTGAGGTATCGGTTGTGATCTCGAATTCGGCGCCGGGTTCAAGGCGGACCTTACCTTCTTCGAATTTTCCGAGACGAATTTTGGGGCCTTGCAGGTCGACAAGAATGCCCACCGTCTTGCCCATCAATTTACTGACTTCGCGAATGCGCGCGATGCGTCTGGCATGATCGTCCTGCGTGCCGTGAGAGGCATTGAGCCGGAAGATATCGACCCCGGCGTCAAGTAGCTTCGCGACGATTTCGTCGGTATCACTGGCAGGTCCGAGAGTAGCGACGATTTTTGTTGTTCTCATGAGGATAATGGAAGGGAGGAAATCCCTTCCATTATCGCAGTAGGCGGGAGTGTTTGAACTGTTAAAAGTCGATTAAATGTTTGAATACACTTGATTAACGTTCGCTTGACGGAGGCACGAAACCACGAATGCGCATGTAGGTAACCAGGTTTCCGTAATGCTCATTGGTGTGCGTGTTGTTGTACCACATCAGGCCCAATTTGTTGCGGTCCGTGTTGCCATACTTGACGGTTTCTGTGGCGCTTGCGTCGGTGGCGGCGGCATAAACTTTTTCACAATACGCGAAGGCTCCTTTCAGCGCTTCGGTGAGTTCGGCTTTCGTTTTTTTATCCTTTTCTATGTTGACTGTATTGGGATTTTTCTCGGCGGCAACGCCGGCGCACATGTTGTATTCGGCGTTGGCGATATGGCCAATTAGTTCGCCGAAGGAACGCACATCGTGGCTGGGTTTGAAGCCATAGCTTTCTTCCGGCATCTTTTCGGCTGCCTTTTCCACGTTCTTGCGCAAGGTGGATTGCAGGGTTCGGGCGTAGCCGCTAGCGGACTTCATATCCGGCGCCTGGGCAAGCAGAGCAGCGGTTGCGGCAAGGGTGATTAGTATCGGTTTCATGGGAACAATTATGCCATATAATGAAAGAACCCTAGCGCGCGGCTATATTGCCCGCATGAGATTATTAACACCCACCGAAAGACCCAGACTGAATGAGGCCGTAGGAATCGTATTGTTTTTCGCCGCCGTTGCCATGGTAGTGGCGCTTACGACCTATTCCCCGTGGGATCCTTCCTGGAACACCGCTACCTACGTAAAAGCACAGAATAAGATCGGCCGCCCCGGGGCTTGGTTTGCCGACCTTAGCTATACCGCCTTCGGTTTGACCGCGCTGTTGATTCCCGCGCTGCTGGGCGTGATTGCCTGGAAATGGTTCCGGTCGGAACCGGTGGAAACGCCGTGGATCCGCTTCATTGGATGGGCGTCGTTATTCTTGTGCGTTTCGGCAATGCTTGGGCTCGGGCCCGATTGGCGGTTTTTTTCGGGTTCAGTAATGGCTGGCGGATTGTTGGGCTTGGCGACGTCCGGTTACATGGAAGAATCGCTGAATCTGACGGGTTCCTTGTTGCTGTTATCCATGGGGGTGATCCTTTCTCTATACCTGATTTCCAGTTTCTCCTTGACACAATTCGAGAGTTGGTTTGCCGCGCCGATGGCTTGGCTACAGAGCCTGAGCGGACGCTGGAGCGGATGGTGGGCGGAGCGCCGCAAGTTGGCTGAAGAACGGCGCAAGGAAAAGGCGGCGGCGATTGCCGAGGCCAGGCGAGTGGAAAAGGCTGAGAAGAAGACCGGCCGGCGCCGCAAGCAAGATGAGGCGAGCATTGACGATTCGGACGATTTACCGGTGGCGGGTGTGCGTGGCGGCGCTGACTCCGACGATATTCCGATCCGCGAAACGCTGCCTTGGGAAGACGCAAAGCCGGTGCATGCTGGCGATGTGGATGACGATATTCCGATTCGTGTGTTGGCGGACTTTGAGCCTCCGAGCCAACACTTCAATCCCCCCGCGCCGCCACCCGCGCCAGAACCCGAATCAAAAAAGAGGCGAGTGAACACACCGGCATTCCGTATGCCTCCGACGAATTTGTTGTCCGAGGCGCCAGAGCGCAGCGCTTACGACGAACAGGAACTGAAGGAGACGGCGGGCAGGATCAAGGCGAAGTTTGAAGAATTTCATGTCCTGGGATCGGTGACACAGATCAACCCAGGCCCAGTGGTAACTACGTTCGAATACAAGCCAGATGCGGGCATCAAGTACAGCAAAATTATCAACCTTAATGAGGACTTGTGTCTGGGCTTGCAGGCGGAGAGCATATTGATTGAACGCATTCCCGGCAAGCCAACCATTGGCATTGAAGTGCCGAACTCGAAGCGCGAGGTGATCAGCCTGCGGCAGGTGCTGGAGAGCGAAGAGTTCCACAACTCACCTTCCAGACTGACCATTTCCCTGGGCAAAGACATTAGCGGACGAATAAAAGTGGCGACGCTGGATACCATGCCGCACTTGCTGATCGCCGGTTCCACGGGGGCCGGCAAATCGGTGATGTTGAATACGCTGATCATGTCCATTCTGTACAAGTCGACGCCCGATGAAGTGCGCATGATCATGGTGGATCCGAAAAAGCTTGAGCTTGGGTTGTACGAAGGCATACCGCATTTGCTGACGCCGGTGATCACGGATCCCAAGAAGGCAACCTATGCCCTTCGCAATGCGGTGCTGGAGATGGAACGGCGGTTGAAACTGCTGGCGGCGCAGCAGGTGCGCAACATTGATCAGTACAACAAGAAAGTGAAGGCGATTCTCGCCCAGCCGCGCAGCTTGTTTGAACAGGAACAGAACGCCTCCGATTTGGAAGAGTTGCGGCCGCTTCCTTACATCTTAATTTTGATTGACGAGTTGGCCGATTTGATGATGCTGGAGCGCGCCGGTGTTGAAGAAAACGTGACGCGTCTGGCGCAGATGGCTCGCGCGGTGGGAATGCATTTAGTGCTCGCTACCCAACGGCCCTCGGTGGATGTGATTACTGGTCTGATTAAAGCGAACTTCCCCGCGCGCATGAGTTTCCGCGTGGCCACAAGGGTGGATAGCCGCACCATTTTGGACGTGATGGGCGCCGAGCACTTGCTGGGCAAAGGCGATATGTTATTTCTGCCGCCGGGCTCGTCGCGTTTGGTGCGGGTGCATGGCGCGTTTGTGAGCGAAGATGAAACACAGAAAGTGGTAGAGTTCTGGAAGGCGCAGGCAGAGCCCGATTACGATCAAAGCTTCCTGATCGCGCCGCCTAGCGACGATGTGGATGAGCCGGCCGAGATTGTGGATGGCCAGGAAGATCCGCTTTACCAGGATGCCGTGAAAGTGATTCTGGAAGTGGGCAAGGCATCGACTTCGGTGCTGCAGCGACGGTTGAAATTGGGGTACGGGCGCGCGGCGAGAATTCTCGACATGATGCAGCGGGAGGGGATTGTTGGGCCGCCTGACGGGTCGAAGGCTCGCGAAGTGTTGAAGAAGCCGGATTGGTTGTATGAAATCGAAGCGCAAGTAAGGTAGCCGTGAGCGAACTCTGCTATCTGAGCGCTACCAAGCTGGCGTCGCTATTGCGGCATCGAACGGTCTCCGCGGTGGAGGTGACGGCCGCTCATCTTGACCAGGTGGCGCGGCTGAATCCGTCACTTAATGCCATTGTTACTGTTACCGCGGCAGGCGCGCTGGAAAACGCCATGAAGCTGGACCAGATGGCGGCGCGGGGAGAGTTTCAAGGCCCCTTGCACGGGGTCCCCGTGGCGCACAAAGATTTGTTCGATACAAGGGGCGTGCGAACTACCTATGGTTCGCGCATCTATGAGTATCATGCGCCTGAAGTGGATGCGCTGATTGTGGAGCGCATGGAGGCGGCGGGTGCGGTGAGCCTGGGCAAGACGAACACGCCGGAATTTGGGGCGGGGTCGCAAACGTTTAACGAGATATTTGGAGCTACGAGAAACCCGCATGACCGAACGAAGACGTGCGGCGGCAGTAGTGGCGGGTCGGCGGTGGCGCTGGCATGTGGCATGGTTGCATTGGCGAATGGGTCGGATTTGGGCGGATCGTTACGAAACCCGGCAAGCTTCTGCGGCGTGGTAGGGTTGCGGCCAGCGGCGGGGCGCGTGCCTAAGTGGCCAAGTCCTGCTGGCTGGTTTTCGCTGGATGTGGATGGACCCATGGCGCGGTCGGTGGAAGATTTGGCGCTGCTGCTTTCGGTGATTGCGGGGCCGGATAAGCGTTCGCCGATTGCGTTGACCGACCCGGGCGAAGTGTTCGCACCATCGCTGCTCTCTCGTTTGAAAGGATTGCGCATCGCCTGGTTCAAGGAGCTTGCCGGAATGCCATTTGAACCGGAAGTGCGAAACGTTGTGGATTCCCGGCGAAAGACTTTCGAGGCAATGGGATGCATTGTTGAGGACGCCGAACCCGATTTTCAGCATGCCGACGAAGCCTTCCGGACTTTGCGCGCTTGGTTTTCGGCGCTGAATCATTCGGGACGCATGGCTCAGTATCCGGGCATGCTGAAGACTACATTAGCGCGGGAAGTGGAACAGGGAATGTCTTTGGGCGGGGCTGAAGTGGCCCGCGCGGAGAAGCTGCGGACGGTGCTTTACCATCGCATGCGGGTGTTCTTTGAACGCTATGACGCCTTCGTGCTGCCCACCGTGCAAGTGCTGCCGTTTCCGGTCGAGCAGCCTTACGTGAACGAGATAAACGGAGTGGCGCTGGAAGGGTACATCGATTGGATGCGCTCGTGCTATTTTATTTCGGCAACGGGGCACCCGGTGATCTCGCTCCCTGCGGGATTTTCCGAAAACGGGTTGCCTATAGGATTGCAGATTGTCGGACGGCATCAGGGCGAACGGCGGTTGCTTGAGATCGCTTATGGCTTTGAGCAAGCGGCGAATGTTGAGCGGAAACGTTTTTGAACGATAGGCCCCGGATCACAGTGCTAGATTAGATAGACATGAATGGCGTGATAGTAGTCGACAAGCCACCAGGGTGGACGTCGCACGATGTTGTGGGCAAGATGAGACGACTGGCGGGAACAAAAGCCGTGGGCCATTTGGGGACACTGGATCCCATGGCTACCGGTGTTTTGCCGTTGGTATTGAACAAGGCAACCAGGCTAAGCCAGTTCTACATGAAAGCGGACAAGTCCTATGAGGGAACGATTGTTCTGGGTCAGGCAACCGATAGCTATGACGCCGATGGCGAGCTGATGGGCGAGCCGGTTGCCTGCTCCTTCGGCTTAGCGGAAATTGAAGAACAATTGAATAAGTTTCGCGGCGTAATTCAGCAGACGCCTCCCGCGGTTTCCGCGAAGAAGATCAATGGCGTTCCGGCGTATAAGTTGGCGCGGCAGAATAAGACGGTGGTGCTGGAACCGGTGCAAGTTACGATCCATAAGCTGGAGGTGCTGGCGCTGGAGAGTAACCGGCTGCGCATTTATGTGGAGTGCGTGGGTGGAACCTATGTTCGGAGTATCGCCCATGATTTGGGTGTGGCGCTGGGGTGTGGGGCGCACCTGGGAAGCTTGCGGCGGATTCGATCCGGAGAGTTTACCATCGCACAGGCAAGGACGATGGAGCAGTTAACGCAGCTTAGCGCGGAAGGCCGTTTGCGGGAAGCACTAATTTCCACGGCCAACCTTTTGCCGGACTTTCCGAGGGAAAGGGTTAGCCCGGAATTGGCGATCCTGATCCGGCATGGGCGCGATTTCAATACATCGCCTTTTACCGTCCCTCGCGATGCGAAGTATGTGAAAGCAGTGGATGACGCGGGTGAGATTATTGCCATTGGCGAGGCTCGATTGCCCAACCTTTATCATCCGATTCTGGTTTTGTAACAATGGTTGCGGACATTTTTTCAGAGCTGAATTTTTGCAGATACATTTATTTACGCGAGGTGTCCGAGCCTGGGAACAAAAAGTTGCGTCTGGTTCTGGAGGATGCGACTCCGGCAAGAAAGCTGGAATCGATTGTGGTGGAGGGGGTTAATTTTACTGACCTTCGTGCGCTCGAATCCACCGAATTCAGCAGGCCGTTTGAGGTCACGTGGGATTCCTACATTGCCTATACTGTGAGAGATGAATCGATGGCCGTGTTCGACCCATACGAGGTGATTGAATATGGGCAATTTGAGCCTGAATTATTGCGTGTTTATAGCTTCCCGTAGCCTTCGCGTAAAGAACTCCATCTACGTACTCACACGAAGTTATGTATGCAGCCGGTTGTCAGGTATTCCTCAACCGAAATTAGACCCGTCGCCTGTGCCATAAAGTCATCATACACCTTCAGGCAGTTAAGGAATGACAGGACACTCGAATATCTTACCGCAAGCCGGAGCCACTAGATCGCTCTTCCACAACCACTTGTTTATCAAGGTTTAATCGAATGATTCTTGGATCTTTCGGATTATTGAGTTCGTGGGCGGGCCAACCCATGCCGGATTGGGAATTTACGAAATCGGAGATCACGACAGTCCACAACAGGATGATCGCGATGGGGAAGCAAATGCAAATGATGATTGGGATCCAGGGCATTCGTCCTTGATCCTAATCAAGAGCGGCAAAAATATCTTTGCAGACGATCAAAATTTCGCCAGCAGTCAGCGATCCGCTGGCCGGGATTTCAACGGGCCGCTGCCCCGCGCAATATTCCCAGCTGCGGCGTGCTTCAGGGTCAAGGATCCAAACCGTCGGCACTCCCCAGGCGTGGTAATCTTCGGCTTTGGCGAATGCTTCACTTATCCTATCGGTCGGCGAAAGGATCTCAATGCAAAGGTGAACGGGTTCCGTGGGATATGGATCCTGTATGTTCTTCCGGTCTTGGACGATCACGTCGGGGATGAGGACCTTGGTCGGACTCATCCGGACAGAAATTTCCGATCCTGCCTCGTAGTTCTCAAAATTTGCATTAATCAAAGCGGCGATCCGGGCTTGAATAATCCCGTGTTTTCGAGTTCCCATAGGTTTCGCGTGCAGAACTCCGTCAACGTACTCACACGAAGGCATATAGTTGGTGGTCAGGTATTCTTCAACCGAAATTAGACCCGTCGCCAGTGCCATAGTGTCATCATACACCCTCTTGTAATCGCTGAAATTACCTGCAATCTCAAAAACATTGAGAATTACTCCCTCGAAATCGCACCAAATAACTAAGCATGCCTGTCGAAGCCTCAGCCGCCTTGCGCCCCCTAACCGCCGAAGAGCAGCTCCATTGGCTCGCCCTGCGACTGGTCCCCGGTCTCGGTACCCGCAACTCCACCAAGATCATCCAACGGTTCCGCACTCCCCAAGCCGTCTTTCAAGCCAGCTTGTCGGAACTGGAAGGGGCTGGCTGCCCTCCGGGCGTGGCCCGCACCATTACGGGTGGCACCACCTTCGATGAGGCAGCCAGCCAGCAGGAAAAGGTGCTTGAATCCGGTGTCAGCCTGATCCCTTATACGCACCCTTCCTACCCGGAACGGCTTCGCGAAATCCTTGACCCGCCACTCCTTTTATTCACTCTCGGCCGAATTGAACTTCTCAGCTCTCCCACGCTAGCCATCGTAGGTACGCGCCGCCCTACAGCCTACGGTGTCTCCGTGACGGAACGTCTTTCGGCGGACCTTAGCCGCGCCGGGCTCGCCATTTCATCGGGAATGGCGCGCGGCATCGACACGGCGGCCCACAAAGCTTGCCTTACAGTTGGTGGCGATACGATTGCCATTTTCGGCTGCGGCGTGGATGTGGTTTACCCGGCCGAAAACCGTCGGCTGCATGCCGACATCGTCCAGCACGGCCTTATTGTCAGCGAATTTCCGATGGCGGCGCCGCCTTACCCGCAGAACTTCCCGATAAGGAACCGGATCGTCAGTGGCCTCGCCCATGGGGTACTGGTAGTTGAAGGGGCGGAATATTCCGGTTCGGCGATAACCGCCCGCCTGGCGCTGGAACAGGGTAGGGAAGTCTTCGCGATTCCCGGCAACATCACCAACAAAATGAGCTGGGGTCCAAACCTGCTGATCAAGCAAGGCGCCAAGCTCACCCAACGTTGGGAAGATGTTTTTTTTGACCTGCCGGAGGAGATTCGGATGCATCTTTCCGCAAATGCGAATCAGTCGGCAAACTCACAAAAGCAGGTACAAAGCAGTTTGCCGCTCCATCCGATGGCTGCGCTACATGAAGCCATTCTCCAATGTTTACAGCCAGATACGCCTTTGCATATTGACGGATTGCTCAATCGTGTAGAAAACTATTCTACGTCAGAGCTTATTGCCGCGCTGTTCGAGTTAGAGCTCGAAGGACAAGTCAAACAACTTCCCGGCAAGAACTTTGTTAAGGTGTGGTAGGGGACATTCCCGCAAGGGGTGAACCTAAACCGCCGTTCTTTTCATCCAGGTATATATAAGATATGTCAAAGTCACTCGTCATCGTCGAGAGCCCGGCGAAGGCGAAAACCATCGGTAAGTATCTCGGCAAAGATTTTGTCGTGAAGGCCTCGCTCGGCCATGTGAAGGATCTGCCTAAGAAAGATCTCGCCGTAGACGTCGAAAAGGGTTTCGAACCCACCTACGAAGTTATTGAAGGCAAGAAGAAGCTGATGGCCGAACTGCGTCAGGCGGCAAAAGGCGTCGACCACATTTACCTCGCAGCCGATCCGGATCGCGAAGGCGAAGCCATCTGCTTTCACTTGCAGGAAGAGTTGTCCGTCAAGAACGGTCCAACGATTCAGCGCGTGTTGTTCAACGAAATTACGGCCAATGCGGTGCGCAAAGCGTTCGAATCTCCGCGTGACGTCAAAATCAATCTGGTGGACGCCCAACAGGCTCGCCGGGTTCTTGATCGCATTGTGGGTTATAAGATTTCGCCGCTGCTTTGGGATAAGGTCCGCCGCGGCCTGTCAGCTGGAAGGGTGCAGACCGTTGCCCTCCGTCTGATCGTCGACCGTGAACGCGAGATCAAAGCCTTCATCACTCGCGAGTATTGGACTATCGACGTTCAACTGAACGCCAAGAAAGCTCCAATCCTCAAAGCTCGCCTTGCTAAGCGCAATGACGAAAATCCGGAGATCGCCAGTGAAGCGGATTCTTCCAGCATCGTTACGGCTCTCGATGGCTCCGACTACGTTGTCAAAAGCGTTGTCAATCGGGAGAAGCGCCGCAATCCGGTGCCGCCGTTCATTACATCGACCATTCAGCAAGAATCGGCCCGCAAACTCCGCTTCTCCGTAAAGCGCACGATGATGCTGGCCCAACAACTCTACGAAGGAATGGAGCTAGGACCTGAGGAATCGGTTGGTCTGATCACCTATATGCGTACCGATTCGACGCGTGTTTCAAACGATGCGCTAACCGAGGTTCGGGAATTGATCGGCCAACGTTTCGGTCCGCAGTACACTCCTGAAAAACCGAATTTCTACAAGACCAAGAAAGACGCGCAGGACGCCCATGAAGCGATTCGTCCAACCTCCGCGATGCGGACGCCGGAGAGTGTCGCCAGCTATTTGGCTGAAGATCAATTGAAACTTTACCGGCTGATTTGGATGCGGTTTGTGGCCTCCCAGATGAACCCGGCGGTCTTTGATCAAACCACTATCGACGTTAATGCAAAAGGCAAGGACGGAGCCGATTACACGTTCCGCGCGACGGGTTCCGTGCCGAAATTTGACGGCTTCCTGGCCGTCTACGAAGAGGGTAAGGACACCAAGGACGAAGAAGACGATGAGTTGAAGCAAAAGCTTCCCGCCGTCACTCAGGGCGAGGCTCTGAAGTTCAAAGCCATCGAACCCGAGCAGCATTTCACCGAACCGCCGCCCCGCTTTACTGAAGCCACGCTGGTGAAACAACTGGAAGCGGATGGCGTCGGCCGCCCTTCAACGTACGCTTCGATCCTGTCCACTATTCAGGAACGCGAGTACGTTAAGAAGGAAGGCGGCAAGTTCCATCCGACCGAATTGGGTCTCATTGTGACGGACCTTCTGCTTGAATGTTTTGACGACATCTTCGACGTGAAGTATACCGCGCGTCTTGAAGAGGAACTCGACGAAATCGAAGATGGCAAGCTCGATTGGCGCGACGCCATGCAAGAGTTCTACACGAAGTTCTCCGCCGATCTGGATCGGGCAGCGACCCAGATGACCGACATCAAGCGGATGGAGACGCCCACGGAATTTGTATGCGATAAATGCGGCAAGCCGATGGTTATCAAATTCGGTAGAAACGGCCGCTTTATTGCATGCACCGGTTATCCCGAATGCAAGAGCACTCGTGAATTGCCGCAGGAAACGCCCTCGGAAGTTGGCGAACAAGGCGAAGACGAATTCTGCATGAACTGTGGGCGCCCCATGGTTTTGAAGAAAGGTCGCTTCGGTCAATTCCTGGCCTGCACCGGTTATCCCGATTGCAAAACCACCAAGCAGCTTGGCGGGTCGGCGAAACAAGCTGATGTGCCTCTTGATGAGGAGTGCCCAACGTGTCACAACAAACTGGTGAAAAAATTCGGACGCTTTGGCGAATTTGTGGCCTGCTCCAATTACCCCACTTGCAAGTTCGTAAAGCAGAACACAATTGGCGTTGTCTGCCCCACTTGCGGCAAGGGCGATATTATTGAGCGTAAATCGAAGCGCGGCAAGAATTTCTTCGGCTGTAACCGGTATCCGGAGTGTGACTTTGTCGCTTGGGGCAAGCCGATCCGGGAAGTATGTCCGGAGTGTAAGAGCCCGTATCTTATTGAGAAGTACTTGAAGAGCGGGAATTGGGCTCAGTGCCCAAATAAGGAATGCAAGTACAAGCACGAACTTGCTCCAGTCGTTGAAACTGTCGCTGTTTCCTAGGACGAGTTTGCATGGTTGTAAACGGGCTGATTTTCAGAATCTCCGTGTTTTTTGAATGTCAGCTCGTTGTGGTCCACTGCAATCTCCATTTCTAAGCCGCGCCTCCCGCGCGTTGAGTGTGAACTTGAAAGTTCTGAAGGAATTGCCGTGATGAAGTTGATGCCAGACACCGAACGATTTTCGTAACCTGAAAGGGCTGGCCAGGGGGTTTGCCCCTGGGGTCCGCCCTTCCGCATACAGGTCTGCGTAAGGGTGTGCAGGGATTCCGCGCATTCCTTTAGGAATCGCCCAAATCGACACTTTTGGGACTAGCCCGAACGAATTAGACCATAATGAAAGAGATGAGATTTTTCGTCCTTTCTCTTGGGATGATCCTACCTTTGTTGGCTGGTGGGATTCAATCGTTCGATATGCCATTGCGATTTGAACCAAATCGCGGACAGGCGCCCCCATCCACTCTATTTCTTTCCCGCGGCAAGGGATTCACGGTTGAGGCGCAATTGTCCGGTTTGCGGTTCGTGAACTCCGGAGGAGCCGCCGTCGAAATGCGCTTTCATGGGGCGGGCATTCCGGCTTCCGTTAAGGGTTCTTCCCAGCAATCGTCCGTTTCCAACTACTTTCAGGGCTCCGACTCCAAACTCTGGCTCCGCAATGTTCCAAACTTTGCGGCGGTCGAATACAAAGGCCTTTATCCGGGCATCCAGCTAAAATTACATCAACAGCCTGGAGCTAGGCTTGAGTATGATTTTTTGATTGATGCGGGGGCCGACCCGTCCTTGGTGCAGTTGGATTTCAGTGGTACTTCCAAATTGGAAATTGATAAGA
>JAYVXT010000161.1:0-7894 GCA_043785065.1 Bryobacterales bacterium | reverse complement strand
TTTGGCAGTTCCGCATGGGCACGGGCTTGGTGGCCACGCCGAATGACTTTGGACTGCTGGGCGGCAAGCCTTCCAATCAGAAATTGTTGGATTGGCTGGCGGTGGAGTTTGTGGCGCGTAAGTGGGATCTGCGTGCGATGGACAAGATGATTGTTATGTCACTGGCATACCGGCAGGATACGGCGAACAATGCGGCGAACGCGAAGATTGATTCGGACAACAAATACTATTGGCGGATGAACAAACGGCGGCTGGAAGGTGAGGCGATTCGCGACAGCGTGCTTGCGGCTACGGGCGTGTTGAATCCTCGTTTAGGTGGGCGACCGGTGAAAGTGCCGATTGAGAAGGAAATTTACGACATCATCTTCACCGAAGGCGAGCCGGATAATTTGTGGCCGGTGGACCGCGATCCGGCGGAACATAACCGGCGCACTTTGTACTTGCTGAATAAACGAACTGTACGGTTGCCTATGCTAGCGAATTTTGATCAGCCGGATGCGATGTCTTCGTGCGCGATGCGGTCCACATCGACCCATGCGCTGCAGGCCTTGACTATGATGAATAGCGATTTTATGGCGGCGCAGGCGAAGCAGTTTTCCCGGCGGATGGCTGGGGAGTGCGGCGTCGACCAAGGTTGCCGGGTGCGGCGCGCCTACAAAGTGACTTTGGGGCGCGCGCCAACGGCGATGGAAACGCGCATAGCCGGGGAATTTTTCGCGAAGCAAGGGAGCTGGGACGAGTTTGCGCTCGCCCTGTTGAATCGAAATGAATTCGTCTATATTCCATAAACCGAATCGCCGGAATGTATTGCGCGCGGCGGCGCAAGGCTTTGGGGCGGTGGCGCTGGAGTCGATGCTGCAAAAGGAGGCGGCCGCGGCGGCGCGTTTGAATCCGCTGGCGGCCAAGCCTCAACATTTTCCGGCGAAGGCAAAGTCAGTCATCTTTTTATTCATGGTGGGCGCGCCTAGCCAGATGGATACTTTTGACCCAAAGCCGGATTTGAAGAAATTTGAAGGCAAGCCGTTACCGGAGAGCTTGCGGGTGACCAGCCAGTTTTCCGATGGCACGACGCCGGTGCTTTCTTCGCCTTGGGAATTTAAGAATTACGGGCGGAGCGGGCTGCCGGTATCGAGCCTGTTTCCGAATGTGGCGCAGTGCGTGGATGACATTTGCTTTGTGCGCAGCTTCTATACAGAAAGCGCGGTGCATGCGCCGGCGATGTATCAGGTGCATTCGGGACGCATCTTGATGGGCTTTCCGAGCATGGGTTCTTGGATTACGTATGGGTTGGGTTCAGCATCGGAAAACTTGCCGGCGTATGTGGTGATGCCGCAGCCGGAGGGAACACCGGAAGGCGGGACGCCATGTTGGGGATCGGCATTTTTGCCGGCTGTTTACCAAGGCACATTGTTCCGGCCGGGGCCAACTCCGATCATGCATTTGAAACCGCCTGCGGGGATGAGCGATAACCGGCAGCGGGCGACGCTGGACCTGTTGCAGAAAATGAACGAGATAGATACGGCGGCCGGGGATGCGGAGCTGTCGGCGCGGATTGCATCATATGAGCTGGCGTTCCGGATGCAGCGGCATGCGCCGGAGGCTGTGGACCTTTCGAAAGAGACTGAGGCGACGCGGAAGTTGTATGGCATGGATGCGGACCGGACGCGGGAATTTGGGACGCGATGTTTGATGGCGCGGCGATTAGTGGAGCGCGGCGTGCGTTTTGTGCAGCTTTATTCTGGTGGTGGGCCAGTTAGCATTCAGTGGGACGCGCACAAGGATTTGAAGGAAAATCATGAGAAGATGTGTGGATTGACGGATCAGCCGGTGGCGGCTTTGTTGAAAGATTTGAAGGGGCGCGGGTTGTTGGATTCGACGTTGGTAATTTGGGGTAGTGAGTTTGGCCGGCTGCCGAATTCGCAGAGTGGGAATGGGCGCGACCATAATCCGCATGGGTACACGATGTGGTTTGCCGGTGGCGGCGTGAAGGGCGGACAGATTATAGGGGCAACCGACGATTTCGGATTGTTCGCGGCCGGCGACCGGTATCACATGCGTGACTTTCATGCGACGATTTTGCAGGCGCTGGGGCTGGATCAGAATCGGCTCTTCTATTTGCATAACGGGCGCAATGAAAAGCTGACGGACTTTGGCGGGACGGCGATTAAGCAGGTGTTTGCTTAGATGCTTTGTCTATTTTTGTTGGCGGCATCGTTTACGGATGAGTTGTGGGTGGCGTCGAAACCGGTTTACGAGAAGACGCTGGAACATCCTTTTGTGCGTGGGTTGACCGATGGGTCCCTGCCGCGCGAGAGTTTCCTTTTTTACTTGGATCAGGATTCGGCGTATCTGCATGTTTATGGGGAGGCGCTGAAGTCGCTGGCGAAGAAGGCTCCGAAGGCGGAGTGGCGGAAGACACTGGAAGCGCATGCGACGGATGCGTTGACCACTGAGCAGCAACTGCACACCAGTATTTTGAAGAGCTATGGGTTGACGAAGGCTACGGGTAAGATGGCTCCGTCGAACTATGCTTACACCAATCATTTACTGGCCACGGTGGAGCGCGGGACGTTTGCCGAGGGGTTGGCGGCGATGCTGCCTTGCTACTGGATTTATCAGGAAGTGGGGCGGGAGCTGGTGAAGAAGGGGTCTAAGAACGCCGACTATCAGCGGTGGATTAGGCAATATTCGGATCCCGCTTACGCCAAGGTTGTGGATCAGGTGTTGGAGATGATGAATGCGGCGGCGGCGGGGATGGACGGCGGGGAGAAGGCGCGATTGAAGGAACTGTTTGTGATTTCGGCGCGCTATGAGTACATGTTTTGGGATATGGCTTGGCGGCGGGAACAGTGGCCTCCGGAAGCGGCCAAGGGCGAGTGGATTTCGCTGTTCGACGGAAAGACCTTCAATGGTTGGTTGAATACGAATGGCGGGACGTTTCCTGTGGGTTCGTGGGCAATTGAAGATGGATGTTTGAAGACCGTTGCGGTGGCGAATGATCCGCATTTTCAGGACATCATCACAGAGCAGACGTTTGAAGATTTTGAGTTGAAGCTGGAATGGAAGGCGTCGGGTGGGGCGAATTCTGGCGTGAAGTATTTGGTGCAAGGGTTCCGCACGCGGCGGAATGCGGCGGGTGGGGAGCCGGGCACGGCGTCGCGCGGGTTTGAGTATCAGCTTGCCGACGATGAGCGGAATGCGGATGCGATGAGTGACGCTAAGCATAGCATGGGGGCGCTTTACGGCTTGGTGGCGACGAAAGGTAAGGTTTTGAAGCCGGTGGGCGAGTTCAACGAGGTGAGAATTGTGAAGCGCGGGTCGCGCGTGGAGCACTGGTTGAACGGTGTGAAGGTGGTGGATGAAGACTTGGAGGCGCCGGAGTTGAAGGCTCTGTTGAAAGCGCGGACGGCGAATTCCGATGATGCGCGAGCGCTGATGGAGCGGCCCCGGAAAGATTGCCCGATATCGCTGCAGCATCATGGCGACGTAGGTTGGTTCCGGAATATTGCCGTGCGGCGGCTGTAATGGCAAATCCCCCTATTGCTTAGATTCCTAGCTTGATTAGGACTGCTATACAGACTGTACCTTGACTAGCCCTTAATGGAAATCGAGGGATTGTTCGGAAGCCCCAACAGCGCACTGGGTTAGGAAGAATCCCCCGATTTTCATCGGGGGCTAGCAGAGGCTTAGCGCTGGATGTGGTAAACGATCAGAACATCGTCTTCGTGGAAGATTTCGACATTCGAGTGGCTTTCGAGATAGGCGGCCATCAGTTCCGCAGCTTGGAATTCGACGGAAATGCGGCCGGCCTTGGCTCCATATAAGTAGGCTGCTTCCTCACCGTTCGAGGCGACGGATTGGGCTCGTACGGGAAGCGGTTTCTTCTCCACAAAAAGAAAGATGTGAGGGGTGGGGTATTTGAACTGAAACTCAGCCTTTCTTACTTGGGCCGGAGTGTGTTCGCGCGTGAAGCCGGCCAGTTGGATATGCCAGCCACGGCCGTAAATCTGGGCAAGTTCACTAGATGGGGAAACAATGGACCATTGATTTCTGGGGAACGTGGCGGCAATGTCGTAAACTGCCCGAGCCGCGGATTCGTACTGCAAGGGCTCGGCGGCTACTTTTGGTTCCACCGCGAGAATCGCGGCCAAGCCGGTGGCGAAGACCAGGACAACTGTGAGGGGCTGAGCTAATGCAACGGGAATTGCGCGGAGAGTCTTGTCGGCGGCCAGACCGATGAAGACGGAGAAGAGAAGGCACGGAAGGCTGGCGTCAAGATTCGGATTCGCCAGCACGCCGATCAATAGAGAACAGCCGGCATAGCTGTAAGAAGTTTTCAGACTGGCGGCGGCTAACAGGAAGAAAAGCGCGGCCAGGTCGCGGCTGGCGTTTTCCACTCCTGGTGAAAGCTGCAGCATCCCTGTGGATACCCAATAGAGAGAGATTGCAAGAAAAGTAGAACGCCAGGATCCGCCGAACATTCGATTGGTGCTCCAAACGGCCATGAACAAGGCAAGCAGGACAATGGGCGAGCACAGCCGGATTACCGATGCGGCATCAAGGCCGCTCCAAAAAGCAGCGGGCATCAGCAAAGGCAGAGAGCCATTGTAAGCCCAGGAACCGCCTTGGAGCAATGTTTCAAGCGAGAGAGCATGGTTGTAACTGTCTTGCGTGAAGAATCGAAGATTATTCAGCGGGAACCAGGCCGCGCGTCCGACAAGAAAGATGATTAGGACGTAGGTGAGCACCGCCTTGGGACTTATTGAGTAGGCACGCCCGGCTCCTTTGCGAATGCGTCCTTCAATCCGACCAAGCATCCTGGCCCATAATAATTTCCATTGCAGCGGATCGTAGATCCAACGCGAGTGGTAAGAGAAGACGGCGTTCAAGAGCAACCAGGCTAAATAGATCGCGGCCATCAAGCCTGGCAGGCATAATTTCCATTGCGCCAGAACTATGACGGAAATCTGGAAGAAGAATGCCGTGCGGATGAAGACCGGAGTGGCCAGATCCTTCCAATCCTGCGTCCACTTGTCACCGGCTCGGGTGGCGTAAAGCGGCAGGACCAGGAAAGTGATCAGTAACACCAAGCCGACGCGAATTAGATCGAGAAGTTCCATCGTCTAGACCGAGGCGGCGAATTGCAGGTGATCCGCCTTTGAAAACTCTTTTATGCACAGCCAGGTTGACCACAGAGCAAAGAACAATGCGCCCGCGGCAAATCCGTAGACAGCGTCCGAATAGTGTCCCATGCGGGATGCGAAATAGGAGACGATAAGATCGGCTGCAAGGCCCAGGCCCATGGATCGCAGGGTGTGGAAGGGTAGCGAAAAAGCGAAGAACAAGCTGGCGTTCCATAATCCGATTACAAGGAACAGAAAACCCACAAGAGCCACGGCGGAAACTTTGCGCATGACGAAAGTGTTGAGGACTCCGAACCCAACACCGCCCATGTAGACAAGGATAGCCACGGCCACCGCGCATGGTAGAAACAGCAGAATGCGGTTCCGGTAAAACGTTTGGATGGATTCGTTAAAGAGGCCGGCTTCAGTCGGTTTAAATGAGGACAGAGCCCGTTGAACCGCGCCGAAAAATGCGTGCGTGGAGGCGTGGACCCATCCGGCTCCGAATACGAAGGCGATCAACGCAATATCCAAGCCGGCCTCATAATCTCCGCGAAAGAAGATTGGCAATGTTTCACTTGCCGTCCTGCCCGTCCAGGCAATCCAACGGTCGGCGAAAAGGAAGCAGTAATAGAGGGATCCATAGAGAAAGTAGGGGGCCGCGGTATGCGCTAGCCGGGCCAACGGAATTTTCTCAGCCTTCCCATCCCGGCGGCAAGTCTTTTCGGCGAATAAGCGGTAAGCGGCCCCTTGTGATACGCCTACTGCGACGGCCAAGCCGCAGAATTGCGAAGCGTAGAGCGTGGCGCCAAGCACGTGGGTTATGCCGGCGGCGGCCAACCCAAGCGCGGTGGCTAGGCCTATCCAGAGAATTCCTTCCAGGGCGTAGAGGGCGCCGCTGGCCAGCCAGAGCAAGCCTAGCGCCACATGAAAGCCCAAGGCCAGGCGAGCCAAAGGATCGGGCAGCCACCCGAAAAAGCTGTTCATTAACCATCCCACAATGCCGAAACCAAAAACACTGAGCGCTCCGCGGCGCTGCCATAGCCAACACGTTGCTTTCGCCGTGGCCGGATCGGCTGTTGTTAGGAAGAACAACACTCGCCAAGCCATCACCTGCACGATGCCGCCTGTGACCAGAAAGCTGGACAGCGTGCCGATGGCGACCGCCGCCGCATCTTCGATGGGAATGGATCCGCCCCAAAGCGAAATGGAAAACACAATCATTACTACAGCGGAAATCAGGACAGGCAAGGCGAAGGCCACGCCGCGGAAATACTGAACCAACGAGTGACCGGCGCTTGCTTTAACGGCAATAGGGCGAACGGACATGCGTTTGACGAAATGTGCGTCAGCCATGGCAAGCGTCCCGCCATAGCCATGGACGCTGCGCGCCACTTGATCGGTGACGCCTTCCACTTCAAGGTGGATGGCGACGTCATAGGCGTCTAGCGGGGGCCTGCGGTTCTTCTGCGTTAGGCTGTCTGGAAGTCCGGCTGGCATACGCTTAACTCGTCATAAAGATCTTCAAATTTCTTGGTGGTAACAGTGGCCTGATAGCATTCGCGCGCCCTGGCCAAACCCTTCGCTCCTAATTTGGCGCGCCGGCCGGCGGCTTCCGGACCATCGAGCAAATAAAGTAGTTGCGAGGCCAAGCCTTCGGGATCGTTGGGGCGGACCAGAAGCCCTGTGCCCGCCAACGTATCGGCCACCACGCCGACGTCGGAGGCCACCACGGGACAGCCGGAAAACATAGCTTCCAAAACCGAATATGGCAAACCCTCGGAAATACTGGGCAGACAGAAAATATGCGCGGCGCGAAAGGCGTCTTCCGGCCTCTTGGTAACCGTGAATTCCACGTTGTTTTCCAGCCGGTGTTCGCGCACGATTCGCAGGCAATTTTCGTAATAAGCTG
The DNA here is from genome assembly GCA_043785065.1 of Bryobacterales bacterium. Lineage (GTDB taxonomy): Bacteria > Acidobacteriota > Terriglobia > Bryobacterales > Bryobacteraceae > JANXSF01. Next base: position 859 of record JAYVXT010000161.1, on the reverse strand, counting down.
GATCGGCAATTTCTCCGTAAATCTTGAAACATGTATTGGGGGCGCGCTGCACTATGATCGCGGCGGCCTTCAATAACGTGTCGATGCCCTTCAGCGCATAAATACGAGCCAACGTGATCACAGTGAGGCGTTCGGGCAATTGAGACGGATCGGGATAGAAGCGCTTGCTCTCCACGCCATTGGGAAAAATGCGGATCTTTTCTTCGGGGGCTCCGAAGCGCAGTTGCCACTTGCGGTTGAACTCACCCAAACTAGTGACCGAATCGGCGAAATGATAATTCATGCGGACAATCGCCCTGTTCCAGTTCAGAAGGAAGCGCAGGCAATTGGAGCTCTCCTGCATCTTGCCCAGCGCCACATAAAGTTCCCGCAAATAGATGCCATGCTCGGTAATCAGGAATTTCGAACCGTGCTCCAGCTTGGAAATAACTCCGGGCACACCGGCCAAGCCGGCAATTGAGGCGTGCACAACATCGGTTTTTTCAAAATTAGCGGTGATAATGGACGCATAGCGCAGCAGCCATCGTAAGCATTTGGTGGCTTCTTGTAGCGTGAAAGGTTCAAATCCAGGCCCTGGCCTTGCGCTTTCCTCAAGAAAAATCTGCCAGGCTTCCGGCGAACTCATCGACTTCTTAAAATCGTACTCGTTGAAATACCGCCGCAGACTCATGATTGCCCCAGCCAGCAACTTCGGCGAGCAGACTTCCCCGTGAAATGCCGCCCGCGCCAGAATGCGGAAGCAAGGAAGGAAATCGTCTTCCATCGAATCGGAATCAACACGCAGTTTTCGTTGGTAGACTTCCGAATAGGATTGGGGTTGATCGCCAGGCTCTTCGGTTCCCCACAAGGCGAATTGCTT
>JAYVXT010000160.1:0-7896 GCA_043785065.1 Bryobacterales bacterium | reverse complement strand
TTGAGCTTGAGCGCGCAATCCCGCTCTCTGAGCTCCCGACTGCTAGCACCGCATCGGCGACTTCGGGACCGTCCCAATCTCCGTCAAGAAGCGTGGCTTCAAATTCACTCCAGGACGCGGATTCTTTTCTCCAACTTGCGCTGCGCAAGCATCCCAGCCGCTTTTGTTCTTCGAAAGTTGCATCCTCTGGTGTTTCGATCTGCCCAGCCGAAGCAATGACGAGTACAACAGCCAATCGGACGCCTTCGAGTTGAAAAATAATTTTCGGACAATCGACGTCATCATCCGAGTCAATTAGTAAATGGCGCCCGTCGAATTCCAGGCGTAGGGTTCGATCAATCAAATTGGAATTAACTGCGCATAGTTCTCCGTCGTATAGGCATAAGTCAATGATTTCAGCTGTTGCGGGCAGATCTATCCAATCTAACTGTGAATGTTTTTCCAATTCACACCTCCATGAATCAACTTGGCGATTTATGGATTACAAATCTTGCGCGGCAATTCCTCTCCACGAAGTGCGCGGCAATTCCCGAGCGGAATTCGAGCCTCTCGCGCAAATCATTTACGATTGAAGCAACCATCCCGTTCAAGCAATGTTCCCACCGTAGTGCAAATCCCCCGATTGCGCACCGGGGGATGGCAAGCAATTCCAGCTAGGAACCGGAACGCTTCGCCACCATCTCAGCGTTCCGATCACCCATCTCCATCTTGAGCTTCAGTTCCGCGCCCGATAGCATACCCTTGTAAATAGCTTTCATTTCGTTACCGTTGAAATTGCGAACAACCGAGAACGAAATGTTGTCGCCATCCACCTTGCCGTCCGTGATCTGCGAATCACCTTGGCGGCCCGATACTGTACCGGTCAATTTTGCGCCGTCCACCTTGAAGTTGAAGGTTGTTTCCCGCGTGCCGTTCGGCGTTTCCATGCTTGCTACCCATTTGCCATTGACATCGCCGGCGAAAGCCAAGCTTGCCAGGGCCATAACCGCAATTGCTAAAATCTTCTTCATCGTTAGTGTCTCCTGGGGTTGATCCCACCACATCTTCCCACAAACGTGTCTTGATTCAATGTAAAGATTCGTTAGATTATTGAGACTAGAACTTAATCTCCGGCGACACAACGCCCCGTTCCGCCCAAACTTGATTGGGCCGGTATGACACAACCAACACCTTCTGAAACTCCGGCGGAAACTGCATCATAAGCGATCCGATCTCTTGAAAGGCGTTTCCTTCAACGCGGATCTCAGCCGGGGACTCATGCGGATGGGCAGCCGGATCCACCATTGTTTGCATGATCTGCCGCTGGAGCATGCCCTGTACTTGCTTTGCGTCCGGCCAAGCCCAATTCGTCAGACTGACTTCCTTGCGCGCAGGCCCTGAAAGATACAGCTTAGTCGAAGCCTCAAACTTCGTCTGGGCGCGAACCAGCACTTTCGTCAGCTCCTCGGCATTCATGTTCGATAAGACAATTAGGAACTCGGGAAAAGGACGCTGCGGTGAAATCGCGGCGTGCAACGCCTCGGGATAATTCACGAACAAGGTCACATTGACATGGGTTTTGTCGCGTAGCACCAGTGTCGCCCGGTTCTCTGGTAACTCGTGAGCCGGCATCAATCCCGCCATCAATAACAGGACTACAGTTTTCGTAAGGCTCATCATTTGCAATAGGCGATGGCAGGTTGGCTCGTTTCGCCGCCAGGTCCATAAAAGTCAAAATTCCAGCACGTCGTGGAACTTGCATATCTTCCAACCAAAAGCGCCGTCAACGCGTCGCCCGTAACTTGCTTATATCGAATCTTATAGGTCCCCGGAGCATTGACATAGGAATCCGTGCCGGTCTCGTTGGTTGCAAATCGAATCGCCGAAGTGAACTGCACCACCTGATACCCTTCGGCGTCCGTTGTCATGGTCATTGCCGATACATTGAACGGAGTCACCGGCGGCTGCCGCAACGGGCGGTACTTCGAGGCTTGATTCGGCAGGTCTGGGCTCGGCGCCGCAACCAGGCAATTGGTGATATAAGGCGATGCGTTGGTGACGTGATAGCTATACCCTTGCGGCGCATTTTGCACAGGCTTCGTATTACCGCCACAAATCGAATCGCGCGCGGCCACCACGCCATCGGCGTCATTGAATCCGAATATCGCGAATCCATCCAGCGCCCAACCCAATGGATGCGTATCCCAATAGTTCGGCGGCTGGTCGACCATCATGCAAGTAGGCGCCGCGTGGTAGTGATAATCGTCAGCCCGCCCAGCGTGTCCATTGCACGTATCCAATTGGCCTAGCGCCTTGGTGTCCCCGCCGGTTACGCAACCACCTTGGGTGCACGGATTGAAGATCGGTACGCCATTGATAGCCACGCCCAAAGGCCCGTCCACAACGTTCGTAGGCGAAGCGGCTATCGCCGGCGCAAGCGGTATCTTCCAAGCATTGGCTCCGTTGAAATTGGTTGGAATGGGAAACTGCAGATTGGTGGAAGTGATGCCATTCATCATCGGCTGCGTCGTGATGCCATTCGAGCCAATGTATGCGTAAGTGCTATCGCAACTCACCGAAGCTTGCCCCGATTTTGAAGCCCGCGTCGAGTTCCGAATTGTGTTGCACGCGGCGCTTGACCCAGTGCTGCCTGTGCGCGTGGCCGACAAATTCAAAACAGTGCTCCCCAACGTGATGCCGGCAATTGCATCGGTCACAATCTGGCCGTTCACTTGGCTAGCCGGCACGGAAAATACCGGCGAGGCCGAAAGCGCATACAGCGTGTAGGTGTACAATTTCAGCCCAGGTCCTTGCGAGCAGGGCGGGTTGTAGACTTGGCCAGGGCCATCGCTGCCCAACCCCATCGTGCCCACCAAGAAACTATCTTTGAGTAATTTATTGTTTACGCCTGGAATGCCATACAAAACCCAGTTCCATTTAGTTGTGCCATCGCCGGGCAATGTGGTCATCAGCAAAGCGAATTCCTTTGTACCCGCCGGCGCGTTGGCCCAAGACAGAGGAATAGTCGCGCCCATGCCATCGCAGGTGTGGTCAGCAGGCAACGTTCCACCATTCGTCCCGGCCGCGCTTGTCAAAGAGAAGCCGGAACTTGCGGCGCTAGGCGTAAACGTAACACTTGATGATGGCCCGCTTGTGCTGGCCGTGCCTGTGGCCGTCACGGTGCATGTATAGGTTGTCCCGTTCGTGAGCCCGGTTACCGTGATAGGACTAGCGGTAGCGCTCGAAGTAACCGAGGCCCCTCCTCCGGTGCAAGTGGCCGTGTAATTCGTGATCGGGCCGCCGTTCCCAACAGGCGCCGTGAATGCAATCGTCGCGCTTCCGTTCCCCGCTGTAGAAATCAGATTCGTGGGAGGAGCCGGACCGCGCGCCGGTCCTGCGATGGCCAGATACAAAGTCTGCAAAGTGTTGGGCGTTCCGTTCAATGACGTTTGCACCGTCACCTCATTGCCCATCAAGCCCTGCGGTACAACCACGTTGAATTGGTAGACGCCAACCAATCCCGGAGCCAGCCCAGCATATTCAACCGTGGCCGCACTATTTCCTATGACCACCGTAAAGGGAGTGGCCAATTTTGTCAGGCCGTTGGCGATCTGCCCTGCCACAGCGGCTCCCGATACCGGTCCGAAACCAGTGCCATAAAGGATCAAAGTTTCGCCAGGCATCGCAGGCGCGGGCGCAACTCCAGTGATGTTTCCGCCGCTAACGAAAGCTCCTGTAGCGCCATGCACCGCCGCAAGATACTGTTTTCCGGCGACATTGAAGCTGGCCGGGGCTAATAGCCCAGGTTTCTGGGCGCTGATCGTGAGAGTGCCTGCCGCGCTAGACCGCCCAGAAAACGTTAGCACGACTGAGGCTTGTCCATTGGCAATGCCGTCGGGGATTTCAACGTTGACCTGCGTCGGGCTTACGTAACTGATATAGGCCTTAGTTCCATTCACCGTTACGCTGACGCCGTCAAGCGTTGTTGGCGCGGCTGGTCCCGAAAAGTCGTCGCCGGACCACAAGCGAGTTGTCCCAGCCAGATTTAATCCGTAAATTTCTACGTAGGATGCAGGCGCGGCGGTCGCCACATATCCGCCAAAAGCACTAGCCGTGGTGATCGAACCGATCACGGGAGGGTTCACGTTTTGAGAATAAACGGGAGAAAAGATCGCTGCATAGGCGGCAATTATGGCCCAATTCTTCACCACCGGACTATTTTTTTGCATAGGTTCATATTAATCAACACTAATCCTTAATTTAGGTTTCGGTGCGAGCCACCTTAACGAAAAGCTTCGCGCACCGGGAGTGGTTCGTTTTGTCAGTTGCCAACCGGCAAAAAAAGCTGCTGCGTTCCCGCCGTACCGCCTAGCGTGAATGTGAACGTCGTCGCATCGTTCGGGGCCAGAAGCTTGGTTGCCGGCTTGCACTTGTAATTGAGCACTCCAGGCGCCGGACGAGTCCGGCGAAATCCCCCCATTGCCATAGGGGGCTAGTCGGATAGCCGGAGCCATTGTCCAACACCGTGTGACCCACTACCAAATCCCCAACACCTTCCACCACCCAAATCCGATCGTCGTCCAAATCGCTATGTTCACAAGCGACACCACAAACCCCACCCGCCACCAATCCTTAAAGCTCACATAATCATGTGCGAAAAACATAGGCGAAGGCGTTGTGCCGTAATGCGTCAGTCCGCTGGACAAATTCACGAAACAGGCAAACGCGAAAACCATCAGCCCGATAGGCGCGCCTTGCGCTTTCAACACGCTGACGAACGGGACATACATCGCCAGCAAATGCGCCGTGATGCTGGCCAATCCATAATGCACGTAGAAATAAACCAGCAACGCCACGGCAAACAACACCGGCCAGGGTTGCGCGCCAAACATCGCTACAACTCCCTTGGCGAACTCTTTGGTCACGCCCGTCTCATTCAGCAGCTTACCCAGATTCACCAACCCGCCATACCAAATGAACATCTCCCACGCCGACTTCTCGCTACGAATGTCCTCCCACTTCAAAACGCCAACCATCAGTAGCGTCACCACGCCCAACAGGCCCGCAACCGTGATGTCCAGCTCATGTAAGGAACCCTTGGTCACCCACAGTCCGCATACCATCACAAATACCGCGGCCAATATTTTTTCATGACGCGACATGGCACCCATCGCAGCCAATTGTTGATCCGCGAATTCCCGCGCTGCCGGCGTCTTCTGAATCACCGGCGGAGCCATCCTCATCACAACCCAGGGAATCACCGCCATCGAACACAAACCTGGAACTATCCCCGCCATGAACCAGCCGCCCACCGTGATCGTGTATCCCATTTCCTTGGCCATCGACGCCGCTATCGGATTCGATGCTTGCCCCGTGAAGAACATCGCGCACGTCACGCAAACGCTTTGGTAAACAGCCATCATCAAATACCGCCCCAGCAGATCGGCCGTCGGCCCTGGCGAAGAACCGTACAACTCAGCGATAGACTTCACAATCGGCAATACTATGCCGCCCGACCGCGCCCCATTCGACGGGATGATCCAAGCCAGCGAAAGATCGGAAAGCGCCAGAGCATAGGTGACTCCAATCGATGTCTTGCCAAACATCCTCACGAAGAACAGCGCTATACGGCGCGCCAGACCTGTATTCAGCAGGGCGCGCGAGATGAAAAACGCCGCCATCACCAGCCAAACGGTTGCGTCGGAATAACCGGCCAAAGCCTTGCCAATCGGCACTCCTCCCACAATGGTTGAGAGGGTTACGCAAAGCAGAACGAATGCGCCTCCAGGCATCGGCTCAAGAATGAGTCCCAAAATCATGGCAATGAAAAGACCGGTCAATTGCCAGCCTTCTTGCTTCATGCTGACGGGCTTGGGAATGAAATACGAAAAGAGGATATAGACGGCGATCAGAACGGCGAACGAGGCTATCTTGCGTTGGGACGACTGCGGCGTTTTCTCGGGCACTAGTGGAGCATCATACCATCCCAGACCATAGCAATACCCGTCTTAAACCAGCGGACGATTACGACCTTCTCATGCTCGAAATTGAATCGGTTCAGGGTGTTTTTTCCGAGGTTATCTTCAACAGTCGGAATGCAATACTTAGTCTCATGTTTTCCTTCAAGACGTCTGATTGCTCGCATCTAATAGTAAGTCATGGAAGTGGCGCTCGCCAGATGTTTGTAAGATAGCGGGCGTCACGCTTTTTCCATCCTTGCATAGTCGCTTGCGGATTAAGCGGCTAAGGCCGCCATGACGGAATTGGGTTCGTTCCGCAAACAACAGTTTTTGTACTTGCGGCCGGATTTACAAGGGCAAAGTTCATTGCGCCCGACTTTCGGGGCTGGGCGGACGTAGGGCGTCCTGCTGAATTTATGCTCTGTTGTCTTTGGCTGAATCGATTTGGCTTCGTTTTTCAATTCCGGATTGGGTTCGTTCCGCAAAACAGGTTCATCAAGCGGATGGGCGGCTTGGTAAGCCTGTAATTCCTTGAGGCATTTGTGGAAAGTGCGCTCTGCGCGCATGCGATAGGTGGCGATGCGGTTGAGCGTTTTTTCGTTGGCGTCGGAAAGAAGGGGGTCGATGCCATCGGCGGCGAGGGTAACTTCGAGGCGATTTGCTCGTTCAATGTTCCAAGACGCGAGGACGATTTGGGTATACAGGGCGCGTTCGACTGGACCGGCGGGATGGAGTTCGAAGCGGAAGGCGACCGTGAGATTTTCGAAGGCTTGGTGGTCCTCCTCAGTGAGGAGAACTGCTTGTTTGGCGTAGAATCCGAGTTTTGTGGCGTTGCCGGCTGAACGGGCTTTGCCTTCGGTGGTGATTGGGCCGGTCGATAATTGGGCGTTGGCGGTGTTGGCAACTATTTGCGCTTCGGTGGTTATTGATTTTTCTCCTCATTTGAAATGGGGGCTCTCCTTGGCGGAGCCTCCTTTGATTCGCGAATCCATTTTGGCATGGGCATGCAAGGAGACCGGAGGTTGGGCAAGAGGTAAGTTATTGATACCAATATGGGACTTGGTCCAAGAATAGACAGTGATGACAAAACTTGCTCTAGTAACGTTGTTGGGGAAATTATCTTCGGGAAATTATCCTCCGGGATGCATTGACCCTAATTTTCCCCCGCTTTTTATTTCCCTAGCAGACAAACGGCAATGGCGGCGGGTTAATCCACTTTTAATTTTTAATTATCCTCCGAGGTGCGTTGACCCCAATTTCCCGAGGTGCGTTGACCCCAATTTTCCCTCAATTTTCCCTCAATTTTCCCTCAATTTTCCCTGAATTTTCCCTGAATTTTCCCTGAGGTGCGTTGACCCCAATTTCCCCCCCCAATTTTCCCCCCAATTTTCCCCAGATAATGGGAAATGGGCTTTGTCATTATCAGCATTTTTCAAGAATGAACAGATCCCCCTATTTCATAGGGGGCTAGTAGAAGCCATTGCCCATGCTCTGAAATGTAGAAACTCCAGGTCCCCCTATTATCATATCGTTAGGATCTGAAATGAAGAAACTCCAGTTCGCGGCTCAGTAATTGTGGACTTTCACCACGGGCGCTCTAGCGCTTCCAAGCAATAAACGCGCCCAACGATGCAGGAATTGAAACGCCACGAAACTGCTTGGCGCCGGCTTCGATGCGGAATCCGATCACGGCGTGTTCAAATTCCCTAGCCACTAAATCCATCCGTTCCACTAGTTCACCTTGCGGACGGCCTAAACCTGAGGAGTACACGCCACTCACTTCCTCCGCCGGAGAGCCCGGAACAATAAGGTACGCATCGTGACCGAAAAGCTTGCCGCCCACGTACCCGTATAACGCCGCATTCCCGGTCAAAGTCGCTCCCGCCGCGGCATAGTTCACATGAACAAAACGCACCTTGGGATATTTCCGGGCAGCGGGGAGAATCAGCTGTTCAAG
>JAYVXT010000159.1:0-7897 GCA_043785065.1 Bryobacterales bacterium | reverse complement strand
GAGAAGTTACCCGGGTATGCTCACGAGAAGTTGACCACTTAGCCTGGAGACGGGTGGGTAGTTTGGCCACGCTTTCTGAAATTCCCTGGTCTCGACCTCAGAAGTATTGATGGACCGTTCAATTGAAACAAAAAGAAGATGCCCGCCTTCGGCGAGGATGCAAATGATTCAGTTCGCCGTTTGCCACGTGGCAAGAACTGTTTTCAGTGTGGGTAACTCTTCGCAAGCGCCGACGGTTCGACCCCCTGGTCGACCTTTTTCAGGCCACTGAAACCTTGACAACATCTTTCTTAGTCACTTGCCTACAGCTATGTATGTATGTAATTGACCGTTCCCGGAGCCGAACTGGACTGCGGAGAGGAACTGCCTAAATTGAAATTCCCAATTCCCGGCGCAGCCCAGGAAGACACTGCAACAGTAATGGCCGCCGTGGAGTCCATTTTTATCGTAGAGCAGTAATTGGGTAAGCCAACGACAGTTGTTGGAGAGGTCCTACCCAACCTTCCTGAAAAAGCCTGAACTAGCGTTTGCGCCTGGTCACCGCACCAGCTTCGCTATGGTTTGTGATTGAGTGGAATGCTTCGACGCAAATTCTCCTGATTGCCCTCAGGCGCTACCACTTTTGAAACCTACTGCACGGCAATACTGAGCTCATTGCTAACTTGCCCTTGCAGCAACACCAGTGTTGAATCAATTCCCGCACCCGCATCATTGGGAACAATCGCATTAATCTGCCAAAGCCCGGGGAGGCCTGGCGTGAGCCCGCTGAAGAGGATCTCGGCTACCCGTCCATTCACATACACGCCTGGGTTTTCGCGAGACCTCGCAAGTGGACTGGCAGGACTTGCGGCGCCATCGGCCACCACTTCCGTAACCGCGCCTTGCCCCGTTCCATAAATTGTGATCACGTCCCCGCTCCGCACGGGATTCGTTCTTGAAAGCACCTTCCCTGCTTGGTCCACGGCCACAAACAGCCCCGGTGCATTCGACAGCAAGGTGACGGAAGTGCGCGCGATGCGTTGATTATTGAACCGTACTTCCACTACTTGCTGGCTGCTTACAAGTGCTGCCGGGATTTGCGCGTTGATCTGATTTGAGGAAACGAACCACAAAGGGATCGGCTTATCGGCGATCAGCACTTGCACGTTGCCGAGGGTGGTAGGCAAAGGTAAGCCGGCGGCTGATTGGGTGGGAATGGGGGTTGAGAATTGCCCAAGGATGGAGACAAGCGATCCGGGCGCCACTGGCGCGCCGGCGGCAAACGATGCGGCGTTTACAACGCCTATGTCAACTAAGACTTCCTGCACCCAAACTTCGGTGGATGATGGAAGCGTGGCCTTGGTAAGTGTTACGGTGGAAGGCTTGTATTTCAGCGCCGGGAATGGCGCGGCAATGGTGGGAAAGGAGTCGACCATGGCTGGCCCGCCAAGAGCGGTCCGGAAATGCATCAGCACAGCGGCCTTGGGCTTCAACTGCTGAATCAGCTGCGCGGCTTGTTGTTCGGAGATGGTTGGACCGCCGCCGCCGGGCACAAAGATTAGATCAAGATCGGCCAGGTCGGCTAGTTGCGCCGGGGTGAGCGCGTCCTGCCCGTAATCGCCGAAGTGTGCGATGTTGAGGCCGCCTTGGGTCCAACGGATGATAGAGTTCTGGCCGCGCGCGGAACCATTGCTGTTGTCGTGGAAACCGGGAATGATTGTGAATGTGGCTCCCGCCCCCGCTATTGTTGCCCGAGTAGTGGCGGGCCGTCCATCCACCAGCGTGAAATTTCCTTTGACCCCAGCGGAGTTGTTGTGGTCGCCGTGGTTGTGAGTGATGGTCACCGCGTCGGCATTGATGGTGGGTAACGCATAGCCGATGTTGGCGGCAGGTGGGTCAGTGATGACGACCGGTCCGTTATTATTGGTTTGAATGACGAAGCAGGCCTGGCCAATCCAGGTGATGCTAACGCCTTGCGCGATGGCAGAAAGGGCGGAAAGAGCAAGCAGGGGAATCTGTTTCATTTAGGCCTCTTAGGCGAGATTATAACGATTGCAGCCAGCCGGAAGTTGTAAAATGCCACGTTGCGGTAGGATGAAAGTGAATTCTGTATAGGGGAAACGCTGATGAGCACCCAGACCCTCATGACCGTTGAGCAGTTCGCTCGGATGAACATAGCCGACACCGAAGATTTTGAGTTCGTGGAAGGAGAACTGATTCCTTTGTCATGCGGGACGCCACTTCACAGTGAAGTGAGAGACCATACAGCTTATTGCGTGCGCAGTTACTTACCGGGAAATCCAATCGGTAAGGTATTAGCTGAAGTTGATTGCCGCCTGAGTGAAAACACTGTTCGACGAGTTGATCTTTCCATCTTCCTGGGTGACCGCATCCAGCACATCGACATGCGCTGCATCCCCATCCCATTCGCTTCCGGCATTGCCGTGGAGGTTCTATCTCAATCGGAAGCCGCAGTGGAAGTGAAGCGCAAAACCCACGCTTACTTATCCGCCGGATGCCAGGAAGTGTGGCTGCTTTATGCCGATAATGGCGACGTGGAAGTGCAGACTCACAATTCGATCCGGCTCTTCCATGGCGAGCAACTGTTGGAATCTCCGCTGCTTCAAGGCTCCCTCCGCTCCGGTTCGGGAACTTTTAATTCAGGTTTAAGCTCCAATAAGAAAGAAAACGGCGGGCAAGAAGCCTGATTTATACTACAGGGATTCGTTTGAATCCGCTGCGATTCCTATACTTTGTTGGCGATGCGTGTTCTAATTTGTCGTCAATCACGTTTTAAGGCCATTTAGCTCATTAACGATTCTTAGTGTGAGCCTTAGTGTGACATCTTAATGATCTTAAATGTGAGCCGTTTGACTTCGACGCTATCGCTCTAATATGCTATTAAGAACGATTTTAGATGGGGTGTCCCGTTCAGGGTCAACCAAGTTTCTTAGAACAAGCAAAAGTACATCTATTAAAAACGTCGCGTGCGCAATTCGGCCAACACCGGATCGCGTATGAAAATCATGCCGTAACAGGCTGGAGGTTAGTTCACGTGAAACTGATCAAAGAACTCTCGTTATTTACGTGTTTGTCGCTACTGGTCATATCGTCGGTGGCGTACTCACAAACGGTCACCGGTTCGGTGGTCGGAACGGTTGCGGATCCTGGCGGGGCGGTTATCGTCGGCGCCAAGGTCGAACTCATCAACAGCATCTCGAAGCAAGTCCGCGAATTTAAGACCAGTTCGGCTGGCAGCTTCGAATTCACCAACATGATCCCTAGTGTCTATAACCTGAAGATCACTAACCCAGGGTTCAAGCCAACGGAGCAAGTGGTAACCATTAGCGCCCAGGAGCGCGTGGACGTCCACACCGTTCGCCTCAGCGTGGGCGACGTTAGCACCACGGTTGAAGTGCAAGCCGAGGTAGCACACGTCGACACCAGCAGTTCGAATCGCGCGCAGAACGTTAACCTCACGCAAATCACCGATACGCCCGTTCGCGGCCGTGATTTCATGGGTGTGCTCAAGACCCTGCCCGGTGTACAGGACCTCGGCAATCACGATAGCCGTGGATGGGGCGGCAACACCCCAACCATCAACGGTGGACAGATGGGACAGGTGGTTGTGCTCCTGGACGGAATCGTCAGCCAGGATAGCGGCGCGCCAAGCATCAACGGTTATATCGCTCCCAGCGTCGACGCGGTCGGTGAAGTGAAATTGCTGACTTCCAACTACAATGCCGAATACGGCGCCCGCAACGGTGGCCAGTTGAACATCACCATCAAGAGCGGATCCGGCCAGTTTCACGGTACCGGTTATTGGGATTACCGTCATGAATCGCTGGACGCCAACGAATGGTTCAACAACAAGCTGAATGTCGTGAAGCCTCGCTACCGTTACCAAAACGTGGGCGGCACTTTCGGTGGGCCTCTGTTGATTCCTGGCGTACGGTTCAACAAGGATCGCAACCGGCTGTTCTTCTTCTTCTCTTACGACTTTTTGCACAATACGGGTATCGCCGGTCCGAACCGCTACACTATGCCCACGGCGCTTGAGCGCGCCGGCGACTTCTCGCAATCGGTGAACCCTAATGGCTCGGCCATCTTGATTCGCGATCCCAACTCTGGCGCGACATGCGCGACCGGCGACGGTGCGGGTTGTTTCCCTGGCAACAAGATTCCGCCAAGCCGTTTCAATGCGATTGGCGGCGCAATGTTGAACCGATTCCCACTGCCGAACACTGTGGATCCAACCGGCAATCGCCAATACAACTCCATCTTCCAATTCACCAACTCGCAGCCTCGCGAAGACAAGATTCTACGCGTGGATTATAATATTTCAAACCGCGACACAATGTTCGTCCGCCTCCTACAGGACTATCAGGATCAATCTGGTTACGGCGCCATTCTGGGAGCTCAAGGCGATGGCTGGGGCCAGTTCCCGCATAGCTATCATATTCCTTCGGCCGGTGCGGCAATGACTTACGTGCATACCTTCAAGCCGAATCTGATTAATGAATTCACCATGGGTATTAACCGAGCCCACCAAGGCAACGGCCCTACTGAAGAAACGCTATTCAATGCCAGCCTGCTGCCTTTGAAAGATGCAAGCGGCGCGGCACTGAAGCTCCCTAATCTGTTTGGGGCGAATTACCTGAACTTATTGCCGCAGGTGAACTTCGGATTACCTTCGGGCTTTTCCGCTCAGTCCTCACCCACTGGTATTCCCAACTTGCCCGCTTTCGGTTTTGATAGCCGTTGGCCGTTTGATGGAACGGACGAAGCGCATAACCTTACGAACAATGTCACCTACATCCGCGGCGCACACACCTTGAAGGCCGGGTTCTATTATGAAACTTCAGCCCGCAACGTTAGCGTGTATTCTACTTACAACACGGCCGGCACTTACTACTTCGGTTCGGACCTTGGCAATCCGGTAGATACCGGAAACATATTTTCCAATGCTTTAACCGGTAACGTTTATGGTTATGGAGAGGACAACAAGAAGCAAATCAACCATGCGCGCTATAGGCAGGTTGAGTGGTTCCTTCAGGACACCTGGAAGCTGAACCGGCGCCTTACTCTTGATGCCGGCCTTCGCTTCCAATTCCTTGGTGTTCTGCGTTCCGCCGGCGCCAATCTAGGGATCTTTGCCCAGGACCAATACAAGGACTCGCAAGCCGGGCAATTACTGTACCCTTATTGCACTGTCCCTGTAACGGCTTCCTCAAGCTGCCCAACGGCGAACAAAGCTTCAATCAATCCATCCAACGGCAAAGTGTTTCCCTACGCGCAGCAAGGCACGTTCGATCCAGGTTCTTTCCCGGCGAATGGCCTACCTTTCTCTGGTATCTTGCAGAAGAAGGAACAACTATTCAACGACCCCTCCGTCAAGATTGGACCGCGTATCGGTTTGGCCTATGACGTGTTTGGCAACGGTAAGACGGCTCTTCGTACTGGTTTCGGTATTTTCTACGGCCGCGCATTCGGCGTGGATACAATTGGCGCCAGTGGTGCGGGAACGGGCCCAATCGCTGCTCCTCCCAACTATGTTGCCCCGCTTATTCTAAACACCAACATCAACAGCTTGATTGGTTCGCCCGTAGTATATACCCCGCAGGCCACCACAGGTGGATCGCTCGATGTTAAGCCTCCTTCAACCTACGACTGGACCCTTGGCATTCAACAGGATCTTGGCAAAGGTTGGGTCATGGATGTTACCTATGTCGGCAACGTGGCTCACAACCAATTCAACCAGGGCCGTATTGACTTCAACGCTGTGAAGCCCTACACCACTTGGAATCCCACCGATGGCGCCGTGAAGAGGTACCTTGATCCAACCAGCGCCAACGGCGGCACCGGCGGATTCTATTCCACGAACCTGATCCGCGCTCTGTCAGGCGGCTATCGAGGTTGGGGAGCCATCCAGACCTACACGCAGGACGGCGCCTCGAACTACAATGCCTTGCAGGTGTCGTTCAACCGCCGGTTCTCACGGCGCTTCCAATTTGGTGGAAACTATACTTGGTCGAAAACCATCACTTACAACCGTAACCAATGGGTGAACGATAATCTGTTGAAGAACGTTACGGGTAATCGCCCGCATGCGGTCAACATCAACTGGGGTTACGATATTCCGAGCGCGGCCAAGTATTGGGACAACGCTGTAAGCCGTCAGATCTTCGATGGCTGGCATCTTTCAGGCGTTGGTACTTTTTTCTATGGCTCGGCAATGACTATCGGCTGCGGCGCCAACGGAGCGCCTCCAGGCTACTGGACCGGCACGCCAACGGGCGGCTTCCCTTTCCGCTGCCAGATGAGTGGTCCCCTGTTCTTGGCCGATGGAGCGACTCCTGCTTCGGTCGGATCAAACGCCGATTCACGGCTATGGTACCCCTTCAATCCCGCGAGTTTCGCACTGCCCTCGGCTACGTCCTTCGGCATAGGCAATACTCCGCCGACACTGACCTATGGACCCGGCGTTCAGAATATCGACCTCGGAATCCAGAAGGACATCAATCTGTCCAGCAACGAACGGCCAAAGATTTTGAGCTTCAAGGCTGAAGCTTACAATCTGTTCAATCACTTCAATCCGAGCAATCCGAACACTGGTTTGGCAATCAATTGCGCTGCCGTAAATGGCTTCTGCACAGCTGGTGGGGCCAACACCAACAACTTGTTTGGACAAATTACGGGAGCTCAGGTCCAGGCGCGTCATGCGTCCTTGACCGTACGGTTCCGCTTTTAAGACTGGTACTGATCCATGCGGCCCGGTAGCTTTATGCTGCCGGGCCGCATGCTTTTTCAGCTGCCTTTTGCGCTCTCCGAATTGCCACAAAAGCAGTAACGCAAGCGCCTAAGCCCACTCCTTGCCGTGAAGATTAGTAGGAAGTCCACGGTTCGGATCCGCTCGAACAGCCCATTGTTGAAGGCAGCTATCAATGGGAACAAGCAGCTGATAAAAAGGACCGGTACGATACGCCGCGGATCATTTCGGAAAATCATGATGTGTGTCGTTTCAAAATAAGTTTTTCAAACAATACGGAAACGATCCTGCCGAGCAAGCCGCCAACATTGAAGGCTACATGAACGGCGATGGCCGGCAACAGACTTTTCGATTTCTTACGAAACCGTCCCGCCAACAATCCAAGCAACAGCGTGCCAACAAAGAGGATGGCGACGGCGCTTGGCTCAATCCCTGCTCCCAACAATCGGAGATGGAGAGTGGCAAACAGCAAGGCGCTCAGTTGCGCCGCGTAAGCTGTAGATGAGGCGATGTAGCTCTGAAACCAGCCTCGCGCAAAGATCTCTTCGGAGATGCTCGAGCCGAACCAGATAACCAGCACGATAGCCATAAACGGGTACCCCTTCAGCATCGGGGCCAGCCCCTCGAAATGGCTCAGCCGGAGGGCAATAGTGGCTGCGGCGCCAAGTCCGAGCCCCGGCAAAATCACCTTTCTCCACTTGGTGTTTTCGGGCCTGCCGAAACCGGCGGCGTGGAAGTCGAATGGGCCGAGCAAGCGAATTGCAGCAAGCGAAAATAACATCCCCTTCCGGTTGCTCGCTTCAAATTCTATTTCCGGATTTGCTGCTACGAATTTCCTAATCTGTTCCAGACTCATTGGCTTCTCTGTCTTCATGCTGATTGTCAACACTTAGCATGCCGGTTTCTACTTGTTCAGGCTTATCCTGTATTGGAAACACGCCTCGCCTTCAGGCTCATCTTGTATTGCACAAGACAAGCACAAGACTTGCAATGTCAAGGCAAAGTAGAAATGTCCTAATCCCAGCAAAGTAAGAATGTCCGGTTTTGACTGAGTGTTCCGGAGTTGGATGTTAGGTTGAATGAGTCCGCAAGGGGTCGCTCCCGAGCGGATGCCCAAGGCCGATGCTACGGAGTTGGCTCCAAAGAATC
>JAYVXT010000158.1:0-2372 GCA_043785065.1 Bryobacterales bacterium | reverse complement strand
CCGTCCCAGAACATATTGGCGGCGTTGGTGCGGCAGCCGAAACGGTTGGGGTAGCCGGGGCCTTGGATGCGGATCTGGTCAAAGACGATGTAGCGGTTGTCTTGATTGGTGCTAGGACCGCCACAATAGGGACGTGGATCGGTGGACGTAAGGTAGTCATTGTTAGAGGCGGTGTTAAACAGAGCGCCTTGAATCCGCCAGTTGTGAGCGAGGATACCAGGGATAAAAACGGGAGTGGAATCGTAGGTGGTCTTTTTGAGTTGAAACAGTTGGGTATCTTTGGAAGGGTCGATGCGAATGCCGGCAGGAGGCAAGTCACCTGCGGTTTTGATGAGAATCCAGGGTCCATCCTGAGTAGGGGCCGGAGCAATATACATAGTTCCCGAACCGCGATCCACAATGGTGTGAACGCCGGCGCCGGAGCTGGTGATGTTCACCGCAGATCCGCCGGCGGAAAGAGAAACCCGGGAAGAGCAGGGCGCATTGGGAGAAGGCGAACAAGCCGACAACAGGAAATAGGTGGTATCGGGGGACAGACCACCGGGGAGAGTGTCGCTGCTCACAAACTGCACAGGAGTGTTAGCTGAAAAGCCGTTAGCGGTGGTGTAGCCTCCAGGAGTGGCCCAGGTAGGGACAAAGGAAATAGTGTCGGCCGTTGCGTCGGCGCTGAAATTGATCCACCCCGGAACCACTGGTGAGCCGCCCGGCTCGTCGAGAATCTGAATGTGGCTAGAGTCGACAACATGAACGTAATACTTCGAGGTCTTGTTCCAACCCCCAGCCCTTTCGCAGTTGTAGAAATACAATGCATTGCTGGCAGGAAAGATGCCCATTCCAGGCAGGCAGGCCACCCCTGCAGTAGAAAAATGCACCTCCTGATCTTCCGTGAACCTGTGCCCTGTGATGGTAATTGCAGACTTGCTGGTAACTACATTCGCAGATCGAAACACTTTGGCCTCCGGAGCAATGGGGGTGGTGTATGTACCGCTACAAACGGCGCCCGCCGGAATCACGATTGTATCGCCCGAAGCCGCCGCATTGATCTTGGTCTGCAAATCGGAACAATTTACAGCCACCCTGAGGGTGGACCCGGTTTGTGCCGGGAAGCTTGTACTGACCGGAGCCGGGGGCGTGGGGAGGGTCTGTGTCCGCTCGAGAGTGGTGAAGCTGGCATCGGCTCCAGCCGACCAACTTGCGCCCGCATTGCTCGACACCTCCGGGCAAACATGATAAGTCGTCGCGGGCGCTAACCCTGCCAGTTGCGCGGTCATGCCGTACAACTGAACAAACGCCATATTGGTGTCATTGGTTTGTACCGATCCACCGGAGCCGCCTGCACAAGACACAGTTCCATAGCGCACTCGTAATCCATTGAACGGCGAGCTGACGTTAAAAATCACCCGTGTGGAGGAATCGCCAATTCCGTCGAAGGTGATATTCGAAACCGTCTGCCCATGCACCGAAACCATACATCCCATCAGTCCGAACATCGAAACCATGCACGCCATCAGTTCCAAACGAATCATTGTGTCATTACCTTTTATCATAGATACATTGCATAGAAACGGGGTTCCATCAAACGGCATCCGCCGTGCGCCGGAAGAATAAATACGAGGCCACCGCGGTATAAATATCCACCACTAACGCTGTGATCGCTGTTGCCCTGGTAGGGGGAATGAGCATCAACAACGGGAACAGAAGTACAAAATTTAGAATAACCCCGCTCACAATCAGCCGTTGCCACTGCCGGTCGTAACCATTGGCCAGCATATAAAACGTCGAGTAATTGTGTCCAAAAGCATATAAAAAAGGCGTTAGCGCCAGGATTTGCAACAACGGTATGGTCGGCAAATACAGCTTGCCAAATACCACCGGCACTAACCAGGGCGCTGCAAACAAGAGCATCAGGGAGATCAATCCAAAAGGGGATGAGAGCAGCAATGCGTACCGTCTCACAAACTGGACGGTGTGCTGCTTGTCTTTTGTGGCCAAGTGGCTCAAATGTGGATAGAGCACCGATACGAGCGGCGAAACCATGACGCGGACCGCTGTGGAGACTCGATAAGCCGCTGAATAATAACCGACTTCGGTAGGCGGCGCCCATAACCCTAGGATGACAATGTTGAGTCCGCTCAGGGTGACGGCGGCCATGGACAAAAATACAGGCCAGCCTTCGCGAAGTTCCCCAACTATCGCTGTCCACCCCGGCCATACCCAGGCCTGCTTTATCATCTTCTGAACCTGCACCAGCCCAAATAAACCGCCAATCACCACTCCGCCTGATTGGATTCCGGCGGCCCAGATGTAATCGCTCTCCTTATGCACCAGGAGAAAGAGCAATAACATGGAACTGAGCTTGGCGACAAAATCCC
>JAYVXT010000157.1:0-7906 GCA_043785065.1 Bryobacterales bacterium | reverse complement strand
CCGCCGCTAGCCGCTACAATAGAAACAGATGTGTGGCATCGCAGGGTTTCTCTCTCTCCAACCCCCTTCATCCCCTAAAACCGTACTGGAACGGATGACCTCCGCCATCCGGCATCGCGGCCCCGATGATTTCGGCTTCTTTACGCGTGATCAATACGGAGTTTACCTGGGTCACAGGCGCCTAAGCATCGTCGATGTTGCCGGCGGCCACCAGCCGATGCCCAACGAAGACGGCTCACGCCACATTGTCTTCAATGGGGAGATCTTCAACCATTCGGCGATGCGGCCGGAACTGGAACGGGCCGGGCACGTCTACAAAACGCACTGCGACACGGAAACGCTGCTTCACTCCTATGAAGAGTATGGTCCGGCCAGCTTGGGACGCTTTCGCGGCATGTTTTCTTATGTGATTTGGGACGAGCCCAAGCGCACGCTATTCGCCGCCCGCGACCGGCTTGGAATCAAGCCTTTTTACTACTATTGGGACGGTAAGCTGTTTGCGTTCGCTTCAGAAATCAAGGCGCTGCTTGAGCACCCCGATATTTCCACCGAGCCCGAAGACAGCCTATTGCCCGAGTATTTGGCCTTCGGTTACTGCAGTGGCGATCACACATTGTTCCGCGGCATCCGTAAACTAATGCCCGGCCATCACTTGACGCTACGCCATCTGAACGACCGGTTGGATTTGAAAATCGAACGCTACTGGGATGTGCCCGAGTCCGCCGCGGTCCCTAAAAAGTCCGATGCGGAATGGATTCACGAAGTCCGTCAAGGCCTTGAGGAAACAGTGAAGCTGCGCCTGATGGCCGACGTTCCGCTAGGCACGTTTCTTAGTGGTGGCCTCGATTCCAGCGCGATCACGGCATTGGTTGGGCGCATGACCAGCGAACCGGTTAAGACCTTCTCGGTTGGCTATCACGAGGCCCAGTATAGCGAACTGGGGTATGCTTCGCAGGTGGCGAAAACGCTAGGAACTGAGCATCACGAAGTGGTGATAGGGCGCGATGAGTTTCTCTCCACGCTGCCTCGGCTTATCTGGCACGAAGACGAACCAATCACTTGGCCCTCCAGCGTATCGTTGTTTTTTGTCTCGCACCTGGCGGCAAAGCACGTCAAGGTGGTCCTCACCGGCGAAGGCAGCGATGAACTGTTTGGCGGCTACGAACGCTATCGCTGGAACCTTCACAATACGCGGGCCAGTGCGGTCTACGCGGCGGTGATGCCAGGCGGATTGCGGCGCTCGCTCAAGCAATGGATTGAAGGAACCAATTTGCTGCGCGCCTCCGCACGCCGCAAGATCTCCCATACCTTCATTGGCCGCGACAATTCCGTTGAGTCGTTGTTCCTCGATAACTTCTATGGGGCCTTTGCGCTGGCCGACCAACAACGGTTGCTTTCCTCCTCGCCCGATCAGATTTACGGCAACTACTTGAGCTATTGGAATTCCCGCCCGCAAGCGGGCTTGTTATCCCGCATGCTTTATGCCGACCAGAAGACCTACCTGGTAGAGCTGCTCATGAAACAGGATCAAATGAGCATGGCCACCTCAATTGAAAGCCGCGTTCCGTTCCTCGATCATCAGTTCCTGGCGCTGGCCATGACCTTGCCGGACCATATGAAAATTCGTGGATCGGAGCAGAAATATGTTCTCAAAAAAGCTGTTGAGGATCTGTTGCCACACGATATTATTTACCGCACAAAAATGGGGTTTCCTACTCCCTTGCGGCAATGGTTCCGCGAACCGGCCAGTGACTTCTTGTTGAATTCCCTGCTGGAACCAGGTAGTTTTCTTGCTTCACGGCTCGATATGAAAATGGTCAGGGAACTCCTTGATCGCCACCGCGGCGGGCTTGAAGACGCAACCGACCGTCTGTGGCGGCTGCTCAACCTTGAGCTGTGGGGTCAAATCTTTTTTGGCAGTAAGAAAGACAGCCTGCTCGAACGCTCCGCGCATTTAACTCTTCGCTAATTCATGAAACTTCTTTGGGTGAAAACCGACTTTCTGCACCCCACCGATCGCGGTGGGCAGATCCGAACGTTGGAAACGTTACGGCGGCTCCACGAGCGGCACGAAGTACACTACTTGGCGTATGACAATCCCGCGCAACCCGAAGGCTTGGCGCGCGCTAAGGAGTATTGCTCGTTCGCCTATCCCGTGGAACACCACATCCCGGAAAAGACGTCGCCCGCTTTTGCGGCGCAGCTTGTGGCCGGCTTGGTTTCTCCGCTCCCGGTAGCAGCGGCTCGCTGGAAGTCTAAAGCTTTCGAGCAACAATTAAAAATTGTATTGGCTAAACACAACTTCGATAGCATCGTTTGCGACTTCCTCTTCCCTGCCCCGAATTTTGCCGATCTATCGCACTGCACGCTATTTCAACACAACGTTGAGGCGATGATCTGGGACCGCCATGCGCAGCACGGCAGAACGCCGCTGCACCGCTGGTATTTCGGAATGCAAGCCAAGCGCATGGCCGCCTACGAAGGTGAGGTTTGCCGCGCCGCCCGCAACGTCATCGCGGTATCGGAAGCCGATGCGATCATGATGCGGGAGCACTATGGAGTCTCGCGCATCGCCGCGGTGCCCACCGGCGTCGACACTGATTTCTTCATGCCTTCAAAGGAACCGGCTGCCTCGATAGCCGATCTGGTGTTCCTCGGCTCGATGGATTGGATGCCGAACATTGATGGTATGCAGTGGTTTACCGATGAGATTTGGCCGTTGATCCGAGCCAAGCGGCCTAAAACTACGTTGGCGATTGTCGGGCGCAAGCCTACGCCGGCCATTCTGGCGCTGGGCCAAAAGCCAGGCATCAAAGTGACCGGCACCGTACCCGATGTACGACCGTGGCTACACGGATCAAAGCTTTCCATTGTCCCTTTACGAATAGGCGGCGGAACGCGGCTTAAGATCTATGAATCCATGGCGGCCCGTGTCCCGGTGATCTCAACTACAATTGGCTCCGAAGGTTTGGATTATCGCGATGGGGAAACAATCCGCATAGCCGACTCCCCTGCCCCGTTCGCCGATCGCTGTTTAGATTTGCTCGACGACATCCCGTCTATGAATCGGATGGCCGAGGCGGCATGGAATCTGGTGGCCAATCATTACTCCTGGCAGGCGGTTACTGCTCAGTTCGAGCGGTGCTTGCTCTAGATTCAACGTTGCTGGAATGCTTGACCCGGGCTTTGTTGTTCCTGTTCATTTCACCAACCCAAGAGCGATCCTTTGGGAGCCGAGTTTAGCGGTTCCACGGCACTTCTTCCACGAAGCTACACCAACTTCGACGAACAACCTCTACCCCCTGAACCAGAAGCCGTTGCCGAAGTCTAAACTATGAAAATTTTACAACAAGGTAGCTTTTGGTGTAGTTCCGTGGAAGAAAATCATTATTTTGAGGTGTAGTTCCGTGGAAGAAACGCTTGAAATGGGGGTATTCGCAGCCCCATTTACAGGTGTAGGTCCGTGGAAATCGAACTTCCAAACGGCCTCTGTTACTTGGAAAGCATCGGTGTAGATCCGTGGCAATAATCGCTAAAAATGGTAAGGCTAAAGTGTAGATTCGTGGCAGTTTAGGTGTAGATCCGTGGCAATATAGTGTAGATCCGTGGCAGTAAAGTGTAGATTCGTGGCAGCTTTGGTGTAGTTCCGTGGAACGAAAGTGTAGGTCCGTGGCAGCTTTGGTGTAGTTCCGTGGAAATAATGTGTATCTAACCCTATCCGTATCAACGCTTTACAATTTGCTAAAGGTTTTCATACTTTGTTCATAGTATTCTAAACAACAACAACAATAGTGGCATCCATCGATCAAACAACTCCCGCGGAACAGCAAAGCTTGATTGTTGTTGATGAAACTCAAGTCGATGTTGTGCGAGTTGAAAAGAGTCTGCACTCCGTCGGATTCTTTTCGTCGGCGCCAACCACTGAGCTTTCCCGAACGGTAATTCAGATTATCCGCCGCCCCGATGGTCAGAAGATTCAGGCCAAAGCCATTATCGAAGGTGTTGCGAGTCTGGGTCTACCGACAACCTCGGACCGCGATAAGTACATGGCCTTTATGAAAATCGCCCTCGATCAACGCGACCAGACGGGACAGCTTGCCAATCCGGTGCGCTTCAACGGAGCGGATATGATCAAGCTGCTTCGCCTGCGCAAAGGAGGTTTTCACTACGACGAAATCAGCGATTGGTGTAAGCGCATGGTGGCAACGACGATCACTTCGGAATCGTCAATCTTTCTCGCCGACCGGCGGCGGTATGTTTCCGATACGTTCCACGTTTTTGACCGCGTAGTTTTGTTTGGCGATGAAATGCGGGACGGCAACCGGTCTGAATTCTACGAAGTTCATTTGTCCTCCTGGCAGCTAAGCAATCTGAACGAAGGCTACATGCTGCCTCTCGATTTTAATGCTTATTTGCGGTTGGGCCGTGATATTGCAAAAGCCTTGTTTGGCCACTTGATCGTGTGGTTTTATGCGAGCAAAGGCACAAGCGTCGAGAAGCGCTATCAGGACCTTTGCCAATTACTGAACATCCGGGCGTATCCGCATTTATCGAAGGCAAAAGCAGTGCTGCAGCCATCGATGGATGAGTTGATTGAGATCGGTTATCTTTCCAGTTGGGAATTAGTGCGGACGGTTAAAGGCGGGGATTTCAAGTTAGTGCTCTCCCCAGGCAATCGATTGTTGTCGCTGCCGAACTTTGCAGCGATCGTGAATCCCGAAGCTCTGGCGGCGCTGGAGGCGACGCTACCGGACTGGGTCAAGGAATTGATCAATCGCGGTGTTAGCGAGCGCAAGGCGCGGCAACTGGCGCTCGATATTTCCGACACACAACCGGTGATGGATCAGATCGAGTATGCCGATCATTTCATCAGCGGCGACCGGCGAGGAAAGTTGCAAAACCCTCCCGGTTATTACATCTGGGTGATTGAGAGTAATCTGGGTGTTCCCGAGACGTTTGAGACAACCAGCCGCAGGAAGAAACGGGAGCAAGCGGCGCAGGCGCAGTGCGAAGCTGATGTCCGTAAGCACCAG
The DNA here is from genome assembly GCA_043785065.1 of Bryobacterales bacterium. GTDB lineage: Bacteria > Acidobacteriota > Terriglobia > Bryobacterales > Bryobacteraceae > JANXSF01. The sequence goes on along the minus strand of JAYVXT010000157.1, from coordinate 2,873 downwards.
TTACGTGAGGAGTATGAGCGGTTTTGCGACCAGGAAATTAGCCGGTTGCTGGCCGAACAATATCCGGCCGAGCACCTGCAAGAGGCTATTAAAGGCAAGATGAAAACCTATCGCCGTGAGCAGCCGGAGTGGTTTTCCCGTTTACAAGAATCAACGCGGATAGAGGTGGCTTTGAATAGCCTGAAGGCGCAAATCCGAGATGAGCAGGTTGCCTCGTTCGAGGTTTGGTCGAAAGCGGATCAGCAAATCCGGTTGTATTAGATTCTTACGCCTTCATTGTTTGATAAAACGCGCAAAAAAATGAAACAACGGCGGCTATCGCGCTCGATCAAGCCATGAGCTTTGAGTTTTCGCAGAGCTGTTTACGGGCATGATTGGCCCACCAAACAGATTTGTGAAGCGGTCCTTACTAACAACTCATTAATATACTTAATTTGACTTTCGCAAAACAGCACGGCAATGGTATCTTGGGGCGAATAACTAAGGACCGCGTGAGTATACTTGTGGAGGACAAATGTTGTTAGAACAATTAAAAACAAGACTCTTTTTCTTGAGTGGGGTGGCCCTGCTCTCCCCTGCTGTTTTTGCAGCTGACCCGCTCGCAGCTAAGACCATGATAGTTTATGTGAGTAACTCACCTGACTCGGTGACAGTCAAGGACTATTACCTTACTGCCCGGTCGATCACGAATTCCTGCCCAATCACATTACCGGATATGACCGCCGCCAGAGTAAACCTGGCTGATTATGTTACCTACATACGTAATCCTATTCGAAGCTGTCTGAACGCCGCCGGCGCGGGAAACATCCTCTACATTGTTATGGCGTATGTCCGTCCTTTCGCTATTGACACCAACCTGTACTCTTACTCCATTGATTCTTATCTGTCGGATATTTGGGATCAATACTCTACCCAAACTTTCTATCCAGTCCCCACCGCGACCCATCGCTACTATGCGCCCAATCAAAGTCAAGGCAACTTCTATTTACCCTTTCAGAGCCTGCAAGCCTACCGGTCCACGCCGCGAAGCAATCTGATTTATTCGGTTTGGAGACTCGATGGCCCAACAAAAGAGATAGCCAAGGGATTGGTGGACAAGGCTACCACGGCGATGAACAGTTTGACCGGGGCTGTCTGTATTGACCGTACCCGCAGTATCTCTGGGATTTTTGATTCGGGCTATGGTCAAGGAGATTGGGATCTGTATCGTGCCGCAACCTTATTTGGTCAAACCGGTTTTGCGGTGACGGAAGATCAGCAAGAAAGCGAGTTCGGCACGAGTCCGGCGCCAGCGAAGTGTCCAGCCGATGGAAGTCCGGTGGCTTTCTTTTCCGGATGGTACTCGCTTAATAACTATAACGGGCCGGGCGTGTTCAATTTTGCTCCCGGGGCGATAGGAATCCACCTCGATAGCTTGGCTGCCGCTGATCCCAGGTCCGGCGCTAATTGGTCGGCAAACGCCTTGCAGAATGGAATCACGGTGACTGCCGGAGCAATGGCGGAACCTTATCTTGAAGGCATCCCCAGGCCCGGCGGAATTGCCCGCAACTTACTGGAAGGCGCGAATGTGGGCGACGCTTTTCTACGCAATACCCGCTGGCTGAAATGGATGATTCTAAATATTGGTGATCCCCTATACAGGCCTTTCCCGGCTTCCGGATTGCCTTCTTTCAATGCCTTGGGGAATCAAGCCTCGCTTTATCTGGCCGTACCTGAACTGGTTGGCGGCGGCAGCACCCGTGGCACAGTGAATCTGGCCGATGCGGCGCCGGCCGGAGGATTGACTGTTTCCCTATCCAGCGGCAATCCCGCGGTTGCCTCCGTGCCGGCGAGCATCGTGGTTCCGGCGAATGCCAGAAGCGCCAGCTTCCCAATAACCACTACGATGGTTCCGGACACAGCATTTCAATTCATAACTGCGTCGTTTGGAGCGGCGACGCTTCAAAATTCGCTTACAGTGGACCCTCTATTAAGCGGCATTGGTCTTTCATCGACCACGGCGTCGGCCGGGATGAACATTACCGGAGCCATTTTCTTGAATGCAAGCGCCCCGGCGGGCGGAGCGCTAATTACGCTGGTCAGCACCGATACAAGCTTAGCCAATGTGCCCCTCACCGTTACCGTTCCCGCCGGCCTAGGCCGTGCCACTTTCCCAATAACCACCAGCCAAGTGGCCTCTGCTAAAACAGTAAAGATCAAGGCCTCTTATGCTGGCCACACCGCTGAGACGACGCTTAACGTGGTCCCCGCTATCGCTTCCGTGGGATTTAACCAAGCAACGGTAAATGCTGGTGTATTCGATGTATTCTTTCTTTTTCTTTCCAGTCCTGCCCCGACCGGGGGAGCTGTTGTGACTTTGACCAACAGCAACCCTGGCGCGGCGCCTTTATCCAGCAATCAAATTGTAGTGCCTGCTGGCCAGACTTACGGCCAAATCGGTTTTAACGCGGGAGCGGGTCCGGCCAGTGCGGCTATTACGGCAAGTTATGGTGGCGATAGCAAGTCGGCCACAGTCACCGTGAATTAGATTGTGGGTGTATGGGAAAACCAGTGCTGGCTTTGCGGGAAAAGGCCGAACGGCCAGCGGGGCGGGCGGCCTTTACTTCAAAACCCCGCGGACAACCACAGCACCCCAATGGAAGCCTGCTCCGAATCCGGCAAATACTACAGGCTTGTCTGGCATGAATCCGCCTTCGTTGCTCCATTCTTTGGCGGCAATCAACATTGATGCTGAAGAGGTGTTCCCATAACGGGCTATGTTCGAATAGAATTTATCGTGGGCCACTCCTAAACTACGCGCTACCCGGACAATCAAATTGCTGTTTGCCTGGTGCATGATGAAGCATTCCACATCGGCGGCGGCAAGACAGTTT
>JAYVXT010000156.1:0-2377 GCA_043785065.1 Bryobacterales bacterium | reverse complement strand
ATGGGTTGGGTGCACCAACTCGATGGCTTGCGTGGCGTTGTCCTGCTCTACTTAATTCTGATTAGTTGCTGCACCTTTTTGTGGGTCCGGTTGCATTGGGCTGTTGGCGGAAATTTCTTATTTGCTTGCCTGTTTGCCGCGCCGATGCTTTCCACCACCAATTTGCATTGGTTGGCCCGGCCGCATTTATTCAGTTGGATGTTTATGCTGTCGGCTCTGCTTTGTTTGGAGCAGGCTCCGCGCGAGTTCAAGCCGTGGCATGTGCCGGCGATTGTTCTTGGCGCGGCCTTGTGGACCAATGTTCATGCTAGCTTCCCTATGGCGGTGGGGCTTCCGGTGCTCTACTGTTTTTCTTATTCGGTGGGCGCACTGCTGTTTGCGGTAGACGCGGAAGAACAGTTGGCAAAGGCTCGCTGGTGTCTGTTGGCCGCGCCTTTGGCAATGCTGGCGACGCTGCTGAACCCCCTGGGAATTGGCGTGCACGTTCACATTGCATCGTACCTTTCCAATACGCAATTGCTGGCCCGCATCGCCGAATTTCAAAGCTTCAATTTTCACAGTGAAGGGGCATGGCAAATTGTGGCTGGAATGCTGCTGGCCATGGCGGGGGCGGTAGCGGCGTTCTCTACGGCGCGGCTAGGTTCCGGCCTGCTGATACTGTTTTTGACCGCTGGGGCGTTGCGGTCGGCCAGGGGGCTTCCGATGCTGGCCTTGTTGGCCCTGCCCTTGGCGAATGGCGCTCTTACGGCATGGCTGCGACGGCTTGACGGATTGCGGCCCGCGGTGCGCGCCAGGATTGACGCCGCTCTGGATTACTTTGCGCGGTTGCGGAAAATAGATCAGCAACTGTCCGGGTATTGGTGGTTTGCGGCGGCACTCGCCTTGTGTTGGGTTGCTTTGCACGCTCCAGCCCAGGTAGCCCAAACGGGATTTCCCAAGGATCAATTTCCGGTTGAGGCGGCTAATGAAATCGCCAAACTGCCGGCGGATGCGCGGATACTAGCTCCGGATAAATACGGGGGGTATTTGATTTACCGCTTCAAAGGGGAGCGGAAAGTTTACTTCGATGGACGGAGTGATTTTTACGGCTTGGCATTCATGAAGGAGTACATCCGCTTGGTGGAGGCGCGCCCAGGGTGGCCTCAAATTGTGGAGAACTATGGATTTACGCATGCACTGTTGCCGAAAGAGTATTCTTTGATTCCAGCGTTGGAACGGCTTGGATGGAAAAAACTTCATGAAGACTCTGTTTGCGTTATACTTGGCCGGAACTTCTAGTTGTATAGTGTGTTAATAGCATTCTTGGGTTTTAAAGTTCTTAAACCCCGGGTTGTTCACCTTACCAGCTGAATTTCCTTGAGTTTGCATCCCACGGAAGCGTTTCGAGTTTAGGACATTGAATGGACCGACAGAAGCTGATCATGATCTTTGGTGGCGCGGCATTAGCCGCAGCCTTGTTGACGTGGATTTTGTACCGCAGCACCGTCGCGCCCAAGGGTGAGAAATTGGTCAAGGTTTATGCCGCAGCCGGGAATTATTCGGCGGGGACTCGATTGACCAAAGAACGCATCAAGCAAGTTTCCATCGTGGAGAAGAACGTACCGGTTGGGGCCATTATTGAAGAAAAGCAGATTCTTGATCGCGTCTCCATGTATCCCTTGTCGGCCAATGAAACATTTATTGCAACGCGGCTAAGTGGTCCTGGCAGCCCCGAAGGGTTTGCTGCCATGATTGATCCAGGCAAGCGCGCAGTGAGTGTCCCCGTCACCGACGCCACGGGGGCAGGCGGAATGATTCAGCCGCGGTCGCACGTGGACGTGATTTTTACTAAATCCGGTTCTTTGGCGGAAGCTGTCAGCACGACCATTGTCGAGGATGTTGTAGTGTTGTCGATCGGGCGCTTGACGGAAATTCCCGCCACGCCGGTGACTAGCGACAAAACCGGTTCCAACGCCCCGACCACGACCGCGATTTCAACTGCCGCCAGTACGCAGCAGAAGGCCGCTGTGCTGCTGGTGAGCCCCGAAGAATCGCGCAAGTTGGAACTGGCGCGTAATCAAGGCAAGATTAGTTTGGCCTTGCGCAATCCGCAGGACAAGTCGCGGGCCGCCGAAATCGAATCTGTTACCGCGGAAAATCTGGACCCGAATATTTATGCGCGTTTAGCGTTGTCAAAGCAACGCGGCGGGCGCGGATTGCCCGGCAACGCAAATTTGAAGAACGACGAAGAGTGGTGCAAGTTAGTTGGCTGCGAATCGAAACCGAAATTAGTGGCAGCCCCCGTAAAGCCTACCAAGCCGGACCCCCCTAAGCCTAGAGCGGTGGTGGACGTGTTCCACGGCGATAAGCATGTACAAGAAGCATTCCACGACTAGAG
>JAYVXT010000155.1:0-7926 GCA_043785065.1 Bryobacterales bacterium | reverse complement strand
TCCGGAAACCGCACCAACATAGGCACGCGGACTGACGACTCGAACAATACGTTCTTACCCACCAAGCCATGCTCCAGCAATTGATCGCCGTGGTCAGTTGTGAAAACAACTATCGTATTGTTCGCCCGGCCCGAGCGCTCCAACTCGTCCAGAATACGGCCTACTTCGTAATCGACCATTGCTACGGATGCATAGTAACTGCGGTAGATCCATTGCAACTGGGTGCGGTCCATATCGTATTGCGGCGTGAAGCGCAGAATCTGACGCTGCAATGGAAGAGGCAGCGTATGAACATGCTGCAATGTTACACGCCGGGGCAATGGAATCGTAAGGCGGCGGCACGGTATAAGGCGCATGCGGCTTAAAAAAGGAGCAGTGCAAAAAAAATGGCTGTGGTTTCGTACAAAACTCGCGCAGCAGCAGTACGGTCTGCTCTCCGGTCCAATGCGTCAAAGTGGACTCATAGGGCAAAACACCGCGAAATGGATTCTTCGCACTCTTCTCCGTCGCATTATAGGGAACGCTATGGCGAGGATCGTTCGCATCGCGCCACTTAATATAGTCAGAGTACTGGTTCAAAGGGGGCGAGCCGTCATCAAGAAGCACCCGATCAAACCCTGTCGTTCGAGCATGCTCAGCGGTCGGCGGATAGTAGTGCAGTTTTCCGACGGATCCGGTCTGATACCCTGCGTCATGCAACATTAGTTGCAGGAACACCTCACGCGAATCACAGGGCGTGTAATTCACTCGGTTCTTCTGACTATGCGGGTAGCGTCCGGTTAGCAGACTGACGCGCGAGGGCACGCACACTGGTGATTGAACAAAGGCAGTAGCGAAATCGGCCGACCCCGCCGCCAGCCGATCCAAATTCGGCGTACAACTTTGAGTTACGCAAAAACTCATATGCCGTGCCGTGTAACGTATTCGTTCCAGATTTAAACACCAGATTAATAATGCCGCCGCTGGAACGTCCAAACTCCGCCGAATAACTATTGGTCTGCACCTTGAATTCCTGCACGGAATCCACCGAAGGGTAAATGGTGAACCCTTGAATTGGATTCATCAGTGGTGGGGAAGAGGGAATGCCGTTCGCGCCCGGGCGGCCTCCGTTAATTGAAATGTTCGCCTGATTGAATTGAGAACCTACACTTCCAATCACACCGGGGGCCAGAAAAACCAGCGCATAAGGGTTGCGTGCGTTCAGCGGCAAGTTCGTGATGCTCTTATTGCCAATCACTTGTCCAAGCGCGGCGCTTGAAGTTTCCAGCAGCGGAGTTTCACCTTTCACTTCCACTGTTTCCGACAACGCGCCTATTTCCAGAACCATTTCAATTCGAGCTGTTTGGTTCACCTGCAAAACAAAGCCGCTGCGCTCAAACTTTTTGAAGCCATTGGCTTCCACAACCACTGAGTAAGGACCGGACTGCAGTGAGGGAGCAAAGCACCGTCCGTCAGCCCTCGAACGCAGCCGGGTAGCCAAGCCCGTATCCGTATTGGTGACGGAGACCTGCGCACCCGGAACGGCAGCGCCTGTTGTGTTTTTGACTTCGCCTTCAAGCGAGGCGGTGATGGTTTGTGCGCGAAGCATTGCGGCGATAAGAAGCAAGAGTGTAAGGTGGCGAATCATCAACTGAACTCCTTGAACAAGTGCGTTGATCATATAGCAAAGCGCTCAGGATTGATATGGACCAAGTGTAAAACACTTTGGCTTCGTTTTTTGCGACTGGTTCGGTCCGGAGCCCAAAGTGAAATGATTGCTTCGGTTGGGCCCGCCAGCGGCTTCAGCCGCAACCAAAACCCACCGGCTTTAAGCCGGTGGAGACGTAGTCTATCCGGCTCGAACATCGGCGGTATAGCCGAGACCCAGGAGATGCTGGACTTTTGCGGCGCGCACCAGATCACCGCGGACGTCGAGGTGATCCCCACTCATCAGGTCAACGAAGCTTACGAGAGGCTGCTCAAGTTGTATTTCTTATGAGCACAAAAGGTCTCGCGGCATGAAGCAAAAGGTCGGCCTGTATTGGAATCGCGTAAGCAGCGGAGGGGATCGCGTACTCGGCGAAATTGCCATTCGCCGAGTATCCCCAAAATTTGCTTTGGGGCAAAGCGTTTTTTAGCCGCTAAGACACCCTTCACCGTATCCGAATGCTTGGTGAAGCCAAGGCAAACCGACGCGATCACTCTCCCGTGCTTCACGTCGCCACCGGCACGCGCCATGCTCGAAAGCAGTTACTCTATAAATAACAAGAGACCGATGACAACTCCTGAAATACATCCTCCGGCTGATGAAGTTCCGGAGACCAAATCCGCCACGCCAGCCGCTCCGCCCGGCGGGAAGCCTACCGAAATTAAGGTGTCGCCCGCTGTTCTCGATGGGGCGAATAAGACGGCCGAGGAGTTGCTCCGCACTTTAGGGACAACTCTGGGCGGACTTACCCAGTCGGACGCGGACCGCCGGGCGCGTTCAACCGGTCCAAACGAGGTCGCGCAGGAGAAACAGCAGGGTTGGCCCATCCGCTTGCTGAAAATCGTCAGAAACCCATTGGTCATCCTGCTCGCGGTCCTTGCGGCCATTTCCTTCGCAACCGGAGATGCTCGGGCTGGCTCGGTGATGTCGATAATGGTCGTACTGAGCGTTGGCCTTCGCTTTCTCCAAGAAGCCCGGGCGGATGCGGCGGCAGCGAAATTGAAGGCCATGATTCACGTGACAGCCACCGTAATTCGGGATGGAAAGGCGAGGGAACTCCCGCTTCGCGATCTGGTGCCGGGGGATGTGATTCAACTTTCGGCGGGCGACATGATTCCGGGTGACGTTCGTGTGCTCTCTTCCAAAGACCTTTTCGTAAGTCAGGGAACCATCACGGGGGAATCGCTCCCCGTGGAGAAATTCAGCGATCCATCATCCAATCCGGCCAGTTCACCAACGGACCTCAAGAACATCTGCTTCATGGGGACCAGTGTGGAGAGCGGCACGGCGACAGGCGTCATCATCGTCACGGGCCTCAGTACCTACTTCGGCAGTATGGCGAACTCCCTCACGGAGGAGCGCGAGGAAACCAGCTTCGACCAGGGGCTGAATCGATTCACGTGGCTCATGATCCAGTTGATGGCAGTGATGGTCCCCCTGGTCTTCCTGATCAACGGCTTCACCAAACACGATTGGAAGGGCGCCTTCTTTTTTGCCATGGCCGTGGCTGTAGGGCTAACGCCAGAAATGCTGCCCATGATTGTGTCCGTTTGCTTGTCCAAGGGAGCGCTTGCGATGAGTCGAAGAAAGGTGATTGTAAAACGGCTGAACGCAATCCAAAACTTTGGCGGCATGGACATCCTTTGCACGGATAAGACGGGAACGCTCACCGAGGATCGCGTGGTGTTGATGCGGCATTGCGACGTGACAGGCCGCGAGTCGGACGAAGTACTGCTGAATGGTTACTTGATCAGTTACTTCCAGACCGGGCTTAAAAACTTGCTGGACAGGGCGATTCTGGAAAGTCCCGATTTTCATGCAAAAGCGGCACTTGATAAATATAAGAAGCTGGATGAAATTCCATTCGACTTCACGCGGCGCATGATGTCTGTTCTGGTAGCGGACCCGGATGGCAAGGCGATTCTGCTTACGAAAGGGGCTCCGGAAGAAGTTTTCCATCAGTGTTCCCAGTTCGAACTGGACGGCAAGCTTTCGCCGATGAATCCGGACAGGATCGCGGGCCTGAAGGAAGAGTATGAGAGCCTCAGCAGCGACGGATTCCGCGTGTTGGCGGTAGCCACAAAAGATTTTAATGGGAAGGCAATCTGCTCCAAGGCCGACGAGCGGGACCTGGTACTCCGCGGCTATGTGGCATTCCTCGACCCGCCCAAGAACACGGCGGCACGCGCCATAGAAGCATTGCACCAGCACGGAGTGGCGGTCAAGATCCTCACGGGAGACAACCAACTCGTCAGCCGCAAAGTATGCAAAGACGTAGGCCTTCTGCCCGACCCGATGTTGCTGGGCGCGGATGTGGAACATATGTCCGATCCGGAACTAGCCGAGGCCGCCGAAAAGACGACACTGTTCGCACGACTCTCCCCCGCGCACAAGCAGCGTGTCATCCGCGCCCTTCGCAGCAAGGGGCATGTGGTCGGATTCATGGGCGATGGAATCAATGACGCACCGGCGTTGCGGGCCGCCGATGTCGGCATTTCCGTGGATACAGCCACCGACGTGGCAAAGGACTCGGCGGATTTGATCTTGCTCGAGAAAGATCTGATGGTTCTCAATGGAGGTGTGATCGAGGGTCGAAAAGTATTCGCGAACATCCTAAAGTACATCCGGATGGGAGCGAGTTCTAATTTTGGGAACATGTTCAGCGTTCTTGGCGCCAGCGCCTTCCTCCCGTTCCTACCGATGCTGCCCATTCAGGTATTGACGAACAACCTCCTTTACGACTTTTCGCAGCTTCCGATCCCGACCGATAACGTCGACAACGAACAAGTGGCCCGGCCGCGGCCCTGGAAGATTGGGGAGGTCAAGCGGTTCATTCTGTTCATCGGCCCCATCAGTTCCATCTTCGACTACACTACGTTTTTTGTGATGCTGTGGGTCTTCCAGTGTTGGGACCCGTCCAAGGCATCAGTATTTCAAACCGGATGGTTCGTCGAGTCGCTCATGACGCAAACGCTGATCATCCACGTGATCCGGACCAACAAAATTCCATTCCTGCAGGGCCGGGCAAGCATCCCGCTAACGCTAACGACCCTCTGTGTCATGGCTTTGGGGTTGTGGCTGCCCTATTCTCCAGTAGCCTCTTCCTTGGGATTCACACCCCTTCCCGCGCTCTACTGGCCGATCCTGCTGCTGACCCTGTCCGGCTACATGGGACTAACGCAACTGACAAAGGTCTGGCTACTGCGGAAAGGTTGGATCTGAATGCTCCCGAAAGGATCATGCGCCCGGGTTAACTCCGCGAGCCGTGCTGGACCAAATTAGCCACCATTCAGATGTTGAATGTTACTTTTCCAACAACCGATGGCCGCTTGTTGGTCATGCCTCGTCACACCGGGCCGGATCATGAACAGGCTCTGCTCCTTCACCACCTCAAGCTCGAACTCCCCCGGCAGTCTCCTCGGCGCATCACTACGACTCCTTCCTCTTTGCCTCTTCCCAAACTTAAACCTGAAAACGGCGGTTGAGTTGACATGAAAGACGCAGACTGCTTGAGGCAAAGGCAGTTCCTCGTGCGGCGTATTTCACCATTTGGGTGACACAACCACGCACCGGCCCCCGATGGCAATCGGGGGATTCCGCGATATTCGTCATTCGCTAATTTGTTGTTTAACCAAGGCTAGTGGCAGATCCTCTGTACCCTTGCAACAGATCACTAATTGAGATAATCCATTAATGGTCTGTTGCAAGGGTACAGGGGATCTCGCAACGCGGTCGAAGTCCTAGACTAGTCTTAGATTTAGGAGCCCGTGGTGAAAATCCGCTCCGTTACCGTCGCGGCTCGGTAACGTATTGCAATTATTGAAGCCGCGAGCGTAAGCGAGCGGTCATTTCCGACTTAGCCACGGGCTGCTAGCCAGTCAACGTTACTTGAGCCAAACAGAGTATGCTAGACCCTGATGAAGATACTTGACGTGCGGGCCTTCGGGCTTCGCGGGAAAACTCCGGAGGGCGGCTGGTTCAATGAACTGCGCCCAGACGATTGCGTGCACACCATCATCGCCGTGCTCTCCGATGCGGGCGTGGGCTGGGGCTCCGTGTTCACTTCCGAAGACCTTGTGAACGGATCGCTCAGCGTGCTGCGGCCACTATTGATTGGGGAAAATGCCCTGGAGCCGGAACGCGTTTCAGAAAAGCTGCATCAGAATACATTTTGGTTAGGCCGCGGGGGGGCGATCACCCACACCATCAGCGGGATTGACTTGGCATTGTGGGATTTGCTGGGGAAGGCCAGCGGGCAACCGGTTGGCCGATTGCTGGGTGGGCGATACAGGGACCGCGTCCGGCCTTATGCTTCTTTGCTGATGCACGAACCCGCGCGTATGGCCGACGAGTTGTTGCCGGTAAAGGCGCAAGGCTTCCGGGCGTTCAAAATCGGCTGGGGACCGTTCGGCCGCCGCGCCAGTTTCGCCGGCGACGAAGCCATCGTGCGCGCCGCCCGCCAAGCCGTCGGCGAAGACGCGATCCTAATGGTGGACGCCGGTGGCAGCGACGCGTTTTGGCCCGGCGATTTCAAGTGGGCGCTGCGAACAGCGCGGATGCTGCTGGATTACAATGTCTTCTGGTTTGAGGAAGCGCTTCATCCCGATGCGCTCGAGGATTTCATCGCCCTGCGCCGCGCGGCTAAAATTACCATCGCCGGCGGCGAGGTTCTCACCCGGCGCCAATCGTTTGCCCCGTGGCTCGAACGCGGCGCGTTCGACATTGTGCAACCCGATGTTACTAAGTGCGGCGGGTTAAGCGAGCAGCGCCGCATTGCTTATATGGCGCGCGATCATGGCGTTCGATTCATTCCCCATGGCTGGAATACTTGCGTGGGACTTGCTTCCGACTTACAAATGGCGAGTGCGTTTCCGGATACTGACTTAGTCGAGTATCTTACTGGTTCGTCCTTCATTGACGAACTGGCGGCCGTGCCTTTCAAGCTTGACGCCGACGGGATGCTGGCGATCCCCGAAAGGCCGGGTTTGGGGATTGAGATCAACCTTGACAAACTGCACGAGTTTTCCGGCTTAAGCACCGCTGAGCTGATTCGATGAGATTTGTTCGATGAGATTAGTTGCGTTTCTGTGGGTAGCCTTTGCGCTGAACTATGTGGACCGGCAGATGGTCTACTCGATGTTCCCTGCGCTGGAACGCGACCTTGGTTTTGCCGGTGCGCGACTGGGGCTCATCGGCACGGTCTTCCTCTGGGTATACACGTTGGGCATGCCCTTAGCGGGACGCCTGGCGGACATTTGGCGGCGCGATGCTTTGGTGGTGGCAAGCCTTCTGTTGTGGAGCGTGGCCACCCTCGGCTGTGGTGTGGCCAGTTCGCAAGGCGAGTTTCTTGCGTGGCGCGGCGTGATGGGGATTACCGAATCGCTCTACTATCCAACGGCGCTGGCGATGATTGCAGGCCACTATCCGGAAACGGTGCGGTCGCGGGCTTTGGGCATGCATCAGTCGGCGCAGTTAGTAGGGGTGGTTGTGGGCGGTTGGTATGGCGGCTGGGCGGCGGACCATGTGGGGTGGCGGCAAGCTTTCACCGTGGCCTCGGTTGCCGGCATTTCCTATTCGGCGATTCTGTGGTGGGGGGTGCGCGGAATTGGCCTAAGGCGAATGGCATCCACAAAAGCCGCCTCCGGCCGCATGGGGATGTCGTGGTGTTACGTGACGCTGGCAGTTACGTTCGCGGCTTTTTGCGCCATGCAATGGATCTTCTTCGCCTGGTTCCCGGCATTTCTGCGGGAGCGGTTCGGGTTGTCCATGACCTCAAGCGGATGGAACGGAACTTTGTTTGTGCAGACCGCGACGATTGTAGGGATTCTAGCGGGCGGATGGTTGGCTGATCGTCTCCGCCTGCGATGGCGCGCCGCCCGTCTCTATGTGGCCGCTGCCGGCGTGCTGCTATGCGCCCCATTCGCGTATCTTACATTTTCCGCGCCAACGCTGGACGTGGCGCGTGTTTGTTCTGCCGGGTTCGGACTTTTTGGTGGCTTGCTGGCGGCTAACGCCTTCGCGGCGGCGTATGAGTTGGTGGGTGATACCCATCGCGGGCTTGCCGGCGGAGTGTTGAACGGCATCGGCGGAATCGCCTCGGGCGGAATGATTTATATGGCTGGAGTGTGGAAGCAGACGATTGGGTTTGGACCGATGATGCTATGGATGATGCTGGTGGCAATGTGCGCCGCGCTTGTGTTAGCTGCGGTGACGCGCGCCCGGTTTGAGGTGGAGCGTAA
>JAYVXT010000154.1:0-2386 GCA_043785065.1 Bryobacterales bacterium | reverse complement strand
AACTCATCCATGGAATTCGCATTGGAGTGGATCTGGATGGCGATGGCCGCTTCGATTTGGATCCGACATCCATCACTTATTTTGGTCAATCGCTGGGTTCAGCTATCGGGACGGTGCTGACTTCGATTTCGCCCGATATTAGTGCGGCAGTGTTGAATGTGCCTCCTGGCGCAAGCGTGGACTTCCGTTTTTCGCAATCGTTCCGGACGCCGCTTGGCGTGCCACTGCTTGGCTTTCGGCAGCCCGTGCTGTTGAACAAGGGGCCCACGGATTTTGAAGACGATTTGCCGTTGCGTTACCAGCCGGCAAAGCTGCGCACAACCCCTGGATCGGGGGCTATTCAGGATTTCTTTGAACGGTTGGAATGGCTGGAGGTGGTTTCGTCTCCTAACGTTTTGGCGCCTCACTTGAAGCAGGCAACTTTGCCCGGCCAGCCCATCAAGCGTGTATTGTTCCAGATGGCGATTGGGGATCGCACCGTGGCCAATCAATCCACCACTGCATTAATCAGGGCGGCGAATATGGTCAATCAGACGTCGGTCTACCGGTTCGATATTGCCAAGACGATTGATCCTACACTGCCCGCGAATCCTCACGCTTTTTTGACTCAGTTGGGTTCCACCGCAAGTACCGTGATTGCTCTTGCAACCTTGCAACAGGGGCTAACGTTCCTTGGCGCTTCGACTACATTTGTCCCCGATGTGAACGCGTTTGTGAAGCCGATTTTGGGCAAAGACTTGTTCGAAACGCCGGCTGTGCTGCCGGAGCAATAGAATGCAGCAAGCGCTTGCAGACGACCTTCTTGGCCAGTCCGTGGATGGCGTGAACATTGAGCCGGGACCTTTCCGCAAGCAGTTGCCGGAAGGCCCAGCGATTGTTTTCTTCCTGCGGCAATTCGGTTGAATTTTCTGTAGAGAGGGCGTAACGGGCTTACGCCGCGCTTCGGAAACAGTTGCTGGATATCCGCCGGTATTGTTTGTGTTCCGCGGAACCCCTGAAGATGGGCGGGATTTTTTCGGCCACTTTTGGCCAGAGGCGAAAGCCATTTCCGATCCCACGGGGGACCTGTTCCGCGCCTTCGGCTTGTTTCGCGCCGATTGGAAAAGACTAATTGGACCAGCGGTGGTAGTGGCTGCGCTGCGGTCCTATCTGCGCGGGAATCGGAACGGCCCAACGAAGAAGGATGTGATGCGGGAGCCAGGACTTTACGTCATTGAAAACGAGGCTATTGTTTGGGAGCACGATTTTCATCACATCGGCGATCATCCTGACTTCCGGAAAATTCCGTACCGGCGCATGGCGTAATGTAAGACCTGCCGCTGATTGTTTAGACCCGGAGTGCGGAGTTGTTCCCTCCGCCATCGACCTATGAGAGAATGCGGAGGTTGTGCGTACCTCCGACCCGATCTGCTATCCCGGAACCAAAGAGCCAATCGAGCAAACTCTCCGGAGAATGGTGGATTTGCGCGCCACACCAGGAGAGGAGTACGTGATCCGGCGGCGTATTCCCGTCGAAATTGCCGAGGCTGCGGGGCTCCGATTTGCGCCGGATTTCGCTGGAAGGGAAGCCGTGGTTCAGCCCCTATACGACCACAATTTGCAACTGGTATCCTTGCACGCGCGTTACATCGAGTATCAACGGGGGCAGGATAAGATGTTTACCATTGGGCCAGGCGGAGGCACCGTAAACGTATTGGGTGGCTGGAAGACCGATCCGCTGATTATTGTGGAAGGCCTATTCGATGCGTTGTCGCTCGCCGCCTGTGGCTGGAGTTGCGCCGCGACGATTGGCCGCTGGGTTTCATGGCTGCGCGAGGCTGCCGCCGGTCGACCTGTGTGGTTGGCCATGGACGCAGGAAGCTCCGGCGACAAGGAGGCGAGGCGCTACGCCGCTCACCTGCGCCATTCATCCGTCAAGCGAATGCTGCCACCCGGCAAGGACAAGGATTGGAACACCGCCTTGAAAAAGCGGGGACGCGCTACGGTTTGGCGGCGCGTTGCTGAGCAAATTGGAGAGGCAGGAGTCTAGATGATCGAAGTCTATGTAAGTACGGATGTCGAGGTAAACGGGCCGATCCCAGGCCCATATTCCATGCTCAGCTTTGGCTCCGCTGCGTATTTGGCGGATAAGAGTCTGGTTGCGACTTTTGCCGCCAATCTGGAGTTGCTACCCGAAGCGGCTAGCCATCCTGACACAATGCTTTGGTGGGCCGAAAACCCGGAAGCTTGGACGGCGAGCCGAAGGGAGTTGCGCCAGCCTGTGGAAGCGATGACATCTTACGTGAGTTGGCTGGAGCAGTTACCGGGGAAACCTGTCTTCGTGGGCTTTCCCGCATCGTTCGATTTTCTTTTCGTTTATTGGTATCTGATGCGGTTCGTGGGTAGG
>JAYVXT010000153.1:0-7947 GCA_043785065.1 Bryobacterales bacterium | reverse complement strand
TAACTTATTAGGCCATGCTCAGTTGGTGGTTACGGGAAGCCCGTTTGGAGCGCATGCATGCGCTGCTAGCAGCTAGACTCCGGACTCAAGCCGGGTTTGCACGGGGTTCACCTCGTTGGCTGCGCTTCGCGTTGACGTGCCGGGCTAAAGAGGCTAAAGAGGGCTAAAGATCCGGAACCACCATGTGTGCATGTCATTATGGGTACGTTCGGATTTGAATGTATTGCTTGTGAATTGGGTGACCTGTCACTTTCATGCCGCGCACCCTTTGAGGCCCGGGACCACCATCTGAGCATGACTTCAGCGTTAAACTTGAAACAATGTCCGTACAAGTCCGAATAAATCGCCACGGGGCTGCTCGAGTTGAATCGGGGCATCCCTGGGTTTTTCAAAGCGATGTTGTAGAAGCAAGCAATGCCCAGCCCGGCGACGTGGTTGCTGTTCTAAACCAGCAAGGCCGCCAGTTGGGCGTTGCGCATTATTCGGGCGCTTCACAAATCACGTTGCGCTTT
Organism: Bryobacterales bacterium; assembly: GCA_043785065.1. GTDB lineage: Bacteria > Acidobacteriota > Terriglobia > Bryobacterales > Bryobacteraceae > JANXSF01. The sequence continues at coordinate 7,435 of JAYVXT010000153.1, read as the reverse complement.
CTATCCCGCAAGCCAGAACAGGTGGACGCCGCTTTTTGGCATGACCGGCTTGCCCGTGCGCTTAAGCATCGATCCCGGGTCGTTGAGGGCTCCAATGCATACCGGCTTGTGTTCGCCGAAGCCGACGGCTTGCCAGGGTTGATCGTGGACCGCTACGGCGACTATCTGGTGATTCAGACTCTAACCCAGGGAATGGATCGAGCTAAGCCGGAAATTGTTGCCGCGTTAACCGAATTGCTGTCGCCCAAAGGAGTGGTGGAACGTAACGATTCCGCAGTGCGGCTGAAAGAAAATCTTCCGCAGCAGAGCAGCGTTCTGGCGGGGGAAATTCCCAACCCGGTGATGCTCGATATGAATGGGCTGCGCCTGGAGGCGAATTTGCTTGAAGGGCAGAAGACCGGCGTGTTTCTCGATCAGCGTGAAAACTATCTTGCCGCAGCCCGCTGGACTAGAGGGCAGGCTCTTGATTTGTTCACTTCCACGGGCGGGTTTGCTTTGCATATGGCCCACAAAGCCGAAGCGGTGGAGGCCGTCGATTCCAGCGAGCGCGCACTTGCCACCGCAACCCGCAACCGCGAATTAAATGACATCACGAATGTTAAGTTCCGCGAAGCGGATGTGTTGAATTCCCTGGCCGGCTATGCGGCCGGTGGACGGCGTTTCGATACCATCGTGGTGGATCCGCCTGCCTTCGCGAAATCGAAACAGCATTTGGCGGCAGCCGAACCGGCTTATCTCGATTTAAACCGCCGGGCATTGTCCTTGCTCAATCCTGGGGGCGTGCTAATCACTTGCTCTTGCAGCCAACACATGAGCGAATCGAAGTTGCTCGACATGATCGCGCTAGCGTCGGTTGAGACCGGCCGACCTTTACGCGTACTGGAAAGGCGTATGCAGGCACTCGATCATCCGGTGCTGCTAACCGTGCCTGAAACGCTTTATCTAAAATGCGTGATCCTCGAACGGATCTAAATACTCAACACCGGGCATGGCGATCTTCGAATAATGTCGTGCGCGTGCGAGCGCAACCGTCCAAATTTCTCGTGGATCACACCCCGCCCCATCACAATCATGTTGGCGTGATGCCTCATCGCGAAATCATGCAGAATTTGGCCAACGTGTCCCTCCAGCACTTCAATTTCAGTTTTCACTTGAGCCTCTCTAGCCAATGGCGCAAAATCCGCCTTCGCCTTTTCGATCCGCGCTTCCGACCATTCCGTTGGCGGCCACATTTCCCCCGTACCTTCAATCGGAGGCAGTACGTGAATGAAATTCAATTCCGCGCCGTAATCTTCCGCTAACCAGTGGGCGGCCTTCAGCAATTGAAGACTATTCGGCTTCAAATCAATAGCGCATAAAATGGAGGTCGGGGCCGTTGGCACTAAATTCGGCAACGCCGCGTGCGCATCGGTCCAAATCGGACATTCGGCATCATGCAAAACGCTGGCGGCCACTGAACCCAATAGCAGAGCTCGCAGTTTTCCGCTTCCATGCGTCGGGATCATGATCAAATCCACAGGGTGCGCATGGGCATAGCGGATGATCTCCTCGTCCGGTTGTCCGCGCACCACAATCCGCTCCACTTCCACATCCTTGAACACATCCTGGTACAGAGGGGTCAGCGCATCTTCGGCGTGTTTGCGAAGGCTTGTGAAATCCACCATCGCCGAATAGGTGTCAAAGTGCCCGTAGGCCGTAATCGGCACATGAATCACATGCAACAGCGTGACCTTTGCCTTGTGGAATCGCGCCCATTCCGCCACGGCTGGAGCAACCGCTTGGCATCGCCGGGAAAAATCGGTTGGAAAGAGAATCCGTCCAATTGGTTTCAGCATGAGAATTCTTCTGCATTCAGCATGCCACAATGCAATCACCACGGGGGGGTGTGCGACTTGAAAGTGATGAAGGAATTATCATGATGATGCGTTTCCACGATGCGGAAGAGGTTTACGAGGACAATGACAGCCTGGCTAGGGGGGCCAGCCGCGGAACAGGGGGGTTCCGCCCCACCGCACATTGGCTTACGTAAGGCACGCAAGGATTTTAGGCTTTTCATTGGGATTTGCACATTTGCACATTCCATGTCTCGCACTCCCATCACTGATCCCTCTGGTTCTCCACTGGGGCATTGTCCCCACAACTGTGCGCGATGTAACCCAACCGCCTTGTAACAGTAATGAAAGCTGTGGCACTCCACATGCTCCCATCGCTAGGTGATGTTCCAGCGCGTTAGATTGATCCCCGGTTGACGGAAGGCAAGACGATTTCAATGGCCGTAGGAAAAAATTCAAACTACACAATACAATCCGGCCATATGATGAAATCCTACGTTTTTCTCTCTCCGGGGGTAACTAGTCTCGAGACCAAGCCAATTCCTGCTCCGGGGCCATTGGAAGCTGTGGTCAAAGTACGGTTGACGTCGATCAGCGCCAACGATCTAAACATCGCCCGCGGCATCTTCCCCGTAACCAGCGGCTTGACGTTAGGCCACGAAGCGGTAGGCGTTATTGAAGCGCTGGGTGGGCTTGTTTCAGCTTACGAAATTGGCCAGCGGGTATTGGTCAGCGCCACAACGTCCTGCGGCCAATGCTCCCCTTGTCTCAGCGGAGACTGGGCGCATTGCCGTGGAATTCTTGGTGGCTGGCGCTTGGGCAGAGTCATTGACGGCGCTCAAGCTGAATACGTGCGGGTCCCCCACGCCGAAGTTAATCTCACGCCGTTGCCCGACTCCATCTCCAACGAAGAGGCGCTGCTGCTTCCCGAGGCAGCCTCCACCGGCTTCGCAGCGGTTGAGCGTGGAGCCGTGGAATTGGGTGACAACGTTGCGGTTTTCGGCCAAGGTCCAGTGGGCTTGTGCGCAACGCTTGGCGCTAAGATTCGGGGAGCCGCTCAGATCATCGCCATCGACAAGTTTTCCAGCCGCTTAGAACTTGCTTCGAAGTTCGGCGCCACGGTGGGACTTCTCAACGGACCTGCGGTAGTCAAGCAAATTCTCAAACTAACTCGCGGGGCGGGCGTTGACGTGGCTATTGAAGCCCATGGCGATCACCGCACATTTGAAAATGCAATGAAAGTAATCCGCCCGGCCGGTACGGTTTCTTGCATCGGTGTTTTTACGTCATCCGTTTCGCTTGGCGAGCAGTCCTTCGATTGCGGCTTGGGCAACCATACTGTTGTAAATACACTTTGCCCGGGTGGCAAAGCCCGCATGGAACGGCTCATCAGATTGGTGGAATCGAAGCGGGTTGATTTGTCCCCGCTGGTAACCCACCGTCTCCCGTTCACCGAAATCTCCTCGGCGTATGAAATGCTGATGAATGGGAGGGAGGATGTGGTGAAAATTATCCTCGAAATGGCCAGTTGACGCCGCCAACAAGTTCTCGTGATATCCATTGCAGTTATGATAGGAAATCCCTCATGTCCGCCCATAGCTTAGCTCAGTTACTCGAATCGCAGCCCGCCCGCGAAATCCTCGGGGGCGTGTCTGAAGGCATTGTTCTCACTCATGACAATGGCGAAATTGCCTACATGAATCAGGCCGCCAGGGCGATGTGTGGCCACTCCGGCGCCGCCCTCCCTGTCCGTTTTTTTAAGCAAGTCGAGGATCGTGTGGAAGAAGTTGAATCTCCCATCCAGCGCGTGTTGCGAGGAGAAATCGTCCACCAGGAATTATTCCAATTACGTTCCGAATGGCTGCCGGAACCAAGCTGGGCTGAAATCAGCGCCAGGCCTATATCGGGCGGAGCCTTGATGAATTGCGTGAACGTCACCCGCAGCAAGAAAGCCGAGGAAACCTCCGATGCGGCAACTACCGCCGCTGAAGCGCAAAGCAGGTTCCGCGTCCTATTGGAAACCGCCCCCGATGCTATTTTCGAGGTGGATTCGAAGGGACGATTTATTCTCGTCAACGCCGCCGCTGAAGCTACTTTCGGTTACACCCGCGAAGAGTTAATGAACCTCACCGTCGAGTCGCTCATTCCTGGTTCGGCTAGACCCGGACACGCCGCCCACCGCGCCGAATACCAACGCAATCCCGTCACCCGGCCCATGGGCATCGGCATGGAACTTACCGGCCGTCGAAAGGATGGAACGGAATTTCCCGTGGAAGTAAGTTTAAGCCCAGTCCCATCTTCCGGCGGACATCACGTCACAGCCATCGTCCGTGATGTCACCGAAAGGAAGCGCGCCACCGAAGTTCTGCGTGGCCTACGCGATCAGTTCACCAAGGAACTGGAGGAAAAGAATAAACAACTGGAGCAGCGCAACAAAGAAGTTGAACGCGCCAACGGATTAAAAAGCGAGTTCCTGGCGAGCATGAGCCACGAATTGCGCTCTCCTCTCCACACCATCATCGGCTTTGCCGACTTGCTTGGCGAGGAACTAGACGGCCCCCTGAACCCCAAACAAAAGCGCTTTGTAACCAACATTCACCGCGATTCGCAGCACCTGCTTGAGATCATCAACGACTTGCTTGATATAAGCAAAATCGAAGCTGGCCGGTTGGAGTTGCGGCTGGAACAATTCCCTCCGGGCCAGCTTGTGGAGGAGGTCCTTTCCAGTATTCGCGGCCAGGCCAGAGGCAAGTCCATTGAAATTGAAACAGAATTTCATCCCAGCGCAATGATTGAATCAGACAAACTCCGTTTCAAGCAAATCCTCTACAATCTGCTGAGCAATGCCGTTAAGTTCACTCCCGAAAACGGAACGATTCGAGTGATGGCCAAACCCGATGGACCCAGGCTCAATGTGACTGTTTCCGACACCGGCGTCGGAATTCCCGCCTCCGATCACGATGCGATCTTCGACAAATTCTACCAGGTAGGCTCAACCACCAAAGGCGTGCGCGAAGGTACTGGTTTGGGGCTGGCAATCACCAAGCAACTGGTGGAAAAAATGGGCGGCAAGATTTGGCTGGAAAGCACGCCGGGGCAGGGGAGCCAGTTCACTTTTTCCGTCCGTTTAGCTCATGCTCCCAAAGCGGCGTCTTTCGAGGCCAAGCCGCGCACCCGTCCCCTGGTTTTATTGGCTGAGGATTCCACTCACGCCTCTGACCTGTTGTCCAACTATCTTGAGCCGGCCGGGTACGATGTAGTGCGCGCCAGCTCTCTTTCCAAGACCATCGAAATGGCGCGCGACCTCCACCCGGATTCCGTGGTGTTGGACTTGTTGCTTCCAACCACCGAAGGCTGGCGTGTGTTGCGGGAACTAAAAGCGCAACAAGCGACTGCTTCGATCCCTGTCATCATTGCCAGTGTTTTGGATATGGATGATGCGGCGGCTTCCCTTGGAGCGGCGGCTTACCTTACCAAGCCCGTCAGTAAAAAAATGCTGCTCGACGCATTGAAAACCGCCGTCAGCTCCGATATCGTCAGTCCGCTTGTCATGGTGGTTGACGACGAGGACCAAGCCAGGCAACTACTAAGTGATATCTTGAGTTCGTCCGGATATCGCGTCCTCACTGCTTCAAACGGTAAAGAGGCTCTTGAACGGATCGGACAGAATAAGCCCGACGTGGTGGTGTTAGACTTGTTGATGCCCGAAATGGATGGCTTCTCTTTCTTGTTTGCTCTGCGCGAATCTCCCGGGACGGCATCGATTCCAACGGTCGTATTAACCGGCAAGGAACTAACCGATGGCGACGTGCAGTTGCTTCGCCAAACTTCGCGGGCGATTCTTATAAAAGGACAGCCGTGGAAAAGCCAATTACTTGACGAACTCCGGCGCGCGATTCCATAAAACCATGCTAGAAATCTTGGTGGCCGACGACAGTCCCCCGAATCGCGAACTGCTGCGCGCCGTCCTTGAACATGGTGGCTACCTTGTCATTGAAGCTTGTAACGGCGCCGAGGCCCTTGAGCTTACCCGTAAACATAAGCCGGCTCTAATTTTGATGGATTTGCAAATGCCTGAACTGGACGGATTTCAAACTATTGCCGCCATTCGTGAGTTTGCCTCGCCTGAAGAAATCCCCGCCATGGCTGTTACCGCTTATGCCATGATCGAGGATGAACAAAAGGCATACCTAGCCGGCTTTAATTCCTACATGACGAAGCCTGTGCAATTGGCATATTTTCGCAAGGAGGTTGCACGGCTTTTGGAAAACAAGGGTCTGGCGACCGGAGCGTAATCCATGAATACAGAGAATTCGTCCTTGATCAAAGTCGTATTGATCGATGATAACCCAGGGAATCTTGAACTTCTTACCGAAGCCTTGAAACGGGATGAGATCGAAATCTATACGGCGCAGGATCCTGAAGAAGGCATCGATCTGGTATTCACCCACCACCCCCAAATCGTTCTAACCGATCTGGTCATGCCCAAACTTTCAGGCATGGAAGTGCTCGAAAGAATTGTCGAATTCGACCCTAGTATTGAAGTGATCATGATGACCGCCCACTATTCCACCGAATCGGCCGTTGACGCCATCAAGAAAGGCGCCTCCGATTATTGGAATAAGCCAGTTCCGATCGCCACCGTCCGGCGGCGCGTCGAGGAATTAATAGCGGAATCCAAACGCCGGCAGAGCTCCCAAAGGCTGCAATCGGCGCTGCTTGATGTTTCGGAATTCGAAGGCATCATCGGAAACAGTCCGCAAATGTGGGACCTTTTTTCCCGAATCCGCCGTGTTTCCCCGCATTACCGGACCGCCCTGCTCATCGGCCCCACAGGTTCCGGAAAAGATTTGGTAGCCGGCGCCTTGCATCGCCTCAGTCCGGTATCCCATGGCAACCTGGTGGTGCTGAACTGTTCGGCCGTGGTTGAGACCTTGTTTGAAAGTGAATTGTTCGGACACGTAAAAGGCGCATTTACCGGCGCGGCCAACGATAAGGTTGGCCTGTTCGAACATGCCCACAAGGGCACTCTCTTCCTGGATGAGATTGGCGACATGCCCATGTCCACGCAAGCCAAACTCCTGCGCGCCATTCAAAATCAGGAAGTGCAAAGGCTCGGATCGTTGACCCCTCGCAAAGTAGATGTGCGCATTATTGCCGCCACCAATCACGATTTGCGCAAAGCCATTGAAGAAAGGGCATTCCGTGAAGATCTCTATTACCGGCTTAGCATGGTTGAAATCGTCACCCCACCATTGGCCGGACGCGAAGGAGACCTGCCGCTACTAACTCGCCACTTCTTGCGCAAGTTCGCCACTCTTTATAAAAAAAATGTGCGCGCTCTCACCCGCCGCGCCGAGTTGATTCTCATGAAGCATGCTTGGCCGGGCAACGTTAGAGAATTGGAGAACGTCATCGGCTACGCCGCCATGATGGTGATGGGCGACATGATTGATGTGGCCGATTTGCCCACTTATCTGACATCACCGGTTCCATCCACGTCCGTTTCGCCTTCCAATGGAGTAATGAGCACCGCGCCTTCAGGAGAAATGATGCCTCTTGAAGAACATGAAAAATTACTCCTCATGCAGGCGCTCGACAAG
>JAYVXT010000152.1:0-2387 GCA_043785065.1 Bryobacterales bacterium | reverse complement strand
CTTCCGAAATGGTTTGGCCTAGCTTGATGGCGTCATCCAGTTGTTTGAGTTTGACTTTTTGGTCGTCGGTTAGGACAGTGAGGCTGCTGGCGGGAATGGCTGCCGCAGCGTCGCGAAGTTCCCGGCAGATTACCTCCAATTCCAAGTAGCGAACGCCTAGGGCAGTGGCGTCAAAGTCGGGCCTGGCGGTTTCTTCATTGATCTCGAAATTCACTTGCGCGGCCCGTTCCTGTTTATTTTGGGTCAGACGGGAGTACTGTGCATTGATGGCGAGCAGCTTGGCGTATTGATCGTTGGTTAGGCTTAGAAACTGTTTTATATCCGCAAACGGGTCGAGTCCGCCAATGGGTAATGGAGGCAGCGGAGATTGGGCGTTTCCGGCGATTGCGAAGGCGCATAGTATCGAATAACGAAGGTAAGGCGCGATGAGTTTCATTGTTGCTTGCTCGGTTCTGTTTGAGAGAAGGGGATGAGGGCAACACGACCGCCGGTCGCAGTTCGACAACCGGGGAAGTAAAAGGAGAACTGAGGTAAGGCAATGGTAAAACCATTTGTATTAAACCAGCCGGCAGATCCCAGTCCGGGGCCGGACAACAAGCCCAATGTTTGTGCCTGTGAAATGGCGGGAGCAAGTTTGGAAGCATCCTCCAACTGCTTAAGCTTAATTTTTTGGGCATCGGTCAGTACCGCAAGACTGCTTACGGAAATCCCAGTGGCCGCAGCCTTAATTTCGCGGCAGATTACTTCCAATTCCAAATAGCGAACCCCAATAGCCGTAGCGTCCAGGTCTGGCTTGGCCGTCTCAAGATCGATCTCCTGATTTACCTGCCCAACGCGCGCCAATTTGTTCTGTGCTAACAACTGATACTGGGTCTGAATAGAATCTATTTTCGAGGATTGATCCGCGGTTAGTCCGAAAAATTGTTTAACTTCGGCGAAGGGGTCAAATGGCCTAGGTGTAAGGATTGGGCCAGATGCTTGCCCCCAGGCGGCCGCGATTTGTAAGCCCGCTAAAGCTATTTTCAGAAATTGTTTGACAAACATACCCAATCGTAAACTGTTTTTCCCTGTAAGGAAAGACTCATTGTTGTAACCGATCTTATACAATGCCTATGTACAGCCATGAAGCTCGCACTTACTATAACAACGCTATTCGGAATGCTGGCGGGCGCGCAGCAGTTGGAGTTTAACCGCGACATTCGGCCTATCCTGTCCGATAAGTGCTTCTTTTGCCATGGCCCGGATCAGGCGAACCGTAAATCGAAGTTACGGCTCGATACCGAGACGGGCGCGGCTTATTTGGACAAGAAGGTAATCGTGGAACGCATCAAGGCGGAGAAGCCGGCGATGCGGATGCCGCCTGTTTACTCCGGTAAAACTTTATCCGATGGAGAGATTGCCACTTTAGAGCGTTGGGTTGGGGAAGGCGCGCAATGGGAAAAGCATTGGTCGTTTGTAGCGCCTAGGCGGAGGACTCCGCCATCGGTTGCGACGGCTGGGTGGCCGGCGAATCCGATCGACAATTTTGTGTTGGCTCGGTTGGAGAAGGGTGGGCTGAAGCCTGCTCCGGAATCGGACCGGAGCCGGTTGTTGCGGCGGATTACGTTTGACTTGACGGGACTGCCGCCAACTCCCGCCGAGGTGGATGATTTCCTTGCCAATTCATCAACGGGGGCTTATGAGCAGGTTGTTGACCGGCTGCTGAAGTCGCCCCGGTTTGGCGAGAGGATGGCGATTCGCTGGCTGGACGCGGCGCGATATGCCGATACGCAGGGCTATCAAAGTGACGGCGAACGGGTGATGTGGCGATGGCGGGATTGGGTGATTGATGCGTTCAATGCCAATAAGCCATATGATCAGTTTTTGACGGAACAGTTGGCGGGGGATCTGCTGCCGAATGCGAGGCGGGACCAGATCATTGCGACCGGATTTAATCGCAATCATCGAGGGAATTCAGAGGGCGGAATTATTCCGGAAGAGTATGCGGTGGAATATGTGGTGGACCGGGTAGACACATTTTCAACCGTGTTTTTGGGGCTTACGGCCGGGTGCGCGCGTTGCCATGATCACAAGTACGACCCGCTGACGCAGAAAGAGTATTACCAACTTTATGCGTTCTTCAACAACATTGGCGAGTGGGGACGGTACATCAAGTACGGGAACACTCCGCCATATATTGCGGCACCGACGAAGGAGCAGGAGAAACAGCTAATTGAATTGGAAGCGCGGAGCGCGGAAGCGCAAAAAAAGTGGCGGCGGTTGCAGATAGAGGTAACTCACGCGGAAAAGCGATGGGCTGAGGAAGCTGCAAGATCGAAGGCGTCAATAGATTGGATGCCGGGCCGGGCGCTGCAGACGCATGTGCAATTGGCCGGCGCGGAAGGCCA
>JAYVXT010000151.1:0-2389 GCA_043785065.1 Bryobacterales bacterium | reverse complement strand
GCATTAGCGACGGCTCCTCGGAACGCGCAGCGAGAGCGACGGCGATGGAAGCCACCCATGTCCTGGTTATCCAAAAAAGAGAAATGTTGCGAATCATTAGAGAAGTGCAGGACTTTGGAAATTATTTTATTTCTTACCTGCTGAAGCGGAACGCCAGAACCGAAGCGGATCTGGTGGACCAGTTGCGCAACTCCAGCGAGAAGCGCCTGGCCCGCGCATTGCTTCTGCTGGCCGGCCAGGATAAAGCAGGCGCGGCAAAGGCGAACGTGCCGAATATTCCGCAAGAAACACTGGCCGAACTCATCGGCACCACGCGCGGACGCGTGAATCTGTTTATGAATAAATTCCGCAGGTTGGGATTTATCGATTACAGCAAGGGCACGTTGCGGGTGCACGATTCGCTGATGCTTAATGTTTTGCACGACGCCTGACCGGCGTTATGGTTGTTATGGTTAACGATAGATTAGCCATCCGACGAACCCAGACCGGGGGCATAAGGCACATAGGTCATTTCGTCCAGGCTGGCAACAACTACCCAGGGCTGCTAAAATAGGCGCACCAACGTGCCGAGGTAGCTCAGTGGTAGAGCAGCCGATTCGTAATCGGCAGGTCGCGAGTTCAACTCTCGCCCTCGGCTCCAGTTCTGCTTTTCGTGCCTAATGCTCCTTCTAAAGTGAAATACAGCATATACCCCATAGATAAGACGTGGCTCGGAGGTCTATCCTCGTCCTATCTGACGGAGTCGAGGAAAGGACCCGATGGAACAGGCCACCATACTTGATTTCCTGCAAATCATAGGGATTCTTCTCAAAATGTTTGCTTTCGTGGTGCTGGGCGTGACCGTGGCACTTACTGCTGTCGTGATTTTCTATGTCTCGATCCAATCCTGGATACTTCGCGGCGCGCAATCCCCACGCGCTGCGATTTAGTCACCACCCACCCATTTTCCCTCTTTGAGTTACATGCTGGTTCGCCAACCGGTGGCGTTTGGTCATGCAGCAGTGTGCGAGGTCTTCACTAGTGCGCGATCCATGCATGTCATTTCGTCATGAGAAAGAGGGCGGCACGAGGATTTTGCTAAAGCCCCCAGCAGCAGCGGCCCGATCGCCACACGTACTAGCCGCAGAACTTCAATCCCGCAGTGCTCCAGCATGCGCCGTATCTGCCGATTTTTCCCTTCGTCGAGAATAATTTCCAGCCACGAATTACTGCGGCCCCCTCGCAGCATGGTCGCGCTCTTTACGCGCAAAAAATCTCCATCCGTCGTCGTAATTCCTTTTCGCAGTAAATTTAAAAGGTTTTCGGCCGCAATTGCGGAAATTTGCACATGGTAGACCTTATCCAGGTGACTCTCCGGCGATGTGATTCTTGCCGCCCAACTGGAATCATTGGTGAACAGCAACAACCCTTCACTCGCTTGGTCGAGCCGCCCAACCGGCGAAACCCAGGGCATGCCTGGCGGAAGCAGGGAGCAAACCGTGGCACGGTTTTTCTCGTCGGAGGCGGTGGTCACCAGCCCGCGCGTTTTGTTCATCATTAAATAAACGCGAGTGGCAGCCGCAACGATCTTCCCGTCAACGGATATTTTGTCTTTGCCTAACCAAACAGGCGTCTCCGGATTCCTGCGAACCACGCCGTTAACCCCAACCCTTCCGGCCTTGATTTCTTCCACCGCTTTCGAACGTGAGCAATAACCTAGCTTGGAAATGGCTCGCGCCAGGCCAGTTTTCTTTCGCTTATCGGTTGGTTTATTTTGCGGCGGCTTCACGAAGAAATTATAAACCCTCGCGCGCGGAATTATGATTTTGCGGCAGCCCCGGGCTGCGCCGGCGGGGCAGGCGCTTTCGGGGTGGGCGATACCGGAGCTGGATCGTGCTTCACCTCGCCAAATCGTTTCGCCAGCCACGAACGCGCTTCAGCGGGATGATAGTCAAAGGGCCCCATCCCGCCGTGATACGCGATATGACCATCCTCGCCCACAATGTAGATGCGCTCCGGCCACGCCGCATACGCATTGTCCGCCGCGTTATTTATGTCATCAATTCCAAACGGCAGCGGATATTTGAAGCGCTTGATGAAATCATTGGCGATTACCACGCGCTGTTCCACTGTTTTTGGTTGCGCGTAACAAACGTCATCCTTGACGTTCGATTTCATCTGCCATTCATCGGTGGGATGCGCTTCGCGCACATACACGGTCAGAAAATTCGCGTGATCTTTGTAATCGTTATAAATTTGCGTGACTTCGCCTAACTGGCGACGGAATGGCGGTCAAGTGAAGCTTCCAAAAATGAGCACCAGCGGCTTTCCGCCTGTTCGTTCGCGGATGTGAAAGTGGTTTCCCCCGTCAAGCGCGGTTAGACGAGCGTCCGGAGCGTCGCTGCCGTCA
>JAYVXT010000150.1:0-7975 GCA_043785065.1 Bryobacterales bacterium | reverse complement strand
CCCGATGCCCGGTGAAACCCGTGCGTCCTTCCGCCAACGGAAAAATGTCGAAAAACTTTGCCGCCCGCTCTTCCAGCATGATCAAAGTCCGGTCAAGTTCCTCCGTCCCGAAATTCTTGCGCCGCGCCACGGCCGCGACATCCCGCCGGATCTCAAGGATCTGGTACGTGGAGATAGAGAGCCCGAAATATTGGCCGGCCACGTCTTCAATCTCGTGCGCTTCGTCAAAGATCACGGCATCATATTCGGGAATAATGCCCCCGCGATCAGTTCCCTTCACCGCCAAGTCCGCGAAGAACAGGTGATGGTTTACGATGATGATGTCGCTTTCGTAAGCCTTGCGCTGCATCTCCGTAATGAAACACCGTTCGTACTGCTGGCACTTGGCCCCAGTGCACAATTCACGCCGCGAATCCAACTTCGCCCACGCCGTGGAATTTTCCGGTAATGTGGAAATCTCCGCCCGATCCCCAGTAGTCGTAGTCTTTTCCCATTCCTCAATAATGCGGAAATCGGCGACCTCTTCCAGGCCCGAAAGCACCGGTTCCTTCGCCGCGTCATAAACCTTTTGGCGGCACACGTAATTGCTCCGCCCTTTCATGTAGGTGACGCGCAATTGGCCCGGCATGTGTTGCTCCAGGAACGGCACATCCTTCTGATAAAGCTGCTCCTGTAAATTCTTCGTGCCGGTGGAAATGATCACTCGCTTGCCCGACAAGATCGCCGGGATCAAGTAAGCCAGTGTTTTGCCCGTGCCTGTTCCAGCCTCCACCAGTAGATGCCGCTTTTCTTTTAGCGCCGCCTCAACGGCTTCAGCCATATCCAACTGGCCCTGGCGAAATTCATGGTTGGGATGCCAATCCTTCAGCTTCCCCTTCTGTGAGAAGAAGCTTTTGACGGCGAGTTTCGTAATGGTAGCAGGCGTGGCCGCCGCCGCTGGTTTCAAGCTACTCTTCGCTAGAAATGAAATTGGTCACCTCGGCATTGCGAACGCCATAGACTTTGCGGATCATGCGTGTTATTTCCGAAGCCAGTTTTTGCGGCTTCTCACCTTCAGTAAGTTCTATTTCAACCTTTAAGTACAGATCAAGACGCGCCATACTTCGATGATACGATGGCCTATAGCCCCTTATGGAAAAATGCTCACTTTGTGAAACGCGCCCGCCGCGCCGGAATTGCCCCGCGCTGGGAAAAGATATCTGCGCGCAATGCTGCGGATCGAAGCGCGAAGTGACTGTCGATTGCCCTTTAGATTGCCCTTATCTTATTGAAGCAAGAGCCCATGAACAGACTGTGCCCGTTGGCGAGTATCCCAACCGCGAGGTGGAATTGAGCGATGCTTTCCTTGAGCGCAACAAACCGCTTTACATATTCGTGTTGGGTACCCTGAATCAGGCAGCAAAGGAAAATCCCGCCGTCATCGATGCCGACATGCGAGAAGCTATCGCGGCACTCGTGCAAAAATATAGGGCAAAACAAGGTGACTTGATTGTTGAACCGACGCTCCCCAACCCCATAGCCGCCACGGTTCTCAATTCCTTCGAGAAAAAAATGGAAGAGTTCCGCGAAAAAGTGATCACGGAAAATGTCGACCCAGTGGTTTTCATTGATAACAACATGTTCAAAGTGATGGTTTTCCTTGACCGTTTTGCAGCCTTGAAGAACAACGGCAGGCCCAAGGGACGGCACTTTCTAAGCCTCTTGCGATTCATGTTCCCACCAACGGAACCTAAGATGGAACTGGTGGCCGGATGACGGGCATCGTGATTTTCGCCCACGGGTCCAGCGTTGAAACCGCGAACGAAGCGGTTCGCGCCATTTCGCGCAACGTTGCCTCCGCCGGCGGATTCCCTCTGGCATCCACCGCGTTTCTTGAAATGGGACAACCCGATCTACCCACCGCCGTCGAACAACTAATAGCCCAAGGCGTAACCAAAATTATCGTTCTGCCCTACTTCCTAACCACGGGCATCCACCTAAAGCGCGATCTTCCACGAATCGTTAGCGAAATTCTTGAAATCCAAAAGGGTATCAGCATTGAGATCGCGCCTCCGCTTGACGGTCACCCGGCGCTTGAGTCCATATTGTTGGATCGCGCCAAGGAGGCACTCCACAAATGAGAGCAATCTTAATTGGCTCAAGGGAACTGGCTCCCGATATTCGGCACTTCGAGTTTTACGCCGAAGGAGCGGAAAGATTTCCTTATGCACCCGGGCAATTTGTTTCGCTCAGTTCCACTATCGGCGAAAAGAAGATTACTCGCGCCTATTCCATTGTGGATGGGACGGGGCAAAATAATCGTTTTGCGCTCTGCCTGAACCGCGTGGAAGACGGGCTCTATTCCCCTCACCTGTTTGACTTGAAGCCGGGCGAAGGCGTGGACATGAAGGGCCCCATCGGCACGTTCGTGCTGCGCATCCCCTTGAAGGATTCCATTCTTGTAGCCACCGGCACTGGTGTTGCGCCCATGCTGCCGATGCTGAAACTGGCTTTGGAGCAAGGCGGCGGCCAACAATTCACTTTGATCTTCGGCGTACGTTATGAACGCAACCTGCTCTACCGCGAAGAGTTCGAACAAATGGCGGCTTCGCATCCTAATTTCCGTTTCCTTCCGACGGTAACGCGGCCTGAACCAGGATGGACCGGATTATCCGGCCGCGTGCAAGCGCCCCTGCTCGGTGTGATTGGAGACTGTCGCGATCTGGACGTGTACGTATGCGGCCTCAAGGAAATGGTCGATGGCGTGCGAGAGCAGTTAAAGGAACTGGGCTTCGACCGCAAGCAAATCATTCATGAAAAGTACGACTGACGCATGAATTGCCTACAGCCGGTGCATTTCTTGCACTCCGTCGGAATACCTGCGCAGCGTCCCTTTCTCCGAACACTGACCAGCACGGGATGGATTTCCACTTGCATGAGACAATTAGAATGATATTGATGCGTAACCCCCTGGGTGTGGTGCTCGGTTGTCTCCTATTTTTGCTGGTACAGGAAAGCGCCTTCCCTTACTCAGTTCTCACCCACGAGGCGATCATCGACTCCGCTTGGGACGCCTCCATTCAACCCCTGCTTTTGAATCGATTCCCACAATCCACGCCCGAGCAATTGGTGGAAGCGCACGCCTATGCCTACGGGGGCAGCATTATCCAGGATATGGGCTACTATCCGTTTGGCTCGAAATTGTTCACCGACATTGTGCACTATATCCGAAGCGGCGACTTCATAATCAGCCTGATTCGAGAATCAACTGGTTTGAACGAATATGCTTTCTCGTTGGGAGCCTTGGCGCATTACGCAGCGGATAACAACGGCCATCGCCTCGCCACTAACCAGGCCGTGCCTCTTCTCTACCCCAAGCTTCGCCTCAAATTCGGCAATACCGTGACATACGCCGATGACGCGCTTTCCCATATCAAAACAGAATTTTCCTTTGATGTGTTGCAAGTGGCCCAAGGCCATTACGCTCCCGATAGCTACCACAAATTCATCGGCTTTGAAGTTGCCCGGCCATTACTCGGGCGTGCGTTTCAAGATACCTATGGTTTGAAGCTTGAAGATGTATTTTCAAACCTAGGGCGTGCCATCGGCTCCTATCGCCGTTCGGTCAGTTCAACCATTCCGGCTATGACGCGGGTAGCCTGGCAATTGAAAAAGAATGACATCATCAAGGATACTCCAGGCGTCACCAAGAAGAAATTCTTGTACAACTTGTCGCGTGCGGGCTACCGCAAGCAATGGGGCAATGAATATAGGGAGCCAGGGTTTCGCTCAAAACTCTTGGCATGCCTGATTCGGATTCTGCCAAAGGTGGGCCGCCTAAGGGCGCTGCGTTTTGAGACGCCAACTCCAGCCGTGGAAAAGCTATTCATGGCGAGTTTCAACGCAACGTTGGACGGTTACAAGGAACTGTTATCGGCTCAGAAGGCGGGGCACCTGAAGTTACTCAACGAAAATTTCGACGTAGGCGCGCGCACTCCGGCCGGAAAATACAGCCTTAACGATCACACGTACGCGCAACTGCTACACAAAATGAAAGGCCGCTACTCCGAAATGCCTCGCGACCTGCGTCTGGATATCCTGGCTTTTTATAAAGATCCAAACGCCCCCAACACCACCAAGGCCGATGCGGCGGAATGGGCGAAAGTGCTGGTGGAACTGGAAGCGCTCAAAGGCGTGGGTTTGGAAACGTCGGCGGCTGCAACCGAGTAGTGCCCGCGCCAAGCCGACGGGCGCGCGGGTAGCAATGAAAACGGTCAAACTTGTCCTTCACTCAAAAGAATTTCGAGCTGACAGCCACGTGCGACTCCGCCAATGGCCCAGTAAAACGAAGTAGCAAAATCGAGGGAAAGAACACCACTTGGCCCTACGAGGCCGACAGCCAGGGCGGTCCGGTTTCTGTCATTTATAAAGGCGCGCTGGATTCGGAGACAAAGATGAGCGGAATCGTGAGCGCAATCGGGTTCGCCATGGATGGCGAGTTCACAGCCATTCGATCCAAGTAGGAAGCCGCAAGGCGATTTCAATTTAGACGGTTAGCCTGCTTCAAAGATCCCTACCGAAAAATAAACTTAGCACCATAGACCAGACTATTGCTTCTCAAAAAGGTTAATTGATCCGATCCCTGCGTCCCTGTTTGTCTATTGCCTCAACCTTATTAAATCGTCGCTTATGGCGCGTTCCTCAGGGGCATACCTCTCTAGCTTTGTCGTGACGACGACCTTGAAAGAGTACGCGCATGGCTCAAATCGCCACGAATCGAGTGATCTGTAGACGTGATGCTCTAACGGGCGTTATGATCTGACGCAGACGCCGAATTACGGTCACCTGATCAGGGGTGGTCAATGCTGAAGGTTTTGAATTCGTTGCGCATCTGGCGAAAGGTTAACGGCAAACGGATCTGGGCGCGAACTCGCTCCAGCGCTTCTTTCCCATTAGGTCTGCCTCGTCGAATAAAAGCAGAGAGATTGGGAGTTACAAGCCAAGCGTCTCCAGGCCGACTCGAGGGTTGTGGAAGCTTAGACCAGGATTCGGCCCGAAAGCCAGAGGGTGTGTTGGAGCCCAGCTTGGCTCGCTATTTACCTTCGGCGCTTGCGAGAAGTTACCCGGGTATTCTCACGAGAAGTTGACCACTTAGCCTGGAGACGGGCGGGTAGTTTGGCCACGCTTTCTGGAATTCCATGGTCTCGACCTCAGAAGTATTGATGGACCGTTCAATTGAAACAAAAGAAGATGCCCGCCTTCGGCGAAGATGCAAATGATTCAGTTCGCCGTTTGCCACGTGCGGTTCACCGGCGTTCCCTCGGACTTCTTTGTTCTTTCGAAGGACCTACGTCCGTGTCCTCGAATATCCGTTCATCTTCAGCCCGGAACCATTTTCACCTTCATCCCGGAATTGCGTTCGATATTCCGGCCTAGCCCACTTTGATGGTCTGATTTGGTCCACCTGAGATGATTAATATTCTCCCTCATTCCCGGTTACGGTTTTGGCCGCCCCGGCGAGAGTGGAGCCTGGCGACGCCCGAAGGAGCGGCGCCGTTTAAGCGCAACGGACGCCGGGGTGGCTAAAACCGGCCCGAACCCCCGGCCCTGAAAACAATCAATCAAGCCTTCTTCCTCCTTTCCATCGTCCTCCAAAATCGAAACGACTCCCTACCCGTCTCAATGATGTGCGCCCGATCCGTGATCCGATCAAATAAAATTGTCAAAGTTTTCCCGTTCAACGAGCAGCGGCGCCGGCCTGGAAAAGAGAAGCAGCCGTTTACTCAGCGAAAGTTCTCCCGCGGTATTGTTCGTCATTGACATGCTCCATCCACTCAACAACCTTGCCGTCGAGCTTTTCCTGCACGGCGATGTGCGTCATAGCGGTAGTCGCCGTGGCCCCGTGCCAGTGCTTTTCGCCGGGCGCGAACCAAACCACATCACCCGGCCGGATCTCCTCGATTGGGCCGCCTTCGCGCTGCGCCCAGCCGCACCCTGCCGTGACGAAGAGCATTTGGCCCAGCGGATGGGTGTGCCATGCGGTCCGCGCTCCCGGCTCGAACGTCACGCTCGCGCCTTGCACAAATGCCGGATCAGGCGCCTGAAAAAGCGCATCAATCCTTACCGTTCCCGTGAACCACTCTGACGGTCCCTTAGCCGATGGTTGCGAGCCAATTCTTTTTATGTCCATACGTGTATTCTCTCAAAGCTCGTTTCGATCTTGGCTAGCCGTTCACCGGCCAGTCAACTGTTCATGAAAGTCCGGGTACCGGGCACCTTCAAGCTGGATGCTCGCGGAAGCGTTTTCTATTGTGCGTAAATCTTCGGCTGTAAGTTACACGTCCTTCGTTCCCAGGTTTTCTTCAAGCCGGTGCAGCTTCGTTGGCGCTCGAAAGCTAGCGCGGCCGCTTCATACTGGTGGGCGAAGCTTGGGGCGCGAAGCTCTGAATCGCCGCTTCCTCTACTTTGAAAAAAACGATGGCAATTTCCGTTACCCCCGCGAGTATCCTGTTCACGCACTTGTGTCCTCCACAATGCACGATCATGAAAGTTCCCAGCAAATCCGGAAGATATCCTTTCTATTTCATCTTCCTGTTAATCGTCGTTCCAATCATCTGGCCGCAGCCTGGATCTGGTTCATTCTCAACATCAGCTATTCGAACGGAGAGCGTGTCGGTTACACTCAGAAGATCTCGAAAAAAGGCTGGGTCTGTAAGACTGCCACGCGTAATTTCCAGTAACATGCAAAAAACACGACGCCTTTAATGGAGTTACTGATAGTTATAGCCGCCATCTTAACTATCTTAGGAGCGCAAAGGTCCGGTGGCAGGGCCGCCAAATATTGGAGGGCGACACAAATTTTCTCGCTATCTAGCGGAAAAAAGAACGGCTATAGTTTTAATTTGCAAGAGATCGCGCGCGTTTTTTACGAACCAGTCGATGACCATTCTCAACAACTGGGGTAGGGAACAGGCTACCTTTGCTAGCCCACCATTAAAGTAATCTCAATTTCAATCGGCGGGAAGCGGATTCTCTCGCCTTCAAGAGCGGCACAATCAAAATCTTGGCCAACCGCATTCATTGATCACGACCGGAGATTCCAAAAATTCATCGAGCGGAAAGAGCTGATGCGCAGTTTGCCGATGCATGCACGCATCCATCAACATCGCAACGAACTTAAAAAACCAAAGTGAATCGAACCACTCTTATGCATATAAAGCTAGAATCATAGATAGATGGCACTGCTAGAGAAACTCCAAAAAGACATGGTCGAAGCGATGAAGGCCAAGGAACCGGCGCGGCTGGATGCGATCCGCATGATTAAGTCCGCCCTTCAAAAATTCCAAATCGATTCCATGAAGCCGCTGGATGAACCATCCGAGATGCAGGTGCTCAACACGCTGCTAAAGCAACGCCGCGAGGCTGCGGAGATGTATAAAACCGCTGGCCGGGCGGAGTTGGCCGGAAAAGAAGAAGTGGAGTTGAAGATGATCGAAGCCTACATGCCCGCTTCGGCCAGCGCTGGGGATATCGATGCCGCCATTGCCGCGGCGATTGCGGAAAACCCTGGGGCGACGGCCAAGCAAATGGGCGTGGTAATGAAGGCGGCACAAGGGAAGTTGACAGGCAAGCGAGTGGATGGCAAGGCTTTGAGCGAGGCCGTGCGCGCGAAGCTGGGGTAACGCATCTTCACGTCGTAATAGAGCCAGCCTGGTTCCTGGGGCGCGACACTTTCCCGTCATTACGTTGACATTAGTCTTACTGTTTCAATCCACGCGCCCCGCGTGGAGTATATTCCAATTGTAAAATGAGCCTGAAGGTTGGCGCAGCCGACCGGGTGCTTTTGTTCTCCTTTTTTATTTGAATAAAGGGTAGGCGCGGCGGGAAAGTGGGAATCCTGCTTTTGGATTTCCACTTTTCCACGGCGTTCGTCGTCGGGGCTGTGGGAATGTGGGAATCGCGCCTTTGGCGATTCCCAAGGGCGGTGGGAAACGAT
>JAYVXT010000149.1:0-2398 GCA_043785065.1 Bryobacterales bacterium | reverse complement strand
ACGGAACTTCGCTGGCCGATGCTACGGCCTCGTAATAGGCTTTGATCTCCGGGAACGAATAGGGGCCAAGCGGAGGCAGAGAACTAATCGCGCTTACCCCAATGCTGCTTGCATGCCGGGACAACTCCACCGCGTCCCGAGTGTTATAAGCACCGACATGCACGATCACCTGCTTGCCCGCAGGCGAATGCTTCATGGATTCTTCGGCCATCAGTTTTCGTTGGCTGACGGACTGCAACAGCCCCTCGCCCGTTTGCCCGCAAACGTAAATACCATGAACTCCAGCCGCATAAACGCTAGCAAGTAGCTTCTTGTAGGCGGCAGGCTCAAAGACCTCATCGTTGTCGATGGGCGTAATAATGGCGGGAAGAATTCCCTTGAATAATCCGGTTTGATTCATCCTTACTTTCCTTGCACCCAGGCAGTGTTGAAGCGGGCGAACGTGATGCGCTCATACGCTTTCGCCTCGCCTCGTTCGTAGAGCAGGCCAATGCTTTTGTCCTTTAGAACAGCCAGCGAAGAGTAAGCCGCAGGCCCTTCATGAACCAATTTAGACGCGCTCCAAGTTCGCCCGTCATCTTTCGTCAGTCTCACCGTCATATGCGTCCGCTTGGTTGCCGCAGGGTTAGAGAATAACATCATGCCATGGCCAACAGTGATCAGACTGGCCTGGCATACCGGTTCAATCAGGGTGTCGTCCAATTGCAGTGGGGACCATGTTAACCCGCCGTCCTTACTGCGTTGCACCGCCCGCCGATTCTTTCCGTGATAGCTGCGCATGTTCAACACAAGGCTTCCGTCCTTGGCTTCCGCTACTGCCGATTCGTTGGTCTTTTCTTCTGCAATGCCGCCGATCTTCCAGGTTTCCCCGTGATCATCGCTATAAATTACATGTGCGTACCGTCCATTGCCTTCGCGCCTGTTGTGGTCGCAGGCTATGACAAGGCGGCCGCTTTTTAGTTGAATACCGTTGCCTGGGCCAGTAGCGTACCAACTCCAATCGGGACGTTTGGTTTGCGCCGAAATTTCTTTTGGGGTGCTCCAAGTGGCCCCGTCGTCGCTGCTGCGTGTAATCCAAACCGTGCGTTCCAGGCGTGCGTTTTCCATAATCTGTTTCTCGGTTACTGTCCCAGCATTGTGAGTCAGCAGTAGAAAGATCACACTAGTTTTACGGTCAATTACAGGAGCCGGGTTGCCGATGGTGTCGCCTTCCATGTCGGCAATCGTCTGCACAGGTTGCCAGGTTTTACCGTTGTCGAAGCTGCGGCGCAGCAGCAGGTCGATATCGCCCGAATCGCCGCCTCCATTCTTGCGCCCTTCGCAGAAGGCAAGCAGCGTGCCCTTTGGCGTAGTGATCAGCGCCGGTATGCGATAGGTATGATACCCGCCTTCACCAGACCGGAACACTTCAGTTTGCGTCAGGGACGCGGCAAATCCATTGACGCAAAGCGACAGGAATGCAACAGCAATTACGGGCCGAATCGTCATGTCTCTCCTCTTAGAAAACATACTTCAAAGCAATTTGATAAGCTCGCGGAGCCCGCGCGGTTAAGCTTTTTCCAAAATTAACATTGTTCAGTGTCACCGTTGGATTGCCCAAGAGTGTGTGATTCAACGTGTTGAACGATTCCAGCCGCAGGGTTACACGCTGCTTTTCTGTAATCTTAAATGCCTTGTGCAAGCCCGCGTCCATTGTAAACGCCGGGGGGCCCAGTAACGCATTGAACCCCAGGTTGCCGAAACGTTTTTCGGTTCGTGGTCCAGTTAAGCTGAATGCCGCCGAGTTGAGCCAAAGTTGTGTGCTGTGGTCAATCGTATACGGATCCACGCCAGCTACCGCATCAGGCCGCTGCCCACCGCTGCGTCCGTTTCCGGCAAAGTCGCTGCCGGAAACCACATTCAGCGGAACACCTCCGCGCCATCCCATAATGCTGCGTAGAGTCCAGCCGCCCAACGCAGTTCGCAACAACCCATTGCTATATGCTGCTGGTATCGCGTAGCTAAACACATTCTTAAAACTTTTGTTGGGCTGCCCTTCCATCGGTCCGTTTGAGCCGGCAATGTTCAGCGGATCCTGCAACCCACTTCCGGTAAACGTGATGGTATTGTCCGGTGTGTAGTAGCCGGTCGCTTTTGCCCAAGTGAAATAGGTGTCGAAGTTCAGCCCGTGCCAGACGCGCTGATTTAGGGATACTTCCAATGCGTGATAACTGATCCGCGCCGCGTTCTCTTCAAAGTTGATCTGACCAAGCGACGGATCCTGACGAGTGCCTGTGGCGGGGTTCACCAAGTTAAGAGGTCTTACCGAAATCAAGTTAACCGTACGTTGGCCAACATAAGCTACCTGTAGCGCCAACTTTTGAGTCAATTGTTGTTGGATCGCCAGATTCCACATGCC
>JAYVXT010000148.1:0-2400 GCA_043785065.1 Bryobacterales bacterium | reverse complement strand
AGTAGGTGATGTCTATCGCCATTCCTTAGGCCGCACTGTGCTTTCTAGCGACAATAGCTGGTTTACTTTGCTCACCATGAATACCAATCCAATCCACTTCGATCATGCCTATGCGGCAAAAACGGAATATGGCCGCCCGCTGGTGGATTCCACGTTCACCCTCGCCGTGGTCACTGGACAATCCGTTGCTGACATCTCGCAGAATGCTATGGCCAATCTCGGTTGGGATGAAGTGCGCCTACCCAACCCACTTTTTGAAGGTGACACCTTATATTCGCAAAGCGAAGTTCTAGACAAGCGCGAATCCAAATCGCGCCCAAACGTGGGCATTGTCCGATTCAAATCGACTGGATACACCCAGGACGGAACCATAGTCATCGAGTTCAAACGCACCGTTATGATTTACAAGCGCGGGCACGTGCCGCAGACCGTCCAGGGCCCAAAAATAGAACCGACTGAACTTTGACCTTAGAGGCTCCATGACCGCGAGCGAGAGGCTTCCCACAATTTCGAACCAATCTATCCATTCCCACCGCCAAACCGACGCAAGCGAGTCGCTGAGTCGCTGGTGGCGATTACTCGGTGGCGTATTGATGACCCTGGCCTTGGGAAGTCTCTATGCTTGGAGCGTTTTTGTCGCGCCGCTGGAGAAAGAATTCGGATGGAAGCGTTCACAAACTTCGGCCGTATTCACTTTGGCTGTGGTGATGTTTGCCTGCTCGTTCGTTTTCGCCGGCCTCTTGCAAGATCGCTTCGGGCCCTTTTGGATCTCAGTCACAGGAAGTATTTTAATTAGCTGCGGCTTTTTCCTGTGCGCCTATACATCCAGCCTGTACACGCTTTTTTTCTTCTACGGCGTGTTAGGCGGAGTCGGTAACGGCTTCGGCTATTCCACAGTTGTGCCGGTGATGGCTAAGTGGTTTCCCGAGAGGACCGGCCTCGCAATCGGTATGGCCATTGCCGGTTACGGAGGCGGATCGGCTATTTTCGGTTCGCTCGCGAACTTGGTCCTTTTTCCACGCTTTGGCTGGCGTACAACTTGCATGATGCTTGGCGGAATCTTTTTTGTTATGACCATGACCGGCGCTTTTTTGCTAAAAAATCCAAAACACGTAGCTTCGGGGATTACTGCCGCGCCGTCGAAGGAAAATGTTCAAAGCCGGTACCACTTCACACCCGCACAGATTCTCCGGACGCCGTTGTTCTATTTATTGTGGCTGGGTTTCGGCCTAGGTTCCACCGCCGGACTTATGGTCATCAGCCAGTTAATTCCGTTTGCTATGAGCCAGGGCATTCCAAGCACGGTGATCGCGACTCTTGGTTTGGTCGTCGGTGCAGTGGGAAATGTTTTAGGACGTGTTTTTTCGGGCTGGCTCTCCGACAGGATGGGGCGGCTGAATACCCTTCGGGTTGTGCTCGCCGTGTCCTGTGTTGCGATGCCTTCTCTCTACTGGATTGGCGCTCGCGTGGTGGGCCTCTACCTGCTCATTTTTATTGTGTATTTTTGCTACGGAACCCAAGCGTCCGTAAATCCCGCAACGGCGTCCGATTTTTGGGGAACACGGCACGCTGGTGCTAACTTCGGTTTGCTCTTTACCGCCTGGGGATTTGCCGGAATTCTGGGCCCGACCATTGGGGGCGCACTTTTCGATAGGTACAAAAATTACGAAGTAGCCTTTTACACCGCGGCATTGTTAGCCGCGGTGGCGCTCTTTTGTGTTTTGGTGGCCACACCTTCTCATCCGCCAATCAAATTGGCCACTTGACGAAAGCAAATTATCCGGGAACACAGTTGCCTTAGCTCATGGATAGCTGAGTACGTTTTTAGGCAGTTTTAGAAAGGTGGAGTTTATGATTCGTCGTGATTTCTGCAAAAACTCGATTGTTTTGACTGCAGCAGCGGTTAGCAGTGGTTCTTTATCCGCGTTAGCTGCTAAGACTGGATCTGCCGAAAGATCTGCCACCCCGAAAATTACGCGTTACGTTTCAGAGTTCATTGTCAACACCAAGTTCAGCGACATTCCACAGGACATTATGGAACTTGGCAAAAAATCGATCTTGGATGGATTGGGTCTCGCGCTTGCCGGCTCCATTTCTGAAATTGCGCCGCTCGTGCGCCAATATCTCAACTCGCTAAACTTCGCGGACGGCAAAGCAAGCGTCATCGGCACAAAGCTACGAGTCCCGCCTCGCTTCGCAGCCTTTGCCAACGGCGTGGCGATTCATTCCGATGATTACGATGACACCGCCATGATTGCTGTCAATATCGTGCATGCCACGGTTCCGGTGCTACCTCCCGCCTTCGCTTTGTGCGAATCGGGGCACCGTTCCGGCAAAGAACTCCTAACGGCTTTCCACGTAGGAGTCGAAGCCGGATGCAAAATAGCGGAAAGCATTTCG
>JAYVXT010000147.1:0-7986 GCA_043785065.1 Bryobacterales bacterium | reverse complement strand
ATTTTCGTAAGCTCACGTTTTCCGCATCGGTCTTTCTGACGCGGGCGAAATCAAGCAGGCTTTCGCTGATGGTTTTCAGGCGCGCCACTACCCGGTTCATCCGCGCCAGCCGCTCTTTCACATTGTTGTCCGTGGTGGTCCGCTCCAGCATCTCAATCGACCCTTGCAGCACCGAAACGGGCGTGTTCATCTCATGCGCCACGCTGGCGCTAAGCAGGCCAAGGCTCACCAGCCGGTCCTGTTGTTCCAGGCTGCGTTTGGCCGCCTCAAGCAGCCGGTTGTTTTCTTCCAGCCGCTGTTCCTGCAATCTAAGTTGCCTAACCGTTTCGTTGCGCGAGGTCATGATCTGCCCAATTTCGTCATCGCTGATTTCATCGAGTGGGATGAATTCATTTTGGTGATCGCCTTGCCTGGTGGCCTCATCGGCGGCAAGCATTACTTGCAAGGGCTGGTAAATATAAAGGGGCAGGATGGCGAATTCAAGCAACAAAACCGTGAAAAGATAAATGGCCCCAAGCACGAAAAATAGAGCATATTTCGCTCGCCTTACCGCGTCCACGTAAAACGAATGCGGCATATGCAGGATGCGGTAGGAACCGCCCGCGGTCTTGCGCAATAAATAGTCGGACTTGTCCGCATCGCCCCAAGTGCCGCCAGGATTGGCGTCCAGCCAGGCAAGCACTTGCTTTGAAATACCAAGCGTCTCAGGAGACCCTTCTTGAAAGGAGTAGATGGAAAACTGCGGCAGATTGGGCAGCCGCGAATTGGACTGGAACAATTGAGTCACTAGACTGCTTTCGCGCGCCCTTGCTCCGGCCACGCGCTCTTCAAACAGCGGAATCACGGTAAGGTAAATGGCTACGGCAAGCAACAGATATAGGAAATTGTGAAGAACGATCAGCTTGATCCGCACCTTCAGATTTCCGAAGGCGCGGCCTATCCGGCCCGGTTGTCGCGGCTGTCCGAAAGGAACTTCCATAATGGCTCATTTGATTTTCCAACATTGAAGGTCTTGGCGCCTCTTAATTTGATATGCTTCGGTTTTTATCCATGAAGCTTCTTTCGTTCGCCCTTTTATCAGCGTGCGCCCTGGCGCAGCAGCGCCCTGTTCAGCCTCAACCAATTCAACCCAAGCCGGAAGAATTGCAGCGCGTCAAGCAGTTGGCCGATTCCATGGCAACTCGCCTGGGCAAAGTGAAAGCCAGCCGGGAACTAATCGCCGATGTAGCCGTCTATGAAAAGGCCGGCCGCATGTTGCTTGAGTTTCCCGACGAATTCGGGACCCAAGATGGAATCGCCCGCGCTATCTCCGTGCTTGAGGAAGGCAATCAACGAGCGGAATTCCTTGCGCAAGGACAAGCGCCCTGGACCAAGGGGAAGAAACGGACGCATGCCTTTGTATCGGACCTCGACGGTTCCTTGCAGGCATATGGCGTCACCATTCCCGAATCCTACGATGGCTGGATGCACGGCCGCGCGCAGCGTTTGACGGAATCGGAATTTCTTTACACCTACCCCCGGCAAAATGCCTCCCGGCCCCCCGTCGCCGATTATCCCGCCGCTCAACATTTCCCCGCCTTGATTTATCCCAATCCAATGAGCCCGTCGCGCTACGTGGTGATCAACACTGGTCTGACTTTCGAAGATCGGGAGTACCGCGGAGATTACAATATGCCTCGTTTGGGAGATTACGCCGTGATGAAAGTTAAGGAGGATGCCGAAGTCGCGGACTCCATTATTGCCGGGCTCTTCAACAGTCTGTGACAATTCTAACGGCCAATTACTTTTTGGCGCCACTATCAACAATTGAGTTGGCGAAGAAGTTCTCCACCTTGGCCTCGTTACGAACCATTTCGTAATAAGCCTGTCTGCGAAGTTGGTCTTTGCGATCAACCAAAGTCTGGCGGATGGTCTGCTGAACCTTAGGATCTTTCAAATCGCGTTGTCCCGCTGGTTCTTTCGAGATGACCTTCAAAATGCGGAAGCCTTCGGGCGTGTTGATGACGTTGGAAACCTGCCCAGGCGACATTTGCGTCAACAACTTTCGTAACTCCATGCTAGCTTTGTCCAAGGCGGAAAGCGGCGTAAATCCAAGATCGCCGCCATTAGGAGCCGAACTGGCATCTTCGGAATAGTTTTGGGCCAGCATGGAAAAATCCTCACCCGCCCGAATGCGCCGTTCAATATCTTGAATCTTCTTGCGCGCCTGCTCTTCATTTTGCGCCTTGTCATTTTTCAAGTTCCGCACATTGTTGTCCGGCACGGGGGAAACAAGAATCGTCGCTAAGTGAATCTGCGGCTCCGGAAGATTAAACGATGCCTTATTGGAGTTGTAGGAATCGGTGACATCCTTGTCGCTGATGCTGATTTGCGAGGAAATTTCTTTGGTGATCAGCTTCTCAATCGAAAGATCACGCCGGATGCGCGTCTTTAAATCGTCCCCAGTCATCTTCTGGGAGGTCAGCTTCTTTTGGAATTCCTCCTGCGTATAGGGGGCTTTGTATTCGGCGAACTTGGCGTCCACGTCGGCATCAACCGCAAGCAACCCTAATTTTTCCGCGCGCTGCATCATGATTTCTTGATCAATCATCGTGCGCAACACTTCCAACCTTTGGATCATCAACTGGTCATCGCTAGGCTTGTCCGCGGGCTGAGGAAATTGAACGGAAATTTGCTTATCGAGATCGGCGTAGGTCACCGGCCGGCCATTAATAGAGGCTGCAACATCGGGAGAGGCACTGCGCTTGATACAGCCATGGCTGAAACCTAAGCAAATCACTAGAGCATAGCTGGCGCGACGGTCAAACGTCATGATAGAAGTCAATTGTACCGCCTTTTGGCTGCATCGAAAACGTAAACTGCATTCTCTACTTGTTACTTAACAATCAGAATAGGAATATCCAACGCATGACGGACGATGTTGATGGTATGCCCCTTCACTAGATCGCCAATTAGCTTGTGTCCATGCGAACCCATGATGATTAAGTCCGGTGTTCGCGCTTTGGCAACCGCAATAATTTCATCGGCCGGGCTGTT
This sequence comes from Bryobacterales bacterium, assembly GCA_043785065.1. Classification (GTDB taxonomy): domain Bacteria; phylum Acidobacteriota; class Terriglobia; order Bryobacterales; family Bryobacteraceae; genus JANXSF01. Next base: position 4,950 of record JAYVXT010000147.1, on the reverse strand, counting down.
GGAATGCCTGACCAACACCTCCGAGGAAATGGCCCGCGTTTTTAACTCTTGTACAATTCCTTCAATATAAGCCCGGCCTGCTTCCACCTCGGCCGTTGATGCCAGAGTTCCATACAACTGGCTGGTAACGTCCTCTTCCACATGCATTAAAAGCAACTTGGCATTGTGCTGTAACGCAAAAGCCGCCGCGTGGGAAATGGCCTTACTATCTTTTTCCGAATGATCCAATGGAACCAGAATCGTGCGGTAAAGACTTGGAACCACCCCTTGTTTGGTGTTTGCCGGCATGGCCGTGGCCGTCTGCCCGCCGCGGCGCAATTGCGACGGCAGGATGGGCGCGAACAAAATCCACACAAGCAATAGACCAATACCACTCAGCACCGGGAACAGCAACAGCTGGATGTAGACGCCGTTGCCGCCGGCCGTTGCAATCCATTCCGACAGACTGCTAACTACAAGCCATCCATTCAGCCCGATGATTACCGCCGCGCACAGCCAGGCAAGAATCTTCACCCAATTTGCGCTTGCCATTGCACCCATCTTGCTCCGGTCACTTGTGAAATGGATCAGTGGGACCACGGCAAACGGCAGTTGCAGACTTAGAATTACTTGGCTCAGGATCAACAGCTTGTATGCTGAGCCCTCGCCCGTCAAGTAGATCACGATCACGGCCGGAACAACCGCCAAAGAGCGAGTAATCAACCTTCGCAACCATGGCCGCATTCGGAAGTTCAAGAAACCTTCCATCACAATTTGCCCCGCCATGGTACCCGTAAGAGTCGAGGATTGCCCCGAACAGAACAGCGCTATCGCAAATAAAACCCCGGCCAATTTCACACCCAACAGCGGCGACAGAAGCAGGTGCGCTTGCTGGATCTGCGTTACTTCAATCCCATGCTTGAAGAACACAGCCGAAGATACGATCAGGATCGCGGCATTTACGAACAGCGACGCATTCAGCGCCACCGCCGAATCAATCAGGTTGAACTTCGCCGCCAATCGCTTGTCTTTTAGGGTGTCGCCGAATTGCCTGGTTTGCACTAACGCCGAATGTAAATACAAGTTGTGTGGCATAACCGTTGCCCCTAAAATTCCGATCGCGATGTAGAGGTTTTGCGGATTCAAATGCGGAATCAGACCCAAGGCAACTTGCCCTAAATCGGGCTTCGCCCAATACACCTCAATCGCGAAGCAAATGCCGATAGTCACGATCAAGGTCAGGATCATTGCTTCAAAAAAGCGGATGTTGATGCGGGTAAACCACAGGACCAGCAATGTATCAAAGGCCCCAATCATCACTCCAGCCAGAAGGGGCAAGCCAAATAGAAGTTGTAGTGCTATAGCCGCCCCAATCACTTCGGCCAAGTCACAGGCGGCGATGGCAATCTCGCAAAGGATCCATAAACTGACTGTGACTGGTTTGGGGTACGATTCGCGGCAAGCTTGGGCCAGATCGCGGCCGCAGACAATCCCAAGGCGGGCGCTCAAAGTTTGCAACAAGATCGCCATCGCGTTCGACAGCACCAGCACCCAAAGTAGCTGATAACCGAACCTTGCTCCCCCTTCAAGGTCCGTCGCCCAATTTCCGGGGTCCATGTAACCAACGCTGACAAGATAGGCTGGGCCGGCAAAAGCGAACAAGCGTCTCCAAAAGCCTTGATAAGTGGTTGAGACCGAACTGTGGACTTCCGAAAGGGACCGCGTGTCAGCGGTAATCATCGTTTCGCTCCGGTAGTTAACTATAGTTTACTATAGGGGCGGGCAAGACGCTGGGAATGAGGATGGCCATTTCAAGCCCCCCTTCCGGGCGATTCTGCGGCAAAATCCTTCCACCGTGAAGCCGAATGGCTCGATCAGCGATAGTTAGTCCTAAACCAATTCCGCCTGATTGGGTTTCTCTACCTTTTTGAACCCGGAAGAATGGGTCGAAAATCTTCGAGATCGAATCCTCAGGCACTCCAGGGCCATCGTCGGAAATTGCAAGGCGAACTCTGTCGTCACCAAGCGTCATGCGGACACAAACGGTTGTGCCGTATGCCGTATGCCGGATCGCATTCCGCAGGACATTTTCTATGGCGCTAGAAAGCAGTCCCGAATCGCCTTCAACCTGGCAGGGAACAACTCCCACCAATTCCACGGATTTTTCCTGGGCATTCGCCTCAATGCGGGCATCCTCCACCACTTGCGTTACCAGCTCCGAGAGATCGACCCGCTTACGGGATATAGGCTGCGCGTTGGATTCAATCCGATTGATGGCGATAACCCTGCTGACTAGTTGGTTCAATTTATCCGCCTCGCGCTCGATGCGTTCCAACGAAGGCAATATATCAGGTGTTGCATAGCGCCGCGCGATACCGGTTGTTAACGCCAACCTGGTTAGAGGAGTGCGCAATTCATGGGAGACGTCCAACAGCAAACGCCTTTGGCCTTCCATTAACGTTTCGATGCGAGCCGCCATATCGTCGAAATCCATCGCCAATTCATGAATTTCAGTCACCCGATGAAGAGAGCTATCCGCTCCGCCTCTCGCGCTAAGATCACCATCGGCGAATCTTCGGGCCGCTTCACGCAGCCGGGTCAGCGGCTTGGTCAAATGATGCGCCAACCAGTAGCATGCCGCGGCGGCGATGCAAAGGCCCAAGCCAACCCGGATGAGGATGGCTCCAACCGGTATGGGAAGTTCGATGAAAGGTTTATCGGGAATTATGAACCCGACTTTATATGCCCGCCCTTGTTTGGCATTCACCCAAACGGCGGCCAGCGTTGCGTCGGGCGCAAGTTTGAAGAGCGTGTCCCCGGACGGGGATGATCGTCCATCCAGCCGGTTTAACAATGACGCCAAAGCCGGATGAATCGTATTGCCTCTTAGTTCCTTACCTTCCTCGTTGAGGACAACGGTAGTGATTCCAGCCGGTAACGAAGTGTGGCTGTCGACACTTTGCAACCCTATGGCTCCCCTGTTTTCATAGGCGTCCACCATCGTTTCCGCCGCATAGCGAATCATCGGGGCCGCTTCCCGTTGCCAAAAAAGAGCCAGCAAGTCCTCACCTGTCCAAACCGTGATAGCGGTAAAGGCAGTAAACAATAGCAGGACTCCGCCCAGAAACCAACGGAATACAATATCGCGAAGCCTACGCATTTTTCTCCGATTTAAGAGTGTGGCGCCGCATAAAGGTAACCCACGCCGCGTATACTCTTAATCCGATCAGTGCCGTTTGGATAGGCGCCTAGCTTCTTGCGTAAGCTCGAAATATGATTGTCGATTCCGCGATCAAAGACATTATAAGGCCTCCCTAGGACCGCCTCGAACAGCTTGTCCCGTTCGAGGATTACTCCGGGCGAAGCCAGAAGCGCCGCCAAGAGATCGAATTCGGCAGTCGTCAAATCGACGGTTTGGTGGTTGCACTCCACTTGCCTTGACCTAGGATCGAGCGTCACGTCGCCTTCACTAAGGATGTTGGGCTTAGGGTCAGACGCCGGACGAGCGCGGCGCAAGATTGCGTGGATGCGCGCGGAAAGTTCCCTCAGGTTAAATGGTTTAGGTAAATAATCGTCCGCCCCAATCTCAAGTCCGACAATTCTATCGGTTTCCTCGCCTCGAGCCGTAAGCATGATCACGGGTACTTGAGAAATGCCACGCAGCCTTCGAAGCGCCTCAAAACCATTGATGCCAGGCAGCATCACGTCCAGTAGGATCAAATCGTAGTGCTTCTTTGAGACTCGCTCCAAACCCTCTTCGGCCGTATGCGCCGGCTCAATCAGGAATCCTTCCGGTTTGAGATATTCCGCAAGCAACTCGAGCATTTCGCGGTCGTCGTCAATGGCTAAGAGCGTAGGCACAGCTTATCTAGACCATCGGACAAACGGCGACAAATCTTGACAGTCAAAAGGTGATTTTTGTTGCAAAATAGAAAACGTAGAGAAGATATTCGGGCTGGTTGATCAAGCCGATTCGATGTTTCCCTCTCCTCCTCAACCCTAAGGCGGTGGCAAATTCCCTATGCCATCGCCTTTCCCTTTTCAGAATTGCCGAAGAAGCAACTATTTGACAAATTTGCGCCGGGAACCAGTTTCCTTTGAAGGAGGCGGTAATCCATTTGTAGGCAGAGTGACCTCGAAAGTAGTCCCCTCTCCCAATTTGCTCTTCACTCCAATGGCGCCTTCGTGGGCTTTCACAATCCAAGCGACAAAACTCAGTCCCAAACCCAACCCTTTCTCCGGATTTGCATTCGGAACTTTGTAGAAACGCTCAAAAATGTGCGGAAGATGCGTTTCATCAATCCCCTCTCCAGTATCTTTTATTATCAGATGTGTTAAAGATTTATCCGGGGAAAGTTTCAGAAACACATCAATCGAACCGCCCCCGGGAGTATACTTCACGGCGTTCGAAAGCAAATTGGAAAACAAACGGCCCATCTGTACACGATCTGCTTGAATCACTAAGTCTTTTTCCACGTATAGATTCAGTTTCACATTTGCCTCTTCCGCGGGAAATTGAAACTGATCCGCAATGTCGTTCAAAAGCAAAGTCATGTTAACCGGCTGCCGCTGAAGTACGATCTGTCCCGTTTCCGCATGCGACAGCATCAGCAAAGCCCTCACAATATTGCTCAACTGCTCAACATCCTGCAAGGAATTGAAAATCGCTTCTTTAAATTGATCGGTTGTTTTAGACGTTAATAAGGCCACTTCCAATTGCCCTCGAATTGCCGTCAAGGGCGTGCGAAGCTCATGCGAAGCGTCAGTGGAAAACTGTCGAATCTGCTCAAAATTCGCCTTCAAACGATCTATCATTTTGTTGAACGTTTCAATCAGATTATCCAGTTCGTCGCCCGACTGGCGGCTTGCAATGCGAATATCTAAATTGGACCCGCTGATCCGTTGCGCCGCTTTTGCCACGTGGGTAACCGGGATCAACGCCCGCCCGGCAATGAACCAACCGGCTAGACC
>JAYVXT010000146.1:0-7994 GCA_043785065.1 Bryobacterales bacterium | reverse complement strand
AAGCAAAATGTTGTCCATGTGCTCAATGAACTTTTGGCTGGCTCCGGCGGCTTCAATGGCTGTAATCGCGTCGGGCAGGTGGCCGGTTAAAGGGAGATTGCGGCGGTGAGCTTCAGCAGCGAGAGCGAAGTAGGCTTCGCGAGTGAGCGCGTTGTAGACCTTGAGGAAATCAACGCCTTGCCTGGCCAGCCGGTCCACCAGGGCAGGAGCCGCGGCGGCATTGGGCACGGCCTGCGGACCATCGCGATCAATGGAACCGATGGTGTGAACCAGATAGGGCGCGACGTTCCGATTCTTGTGCTGCACCTGACGCGCCCAATGCTCCTGTCTTGCCGCCATTTCCCGTATGCCAATGACGCCGTTTGCCAGGAATAGTTCATCCCAACCTGGCGGCAAATCGCCGATGTGCGCATGCATGTCCCACAGACCGGGGATGGCGAATTTTCCACGGCCATCGATGCGCCGGGCTATTGCGGGAATGGCGCCCCCGTGACGAAGAGCGCCATTTTCCAGAATCAAAGTTTGATTGGGTTGAAGCAGCCTATTGCGCGAGTCTACATAGGTCACATGGTCCACAACAATGGGCTGCGCCGCGGTGGATGCCGATGCGAACGCCAGAACTGCGATCAACCTTCGCACTTACTTTTTCAAGGCGAGGAAGCGGATGGATACAGGCGCGCCTACTTCCACTTGCTTGCCCATGGGCGTCAACTTGCCGTTGGTCTGATCGATGCGGTAGAGCACCATGTTGTCGGAATTTTGATTACCGGCGAAAAGGTAATTGCCAGTTGGATCGATGCGGAAATTGCGGGGGACTTTGCCTTGCGTGGAGGTATGATCGACAGCCGTCAACTTACCATCGGCTGGATTGATATTGAACAGAGCGATGGTATTGTGCCCGCGATTGGAACCATACAGCCACTTACCGGAAGGGTGCACCAGAATTTCCGCAGTGGAGGCGCCTGTGCGATCCGCGTCTTGAGGCAGAGTGGAAATAGTTTGGATCTCCGTCAACGTGCCTTTCTTCTTGTCCCATGTAAAGGCGGTCACCGTGAGGGCCATTTCGTTGATCACGTAACCGTATTTGCCGTTGGGGTGAAAATTGAAATGCCTGGGTCCACTGCCGGGAGCAACTTTGACGAAAGGTGGATCGTTGGGGGTAAGCGTGGCAGTAGCGGGATTCAGCTTATAGATCATGACTTGGTCTAACCCTAGATCGCCAACAATAAGGAAGCGGTTATCTTTCGATAGATTCACGGAATGCGCGTGGGGTCCACTTTGGCGCTGCTTGTCCGCGCTGGAGCCCTTATGTTGGATAGTGGAGGCGGCGGGCTTCAAGGACCCATCGGCATTGATCGGGAAGGACGCCACGCTGCCGGTGCCGTAGTTTGCAACCAGCAACACTTTGCCTGTTTTATCCACAACCAAATGGCAAGGGCCGCCGCCACCGGAGGGAACGTCATTCAGTTTCGTCAATTTGCCGGAAGCTTTGTCGATGGAATAGGCAGTTACGAAGCCATCGCGCTTTTCGGCAGTGGGGGAACTTTCGCTGACCGCGTAAAGGTATTTCCCATTGGGATGAAGGTTCACGAACGAGGGGTTATCGACGGCGGCGGCGAGGCCGAGTTCTTTCAGGTCACCGGTGGCGGCGTCGAATTGGTAGGCGTAGATGCCTTTGCTTTTATCTTTTGTATAGGTGCCAACATAGACGAGAAACTTGCCTTTGGCGGGAGCGGCTGAGACGGTTAAGGGCATAAGAAGGGTCGCGCATAGGGCGATGGGGACTGCTAAGTTACGAACTAAGGGCATGGTTTCCATGATAATGCTTTTGGGCTGAAATAGGCGCCGGAATGATGCAATCCCGTCGCTACTTCCCGACCCCATGAAGTTCAAATGCAAACGGCTGGCCTTCCCAACGCGTGATCACGACGGGGGCGACGCAATGGCCGAGGATATTCACGCCGGTGCGAATCATGTCGATCACGGCGTCCACACCAAGAAGCACAGGCAAACCTTCCATGGGAATACCGTAAGCCGGAAACAGCGCGGAGAGAACGATGAAATTGGCGCGGGGAATACCCGCTACCCCTTTACTGGTTAGCTTCAGAGTTAACAAGATCATCGCTTGCGTGGAGAGGCTTAGATGCATACCGGCGGCTTGAGCAACGAACAAGGTGGCCATTGCTAAGTGGACCGTGCTGCCCGCCAAATTGAAGCTGAGGCCCAGCGGCATTACTAACCCGAGCACTTGTTTGGGGACGCCGAAGTCCGCCATATTTTCGAGAGCCTTGGGAAGCGCCGCGGCGCTGGAGGTTGTGCCGAATGCGATGAAGAACGGTTCTTTGGCGGCGTTGGCGAAGCGGCGAAGGGGTACGCGAAACAGGACGAGTGCCCCGCCCAGAACCAGGACCGCGTACAGAGTTTGAGTTACATAGGCGGTGGCAACCAGCTTGCCCAGGGCCGACAGTACGCCGAATCCATTTTCGCCGACGGTGGAGGCCATGGCGCAAAATACGGCCGGGGGAGCCAGGTACATCACGAAATTGGTATAGCGGAAGGCGACAGCGGAGAGGGATTCGGCCAAGCTTAGGATGGGTTTCGCCTTGTCTCCAATTGCATTTGCCGCGATGCCGAATAGCAGGCAGAACACAACTATCTGCAAAATGTCGCCGCGCGCCATGGAATCGAAAATGCTGTTGGGTACGATGCGCTCAAGTGTTTCGGCGAATCCTGGAGCCTTGGCAGCTTGCCCTGTTTGGACGCCGAGAGAAATGCCGTCGCCAGGGCGGACCAGCATCACCGCGCCCCAACCCATCAGCAAGGCGATAGTGGTCATGACTTCAAAATAGAGGAGCGATTTCCAACCCAATCGGCCGAGGCCTCTTAAGCTGCCCGCGCCGCCGAAGGCGCTGATGAGGAGTCCTAACAGAATTGGCGCGACGATGGACTTCACCAAGCGCAGAAAGATATTGCTGACGACGTCAAGTTGAATGGACTGCTTAGGCGCGGCCCATCCGAACGCGACACCGGCAACCATTGCGATTAGTACCCAATTTGTTAGGGAAATACGTGAAAGAAACTGTTTCAAACGGGCGGGCTTCCTTTGAAGAACACGTTTGTCTATTCTAAACTAAATCGTCCAGCAAGCATGTATGCTGATAGGACATGGTGGATGTATTGAAGCGGTGGTTGGCGATGGCGGCCAGTTTTTATTTAGCGCTTTTTTCCGCGGTTACGCTGGCTTTTGCCGCGCCAGCTTTGATTGCTTCTTTGTTTCCTGGGGTGGAGATATCGCGTTCGGAGGTTTTTGCTTACGGTTGGGTCGCCGGCTCCGTGTCCACCGACTTGACGCGGGATATTGAGCGGATCACGAGCGCGGCTGCGTTCTTTATCCCGTTGCTGGTTTTGTGCGGCGGACTGGCGTTTAGGCGCTTTGACTGGCCGGCAGTGGGGTTGATTTCCGCACTATACGGATTCGCTATTTGCCAGCCGCTGTTTATGGCGGCGATGTTCGGAAACAGGAAGCCGGGAGTGGCGCAAGCGGCGACGGCTTTATTAGGGGTAGCCTGTCTGCTGATGGGGTTCGTTTATTTGCTGGATGGTGTGGAGAAGCGCATCAGGCGATTGCTTTTTCTGGTTGGTGGGTTTATTTTGCCGGCGATGGTTGGCGCAACCCAACTGTTGCGAATGCCGCGCCGGGCCACTGGGAACTATATTGCTGGAGAAGCCTTATTCGCCGGGGTGGTGGCGCTGGTAGCCGTCTACTTCAGACCGAAGGGCGCGCCAGCCCAACGTTCAACCATGATGCTTTACGGATTGCTCTTCAGCTTATTGCTGGGGGCCGGCGTAAACATGAAATTGAAACGGCAGGCAGAGGAAAGAAAGTCCGGACTATCACGGCAATTGTCTGAACTGCCGGCCCCAATGCCCAAGCCTTACGAAAGAATGTTTATGCAAAAGGGTGTCAGCTTCACCGCCGAGTTTCCGGCATTTTACGGCGAGCGCGTCTCACGCCGCATGCTGTCCACGCTTCCCAGTTTCGGCGTCAACGCGATCGCTTTGATTCCCTATGGCGCGCTACGGCGGGAGCGAAGCATGGAGAGCGACATTGGCCTTGATATCCTAACGCGGCAAGCGCATCAGCAAGGAATGAAAGTCATGCTGAAACCACACACGCGCAAGCCTTCGGAACAAGATCTAACCGAGCCCGGGGCCGTTGCCGAATGGTTCAAGAAGCACGAAAAGTTTGTCGTTGAGTACGCGCGCTTCGCGGAAAGCACGCATGCTGATCTTTTTTGCATCGGCACGGAGTTCGGTTGGCTTTCAAAGTTTGAGACGCCTTGGCGGCGCATCATCAGCCAGGTGCGCAAAGTATACGGTGGCCCGCTGGTTTACGCACCCAACCACGGACCGGAATTCGAAAGTATAAAGTTTTGGGATGCGCTCGATTACATTGGCATTGACAATTACTATCCGTTAACCGACGACTACACGGCAGGTCACATCTTCGAAAGAATCGAAAAAGTGCAAGCGAAATTTGGTAAGCCCGTGCTATTCACCGAAGCCGGCTATTCCGCTGCGGAAGGAGCGCACAAAGAACCATGGGCCGATGAAACTAACAATCCTTTGTCCTTGGATGAGCAGGCCCGCTGCTATGAAACACTACTGAAGACCTTCTACGACAAGCCTTGGTTTTACGGCATGTACTGGTGGAAGGTGGGCACTAACGGGTATGGCGGTCCGAACAACAACTCCATGACTCCCTGGCGAAAACCTGCTATGGAGGTACTGAAGCGCTACTACCTCAGCCCAGTTCGTTAGTCTTTTTCTATGGGAAATAGCTCGGCGCTATGATCCCCCTATTCTCATAGGGGGGCAGGTCGTTGTTACAGTGAAAGAGATGCCGACAACCGCCGAAACCGCGCAAGTACTGCGCAATACGCTTGATTCCGCCCGCGCCAAGATGGCCACTTGGACCGATGCCCACACCACGGAGAAATGGCGCGGCGCTGAGAAGTGGTCGCGGAAGGAAATACTTGGGCATCTGCTTGATTCGGCTTCAAATAATCATCAGCGTTTCGTGCGGTCGGCCATCGCTGGGGAATATTCGGGCCCTGGCTATCAACAAGATGAATGGAACAAAACGGGCGCTTATCAGACCTTTCGCTGGAGTTCGCTCTTGTCGTTGTGGACGAGCTATAACTCGCTGTTGGCGCATGTTTTAGAGAATGTTCCGACCGAACGGGGGAAGGCAATTTGCATTGTGGCGGATAATGAACCGGTTACGCTGGAGTTCCTGGCGGATGATTATGTGGCGCACATGAAGCATCATCTTGAACAAATGTTTAGCTAATTAATTATGAGATGCAACCGGGCTTGCTGGCTTAAGGGCAGGATCCAGCCATACGTTTTCGACGACGGGCTTGCCGTCAATCTCACGCAGTACAACTGTCAATCGCAAGGGGGTTCCATTCTCGCGACTGGCAGCTTGCCGCAAGCCGATATATTTATGTATCTCGTATTGAAATTCCCAACGACTGGGATTTTCTTTCTTCTCGCGCGCTAGCAAACGCTCTCTTAACAGAATCTCCCCCTTCAAATTCATTTCCCTGAATTGCTCCATAGTCTGGCTTTGTCCCCCGGTTGAATGTTTTCGCCAGAGAAATTTATCAGCAGCATTCCCGGCCATGTCATCCGGATCGTTTTCCGCTTTCTTCCTCGTTGAGATGGTCGGAAGTGGAGCGGCATTGAGCCACGGCGAAGCGTCCCGGGCGCCATCAAACGAGATAGTTTGGATCGAATAAGTATTCACCTCCAGGACGCTATCTTTGTCACTTGTAATACGGACACTTCCAATACGGACCAAGAGGTGGCGTTCAGGTTTCGCCTTTTCGCTGGATCTTTGTCTAATCATAAACTCGAGTTCCCACTCCCCTGAGATGAGCTTTTTCGCGGATAAGGGTGTACTTGAATAATCGCAGAATACTTCACGCGGCTTCCGGATCTGCCTCTCGACATAGCGATCACTGAATTTGCTTCCGAAACACCTCTCCCCAAGCCATTCGTAAGTGACAAACTTGGCCTCCTCATAGCTGCCGGTCTGATTAATACGAGGAGGTTTCGATTGCTCCCTTGGCCGCTCCACGGGCGGACGATTCGATGTCGAAGCCGGAGTCACCTTGTAGTCGATAAGGCTGCCCGACGAGTTGGCGACGATCATTCGCGCATCGGTTTCCAGGTCCTTCCTTGCCACAAGCTTTCCAGCGAAGCTTGCTGGCGATTGCAATGTCAACTCAAGCTGCTGATCCTTGCGTGTGAAGCGGAACTTGCCGTTGGCGCGGCTGTATGAACCGATCCAGTCTGTCGGCTTTGGCGATAGGAGCAAAGTGGGAGAGAGTTCGTGTCTCTTCTCCCAGTGTTCAAGGAAATGGCCAGGATCAATTGCCGTCAGCGTGGCGCGCACCGGCCCCTCGCCGCCATCCAGCAGCATTAGCTGAAATCCAACCTCGCGCCCATCGGTGGAGATGACGCCGAGATACAAAGTGTTTTTCTTGAGTTCGATCAGCTCCGGCAACAGTTGGCAATTGTTCAGCAGCAACGCCCCGCCTTTATCGGCGGGTTGCCAAGTGGCGACCGCTCCTTGGACCGTGTAGCGATGGACCGGTTGCAAGGCCGCAAGATCGAGTGGCGGCTTTCCGGTAAAAGCACATCCGGCAGCCGTGGATGCCGCCTTGTCGAACAGGGTTACGACAGGCGCCCCATCACGCTGCAATAGGCCGGCAAACTCACCCGTTACCGCTATCGTTGCGTTGGGCTTCAGGAGAGCGTCACGCTTATGCGACAACTCCGCCACGTCGGCCAATTCGACTATCGGAAAGGTGGCAGCCGTCAATGGCAACAAGCAAAGAGCGGCAACAAGGCGCATGATTCTCCTTACTAAATATAACGCTGATTGCCGCCGATTCGTTGAGAGCTACTTGGTGTAAGTTCCGGCTTTGGTGAAGTCACCCGCTTTGACGATAGTTAACGCTTCCACACTAAGATGGCGGCGCATGGCGGAATTCACTTGCTCTAAAGTGAGAGCTTGCACCTTTGAATCCATCTGCTCATCCCACTTCATGGTGCGGCCAAGTTGTTCGCGGCTGGCAAGGATGCGCAACAGCGTTTGCTCCTGCGAGCGAAGCACGGCTTGCTGATCGCGATAGGTTGACTTCGCCGTGGCCAGTTCCGCTTCGGTGAAGCCCTCGCGCAATGCTTTGCGCAATTCGTCGGTGAAGCTGGCTTCCACCTTGGGCGTATTTTGCGGAGCACTAATCGCGGTCATCGACCACAGTGCGGCCTCTCCCTTGGCGGAAACCGCAAGGCGCGAAGAGACGCCATAACTTAACCCTTCCAGGTTGCGAATTCGATTCGGCATACGAGCCGCCAAGGAGCCGCCGAACATTTGATTCATTATGACCATTGCCGGATAATCGGGACCGTCGTCGGAAAGATTCAAGCGCATGCCGGCTTCGAAATTAGCGTTTTGCTTGTCCGGTGTCTCGATCTTAAAGTTGGCGGGCTCAGTCTTTTTGTAAATGGAAGTTAGCCGCTGATATGGTGCGCCCTTCCATCCACCAAGTAGTTCGGCGGCCGTCTTACGGACTTCGGCGGAATCAAACTGGCCAGTCACTACAAGCTCGGCATTCGCAGCGCCGTAATATTGCGCGTGGAATTGCTTCACGCCGGCCAGGGTAACTTTACGGACTTCTTCAATCTGTTCGTCAATTGTTCCCACATATCGGACATCGCCTTTGGCGTCGGGGCTCATCCGCCTTTGCAGTTCAAGTACCGACATGGAAGCTGGTTCGCTTCGTCCGGATTCAATGCCGGCGATTCTTTGTTGTTTGACTTGCTCAAATTCCGATTCGGTAAAGGCCGGTTCGCGAAGCAGTTCCACGGCCAGTTTCAGAGCGCCAATCAAATTCTCTTTAGTTGTGTCAATGGAGGCCGTG
>JAYVXT010000145.1:0-7995 GCA_043785065.1 Bryobacterales bacterium | reverse complement strand
CCTTGCAATCAACTGCTTGAAAGTCTCATAATTCAGTTGCAAAAGTCCGCCCTCAAATGCTACAACTTAGAATGCATGGACAAGACCATCCGCAAGTACAATAACTTCGACGAGATGAAGGCTGACGAGTACCGCTATTGGCAGAGCCGCCCCGTGCATGAGCGTCTGGCGGCTGTTTCGGAACTCACCGAGGAAGGTTACAGGATGAAGGGTATGGGGACCGATGCATTCAGACTACGAAGAACTCTTGTCCGTTTTGAACAAGCATCACGTTAAGTACCTTGTCGTTGGGGCTTATGCCGTAGCTATTCACGCCCAGCCACGCGCCACGAAAGATTTAGACATCTTGGTGAAGGCGGACGCGGAGAACGCAAGGGCGGTTTTCGCGGCGCTAGCCCAATTCGGCGCCTCCCTTCAAGGCATGACAGCCGCCGATTTTGCAGAACATGGCCCGTTCTTTCGCATGGGGCGCGAGCCGGTTGGTGTTGACATTCTCACTGCGATACCCGGTGTTGAGTTTGATTCGGCATGGGAACGCCGAATTGAGGATGTTGTTGACCCGGCGGGAGGGTTGAAGGCGAATTTTATTTCCCGCGAAGACCTGATAGCCGCGAAACTGGCGTCGGGCAGATTGCAAGACCTTGCCGACGTTGAGGCGATCCGCACAGCGGCGGCGAGTCAATCGCAGGCCTCAAAAACAAAGAGATCGGTTGAACCCATGAAAAGCGGGCCCAAACCATGAAGTACGGTTACGCCCGCGTATCCACCGGCGATCAATCCCCGGCCCTCCAAATCGCCGCGCTAAAAAAAGCAGGCTGCAAGACCGTGTTCAAGGACGAAGGCCTGTCGGGGGCCACCGTAAAACGCCCCGCCCTTTTGCGTTGCCTCAAGACGCTGAAGGATGGCGACACACTCATAGTCTGGAAGCTTGACCGGCTGGGCCGCAGCTTGCGCGACCTGATCACCATGCTTGACGAACTCCGCTCCCGCGGCGTGAAATTCCACTCGCTCACCGAGGCCATCGACACGGCGACACCCACGGGCCGCGCCATGTGGCAAATGATCGGTGTGCTGGCCGAACTCGAGCGCAGCCTGATCAGCGAACGCACCCGCGCCGGAGCGGAAGCGGCGAAACTTCGAGGCGTGAAGTTTGGCCGTAAACGGAAACTAACCGCCCAGCAGATCAACCATATGCGGAAATTGCTGGCGCAAGGGGAGTCGCCGCGGCATGTGGCCGCCAGCTTTGATGTAAGCCGCGCCACGCTCTACCGCTCTCTTGCCGGGTAGCCGCACTTAACTTCTCTTCTCTTTTATGTCTGGCGATAGTCTCCTGGAATATGGAGCTGAAGATCGCGTCCATCGTGAAGAATACGGGCCACTTCCACTACACCATTCTCACGGCAGCGATACAGAATGAAATGCCGTGGCTGCTTCACTCCTGGTTTACCTGCCCGGCTTTTACTGAATTGTAAGTGATAGGTACGAGCGCCTTCGATCATCATCGCTGGACGTGTGTTTGAGCCAGGCCGCTCCGGATCGGCGCCTATATCTTTCAAAGCCTGTTTGATCAATACGTCATAGCGAAGCGCTGCCCGTTCGCCGAACTCCTCGACGGTCCATTCCATCACATTGGATAGATCCCGCTTGGCGGTGTCTGTAAGGCGTACTTCATACTTCGACGACTTAGCCACGTGGCTTTTTGCCGCCTAGCTTGGTGGAAACTTCCTGGCGCACTTGATCCACGAAGTGGTCAATCTCTTGATCGGAACCCAAGGTCACATAGTCGCCACGGTCCAGCTGATCGAACCCTTCCTTGGCCGCCGCGCGCAGCCATTCGAGCTTCGCTCTATCTTCCTTTTCGCGCTGTTCGAGCAGCCGGAGCCCTTCCCGCACCACCTCGCTGGCATTGCTGAAGCGGCCGGAGGTGATGCCGGTCTCTATGAAGCGGTCAAAATGCTCCGTCAGGTTTACGTTGCGCGTTGGCATGGGTCCAACCTCCGTTTGTGAGTCTAGATTAGCAGGGTTGGCAAAGATTGCCAATAACAAGCAAGACATCTCACGGATGCTCTCGTTACAAGCGCTCCCTATAAAGGGGGCCAGCTCCCGGATCGATTCGGACAGCTTTTAAACAAAAGACCAGCGCCAAGGCGACTTCGTCTAGCGTGAGTCGGTAATCAGCCGATTGGTTGTATGGAATACTTGTGTTGCCTTTTTGGTTGGTGACCGTGGACGCAAACCTGTAAAACAGGGAAGGCCGCCTGGGTGGGCAGCTGCAACAAGGCAAAAACTTTTTACTGAGTAGACAAACGAAGAGCCCGGGAAGCATCGCGCTTCACTGGGCCTAACTAAAGGACCAAAAGGCGGCCAGTTGAGGGCGGAAGTTCGGTTTGACGCTCAGCTCAAGTCCCTATTTACTCATCTACTCAAATACTCACAATCCTCAATTCCGTAACAATCGCTTCATCCCGCAGGGGGGTGGGTACAATGAGGTACGGCCCGTGAAGTACTCATTTACTCAAATGAGTAAATCCCTCAAATGAATAGGCCTCGCCTAGTTCTCCGGAGCAATTGTTTGCCCCCTTTTTTCAGAAAGCCGCGCATTCTAAAGTGAAGCCGGTTAGACAAGCTGGCGGATAGAAACCAAGGAGAATCAAGACAATGATTACGATTCTGAATGTGTACATGCCAGCTAACCAGATTATGGGTGTTACAGCGCCTCCGCCACTACCACCACCTCCACCTCCTCCGCCGCAGCCGTGCCGCTGCGCGTCCATCCCTAACAAATCCTGGTAGTAATACGCAGGGTTCAAAAACAACGGGCCGGCGCTGGATAACCAATCCAATCCGGCCAGTTTCGCATCCCATCCCTACATTTGCGCCCCCGCGCCCCCCTCTACTGATTTGCCCCCTTCCGCAAATGAACTCCTTAATATAGGTACGAGATCTTACGAAAACGGCTACACCTGCCGATATACCTATAGATGGAGTATGGGAAAGGATTACGTATTATGACTGTGGGGTTAAAACTAGCCAGATCCAAGGCCCTTTTCGCGGCGCTCATGCTGTGCCTGCACGGAACGGGGTTGTATGCGCAAGCCCACCGGCTGTTACTCAGCGCCTCTAATTTAGAGTTTTCAAGTGATAAAGACGTTGAGGTTCCTTCGCAAACGGTGCTGGTCTATGCAACCACCGTTGCGCCCCTAACTTATAAAGCGTCTGTGGATTTCATGAGCCCGGAATCCGGCTGGCTATCGGCGGTTGCCTCTGGCGATTCAGCTCCCTCGAAGGTGGTTGTAAGTGTCGATGCCAGTAACCTCGCGCCGGGATTCTATATGGGTTACGTGAAGCTGGTCTCCGAACAGTCCGTCTCTTCGGTGACGGTAACCTTTAAGGTTGGTTCAAAAGGCCGCATTCCAACCGTGCGGCGCACCGCCGTAACTGCTGCTGTGCCAGCTATAAATTCTGTTTCCGTTAATCCAACAGAGCTAAACTTTCAGACGCCCTGGCGCAGTATATCCCCCACAAAAGCACTTTCTGTAACCGGAAGCGTAACAACCGAAAAAGTATATCTGCAACCAAATGCTGGAACTGGAGGGTGGCTCAGATTCAATGACTTCGACTATACGGTTCCTTTCACTATAAATCTCGCCGCTGATACGACCCAGCTATCCACGCAACCTACAGAACCGTTGGGATCGATCATCCGGATACGAGGCGTGGCGTCAGGAACGGTTTACGCAACGCTTAATGCAACCCTTACGGTAACCTCCGGAGTGGCTGGAGGTATAACGGCCACGCCAGACACCATGCAATTTTCTCAAATCGCGGGCGGAACAGCACCGGCTAATCAAACTATAAGCCTTTCCGCATCCACTGCTACCAATTTCACCGTCAGTTCCAGTGCGAACTGGCTGACCGTAACGCCTACCTCCGGAACTACAACCGGAACTTCCACACCCACCACTCTTACCGTTTCCGCAAACGGCGCTAGCCTAAATCCTAATCCGGGTCAGCCTTACCAGGGAACAATTACTATTACCGGCGGACAGTCATCCATCAATATCACGGTTGGTCTGACAGTAACTTCCGGAGCCGCAACAAATCTTACAGCATCTCCGTCATCCTTATCGTTTACCCAAACAATAGGGAGTCCCGCGCCAGACTCAAAAACGGTGACATTGACTAGCAGTGTGGCCACCACCTTCACCGCCACCACTAACGCCAGTTGGCTCGCTTTAAGCTTGTCAACCACTGCGGGCGCCACCAACACCTTAACTGTTTCGGCCAATGCCGCAGGTCTATCGGCGGGAACCATACAAGCCACCATTCAAGTCACCGCCGGAACCAGTACCATCTCCATTCCGGTAACGTTCTCCATAAATACAGTGGCCCCATCCATCACCGCCACACCCACCTCCCTATCGCTCTCCCAAGTGTTAGGCGGTCCAGCCCCGGGCGATAAACTCGTTATCGACAGTAAGAACGCCACAGTTTTTACAGCTACCTCAAATGCTCCCTGGCTTACGGTTGCCCCTGGCTCTAGCATTTCCACACCCCATCAAATATCCGTCTTCGTCAGTCAGACATTACTTGCCGTCGGAACCTATCAAGCCGCCGTTACCATCGACGGTGGAACTTCACCGGTCACGGTTCCAGTTACCTTGACCATTTCCGGGGCCGCGGTAACGGCCACTCCTTCCGCGTTGTCTTTCTCGCAAGTTCCCAACGCCGCCGCGCCGCCTTCCCAGACATTTCGTATCGATAGCAACGCCACCGGCAACTTTTCGGTGACCTCAAACGCCAATTGGTTGAACGTGACCCCCTCCTCGGGCGTCACTCCGGGGACCGTAACAGTTTCGATCAATGCCGCTACCTTGCCTGTCGCCAGTTACCAAAGCAGCATCACCGTCAGTACCGCTACAACCACTTTTGATGTACCGGTCACTTTGAGCGTCGCCAACCCTGTTCTCACCGTAAAACTGCTGCCGGCGATCCTCGAACCATTTACGGCCGCCGCCGGAGCCTCCGGAGCCTCAGCTCCTCAACCGAAAACCGTCAGCGTCACAAGTTCGGGAGCCCCCTTCGCTTTTACCGCCGCCGCCGGCACCGTGGATCGAGGCAATTGGTTGAGCGTCTCTCCGGTTTCGGGAACAACGCCCGCGGTACTCACCATAGCGGTCAACATAAACGGCATGCCGCCGGGCTTGTATACCGGCGCAATTACCATCACCCCGGCCGACACCACGATCACCACCAGCGTGATCAGCGTCAGTTTGAACTTAACCTCAAATAGCCCAGCCACATCGGGCATTACCGTGAAGTCGGTCTTAAACGCCGCCAGCCTTCAACCCGGACCGCTCTCGCCGGGGGAAATAGTCTCTATTTTTGGAACGGGCTTAGGAACCACCGCCGGCGCTGGACCCACTATCAGCCAGGCCGGAGCCGTGGGAACTTCCATTGGCGATACACGGGTACTATTTGAAGGCGTGCCCGCTCCCTTGCTATATGCCCGCACCGATCAAATTAACGCCATCGTTCCCTACGGAATCTACGGCCGTTTCGCTTCCTCTCTTCAGATCGAAGTAGCCGGCAACCGTTCCGATACTTTGCAACTGAGGGTCGATCCCGCCGCTCCGGGCGTATTTACAGCCAATGGAACCGGTACCGGGCAAGGCGCCATAGTCAATCAGGATGGCACTATTAATAGCCCTGTTTATCCCGCGCCCCGCGGTTCGGTGATTGCCATTTATGGAACCGGGGAAGGGCAGACCAGGCCCGCCGGACAAGATGGGCGGATCATTACAACCGACCTTCGCCCGCCGATTGGGGTGGTAGTGGTAAAGATTGCCGGAGCGCCCGTGGATGTCGTTTATGCCGGCTCGGCTCCCGGCATGGTATCGGGGGCTTTCCAGATTAACGCCACGATTCCCGCCAACACTCCCACCGGCGGACAAATTCCGCTGGAGGTTTCAATAGGCGGTATCGTAAGTCAGGTGGGCGTAATGGTTGCCGTTAAGTAAACCAGGAAACCGGATCTGCGCCCTATACCCAATCCGCATGGAAGACGATAATAGTTTAAGAGCGGTCTTCGGAAGTCACATAACCCTGAATTGTATTTGTGTGCATTGAGGGGCCTCCATGATTTCTGGAGCCGCTCCTTCCTTAGTAAGCGGCTCCACGTAGAGGATTTTAGAACGTCTTTTAGTTCTCGTTCATCGCCATATTGTCATGGCCGTTCGATCCGCTTCCGTTCATCCCACCATGGTCGTTCGATCCGGTTCCGTTCATGCTAATGTTCCCGTTCATGCCAGTGGTCGTATTGCTGTATTCCAGTAGTTTGCCCACAATGCCCGAACGCGTCGCCGCCCCCATCTTAATCATGATGATCCGCAAAAACGACTTAACCGTGTTCGGGCTGATGTTCATCCGCTCCGCCGTCTCCTTACTGGTAAGGCCGATAGCGATTCCTCTAAGGACTTCCTGCTCCCGCTCGGTAAGATGGTACTGCGAGGCTACGATTTCGATTGCGTTTGGAACCGACGTATCCCGCTGCATGTGCAAAGCAATCATCGGGTCTTCGTTTTGACGCTGCATTAAAAAGGCGCGGCAGTTGTAAGCGTCCTTGCCGATGCGGAAATGCATCTTCGCTGAAAACAGGTCGTCCTTATTACGGCCTAAAGCCTCTCGAATGTTATCGGGTAAGCTCAGCATGGATTCCTCGCCATTGGCACATGGAATGTTCAAAATAGCGGCCGCTCCCTCATCGGCGCCAATGGGTTCCAAGGACATGGTTAATATAACCAATCCCTCTTCCACCAGTGCGGGGGGGATGCCGTAACTTGACGAGGCGTACTTTAATCTTGTGCTCTTCATTTATTTCACAGTTAGAGTTTGGTTGACATAATATGAACGCGCCCACCTGGGACAAACCACCGCTCAACAGCCCACGCGGTACCACACAGTAACAAACAGCCCGCCACGGCATCTTACCGGCAAAGGGTTTTAGTACTAAAGCACGCAAACCTTAGTACTAAAGCACGCACACCTTACAAGGTTGCGCAAGGTTTTCGTTATTCTCCCGCGCGTTGGCTTCTTGCCCGGGTCCCGTCGCGGTTATCATTCCCATTGGGCCCATTGCTTCCATTTCCATCGAGGGGCATCCCTAAAACTCCACGAATGCGCTTCCTGATCTCGCTTAAGGAAGCATCCAACTCGCCCAGCGACTTACTTAGTGTCGTTAGATCCCCGCTCAAAGTCGCCGTGGGCGAATCCATCCTTTGCGCGGTATGAAGCACCGAGGCGCGCGCGAAATCGGCAATACTACGGGCTCCCGAAGCCACGCAGGATCTCATCAACGCATCATGTTCCTCGGCCGACACCCGGAAGGTCACCAGTCTTGATCGTCGTTTCATCACGAGCATGTGTTTCTCATTAATCATCTCGGAGGGCTCATTCATCACACGGGTGGCCTTTTGAAACAAATTCGGTTTTGGTACTGTTCGTACTGTTACTGTTTACCGCTTTTTGACAGCGACGCCACGCTCACACCTACTAACTCCAGCTTATACGGTGGATGTATCGTATTATACCTGTCTGTCTTTGTCAAGTAACTATGTTGTATGTCCGGTTGATACCGGATGGAATCACTATTGGCCTGTCCCTCAATGCATTCTGTATCCGTTGTTACGACCGTTCCGCGCTACTCCGGCAGCCTCGTTTGTCACTATACAGTAGCATCCATGTCCGTTGCACCTATGTTATGTACTAGTCCCCAAAGTACATCCGGTTGATTACATCTTTCAGGGGATTGAACGAGACTGAGTCCAATGTTAGAGTTTTCCTCGGAGGCACCTCATGCACAAAACTCTCTCTCTCACTCTCGCGGCCATGACATTATCCATGGTTGCATTCGCTCAACAAGACACATCGTTCCAGATCCGTTACGCAGCCAACCTGACGGCTGGTGATTCGGTGATTAACATCACCAACACCGGC
>JAYVXT010000144.1:0-2404 GCA_043785065.1 Bryobacterales bacterium | reverse complement strand
AATTACGCTCGCGCGCACGCGGCCGGGATTGACGTGCAAATCCTTGAGAACGAGTCCGCTTAGTCGTGGCTCGTTACTATTCCAACGAAAACATCCCCCTCAGACTCGTGATGGAATTGCGCCTTCTCGGGCATGTGTTGACCTGCAATCGCCGCGACTTCACCACCCGCCGTTCGAAGAGAAACTTCACTGCTTCTTAAACAGGCCAGCCCGGACTTCCTCCCATGGGATAACATCCGAAGGATTCTGGGCATACCTGGCGGCGCGATGATCAAGTTCGGTCTGCTGTTCGGCCGTCAGCGCCGGTGTGTCCGCTTCGAGGCTTTCCCACAACACGTCGAGCAGCGCGAATTTCTCCGCTGCGGTAAGGTCACCGATTTCATTTTGTAATTTGCCCATGCAGTCACCCTGCGTTTACTGTACGAAATGAATGGGCACAGGCATATTTCCACACCGCCCGGCCCGCGCCCATTCTAGCCTCTCCCACCCTCCCGCCCATCCCGTCGCATCGGCTTCGGGCAACCGAACCTGGAGCGACCGCGTTCGAAAGTAGGGTAACGAGGAGAGCCACGCGCCCGCCCCTGGACCACCGCCTCCTGTCTGGCCGCCACGGCAACGGCGAAAAAGCAGGGCCCGTTTTGCCCGCGTGGCGGGGATAAAGGCATCGGCGAATCGGAAGAGACAAACCATTTCAGCAGAGAGTCCACGCCAATTCCGATATCATGAAAGCCATATTATGGCCCGTCTAGCGAAAACGAACACGGGCACGCGCGACGACATCAGCACGGACGGTATTTTCCAATTTCCACACGCCGTTTGTGGCCCCATCTCTCGGTTAGCTATTCCAATTAAGATACCGCTTGGACATTTCATTTGGCATCCCTGAGCGCATCACTCTTAAACATTCGTTTTCGACTACCTTGTTCGAAACTCCAATTACCCGTTCCGGGGAACTAGCAGTGCATAGCTTCATAAAGTCCGCAGGCACGCGTTTGCCAACGAACAGGACAAAATTTACACCGGGGATCAAGAACTCGAAGGTTCTGAACCCATCCGTGGCCCCGCCGGACTGTATCGGGAAGTGCGCGATCGGTCGCGCGGTGTTAGGCGCTGCGAGCAGCGTAATAATTGCGGTGTTCGTGGGAATCGGGCCTTGGTCCATCAGAAAGAGCCTGATGGATTCGGTATACGGACCAAGTTCTATGTGGCACTTTTCCTCCCTGAGTTTCCACCGGTGAGCAGCAGCTCGCCAGAACACACTCATCGCGAAGTACACCAGGGACGAGACGCGAGGAAGTTGACGCCCGGCATAATAGACGTCCCCCCGCACACGCAGCAGCTCTGGCTGATTTATCAAGTCCGTGTAAAGAGAAAATTTCCCAGATTTGGGCTGGAAGCACTGGCTGAGCATCCATTTTTCTCCGCGGCAATTAAAGCGATCCTCGCACCGATGGCACAATAGGGACGCCGTCATTTGTAGGGAACTCTGAATCATCCTTCCGTTGCCGATGTTCAGCGGGTTGGGGTTCCGTGAACCGTCGGCACGAAGTAGTTTGTAGAGTCCACAAGGCAGGAGGTGGCTCCGTTGTAATTTGTTGGTTTTTCCGCACAGTGGGCACACACTCGACGTCATGAGCAAATAACCTGCCTTATGGCTCCATTGCAAGAACGAACAGCCTGACCGGACCTTTCTGATTTCTATAGGGTGCCTGTATAACCCGCGCCGAATGGATACGGCATACGTTCTGGAGGTGCTTGGAGAGTCGAATTGGGCTGGACTCGCGAAGCGCTCGCATGGCGGAGGATGGGCCTCTCGTTGGGACCCAGGCATTAGTCTGACAGTGGGCGATTGCGTGAAAAGGCAACCTTACTGTCCCTTGTGCTTTTCGAGAAGTCTCCGGAAAACTTCGCCCTTGGCGTCAGATTCTCTTTCGTTCTGGAACGACGGGTTATTGGTCTCCATGAGCGCGTCCATTCGCGCGCGGTTTTTCGGCGTGTCTTCAACCCTTTCTCCGTTAATTTCGAGGTAGGGGTCCGGGTCTTGCGAGGAATACAACAGCCACATCTGCTCCACACCGTCAACGGCGTCGAAGATTCTATCTGAAACGTCCTTCCGATCCTTTTGAAATTCAATATTCCTTATCCGAATGAAGCATTTCCCCAGTTTCATATTGAAGTGGTTCGTGTAATCTGTATGAGATTCTCCGTCGTGATATCCCGCCACTTTCCAGAACCGCGCGGAGTCCTCGGCGCATTCCCTGGAAAGCTTCCAGTACTCCATATCAAAGGTTCCCGAGGTTCGGATTGTTGGTTGCGGTGTTTTCTTCTCCGGTGGCCGCTGACAGGCGCATGGCGCCGCTGAGAATGCAATCAGAAGCACATTAGGCACGTGGGATGTCGCCTT
>JAYVXT010000143.1:0-8019 GCA_043785065.1 Bryobacterales bacterium | reverse complement strand
GAAAAACAACAACTCGAACCGATTCGAGATCGTCCACCTTTTGAGGGGCGAACGATTTTGGTTTGAAGAGTATTCCGGGCCCGGATTCGCTCTCTGGTATTAAGCTACTACTCGGAGGGAGTGAAGATGCTTTTTCGCAGAGAGCCAAGTGATTGATCTATTGGGAAATATAGTTGTATGTTCAGCCGTGATCGTTTATCGGCCAATAGCCTCTTATCCACCCCATAAAAATTATCAACTCATTTCGGCTTTACTCTTTAATCAAAATCTCGCATACTAGTTTCAACCGAGGCACTCGGCGACACGTCTCGCCAACTGCGCCACCAAAAAACGGAGCTCGTTCCTCTCCGCTAAGTTTTTCTCATCGTTGAGATTCCCACACTGTTCGTACTCGCCGTTTCGCGCACTGTCAGCGCCAAAATCATTCGTACTAAATATTGATCCGCCCGGACTGCGGCATTCCAGCTTAAATCCGGTGCGTACAAAAAGGAATCTTCCACGCTCATGAACCGGAGAAATGCACTCAAGACTATCGCAGCCTCACCGCTTGCGCGCCTCGCCGCCGGACTTCCCACCGGTTGGGTTGGAGCAGCCTACGCCAGTGACGCCCCCGAATCTCCCAATGTCCGCTTTGGCATGATCGCCCTAACCGATTGCGCATCCATCGTGATGGCGCACGAACTTGGGCTTTTCAAGAAATTCGGCATTAACTCGGTTGTTTCAAAAGAAGCTTCCTGGGCGGTCATCCGCGACAAACTCACCCTTGGCGAAAATCAAGCAACTCACATGTTGTTCGGTATGCCCTTTGCGTCTTCCATGGGGCTGCTTGGCTCGCCGGTTAAGCCGATGGTGATTCCATGGCTGATTAATCGCAACGGCCAGGCCATCACTCTTGACAACAAATTGAAGGGAGTGAAGACCGCCAAGGACTTGAAGCCTATCGTTGACAAAGCAAAAGCGGGCAACGCAATCATGTCTTTCGCCATGACCTTCCCTCCCGGCACCCACGCCATGTGGCTGCGCTATTGGCTGGCGTCCGGCGGAATCAATCCCGATAAGGACATCAGTCTGATCACCATCCCGCCTCCGCAAATGGTGGCCAACATGAAGATCGGCAAAATGGATGGTTTTTGTGTAGGCGAACCGTGGAACTTGCGCGCCATTCAAGATGGCATCGGCTTCACCGTCACCACTACTCAGAAAATGTGGCCCGACCATCCGGAAAAGGTTTGCGCTTTTACCGAAGAGTTTGCAACAAAGAACCCCAAAACGGTTAAGGCCGCTTTGAAGGCGTTGCACTTGGCTAGCGAGCACATCGATAAAATGGAAAACCGTCCGTCGGTGGCCGAAACGGTCTCCAAACCATCCTATATCAACTGTCCCAAGGAGACCATTCTGGACCGCTTGATGGGCACGTACGATTACGGCAACGGCACAAAGGAACAGGATCCGAACTATATGATCTTCTCCAACCGCAACTGCAATGCGCCGGCGAAATCGTATGGTCACTGGTGGATAAGCCAGTTCCGCCGCTGGGGCATGGTGAAGGGTCCACAAGACTACAAGCAAACCGTGGACAAAGTGATCCGGCCGGATATCTATATGGAAGCCATGAAAGAACTTGGCGTGAAGAAAACCCTGAGCGACATGCAGCCCATAAAGCTATTCGACGGCATGTTCGACCCGAAGGATGCCGAGAAGTACGCAAAGTCGTTCGCCGTCAATAATGTCGTTGGTTAGGCAGGGGAGAAATAAAATCGTGAAACAATTTCTAAACAATTTCGCACTTTCGCTCGTGGGACTTTTCATCGTAGGCGGATTGTGGGCGCTACTTAGCGCCACCGTTTCCCCTGACCTTCCTTCGCCCTGGAGGACATGGCAGGAAAGTAAAGTTTACATCCTCAGCCCTTGGGAAAAGCGTGGCGAAATGGATCAAGGCATTGGCCTAATGACGGCGTATAGTTTATTCAGGGTAGCCAAAGGATTCTTCCTGGCCATCCTGATCGGTACCCCCCTTGGCTTCATGTTGGGTTCCTCGAATACGTTTTTTAAAATGTTCGATCCCACCATTCAGTTGCTGCGGCCAATCTCGCCACTGGCTTGGTTGCCGCTAGGCTTGGTGCTGTTCCGCCAATCGGAACCGGCCGCTCTGTTCACTATCGCTCTTTGTTCGATGTGGCCAACGGTCATAAATACCATGACCGGCGTGCGCGCGATCCCACAGGACTATTTGAACGTGGCGCGTGTCCTGCGCCTCTCAAAATGGAAGCAGTTCACGAAGGTCTGGCTACCGGCCACGCTACCATACATGTTCACCGGCTACCGGCTCAGTTTAGGGATTGCCTGGCTTGTAATCGTGGCGGCGGAAATGCTCACTGGCACTCCAGGCGTCGGCGGCTTCCTGTGGCAGGAGTACAATAGTCTGATTTATTCGCACATTTTGCTGAGTATTCTTACCATCGGGGTTGTCGGTTTCGCGCTCGACCGTCTGATGGGTTTCGCTGAAATCAAGCTGCGTGCGATTTAAGGCCGAGAAAAGCCAGCGGCCTGAAGGCCGCAACCACCCGTTCTGAGAATTTGCTTTTCATGAATCGCGTCGGCTTATCCACCTCATAAATATAATCGACCGGTTCTGTCCTTTACACGCCAGGCGGAATCCTGCATACTGGAATCAGCTGCAATAGGGGTGAACCGTATCGCCCCTGATGCAGTCCCAGCCGGAGCCCGTTTCCTCCGCTAAGTCCTTCTCTTCGTTGAGCTTCCGACACCGTAAGTACCAGCTTTCCGCGCACTGTTCGCGCACCAACAACAAAATCTTGCCCATCCGGTCTCAAGTAGATTGGGGTTCGCCGAAACCAAACGCGCAATTTAAGGGAGATCCCGTGTCGCTTATCGAACTAAAAGATGTCAGTAAAAGTTATGGCCCGCGCAATGTATTGAGCGGAGTCAACCTGACTCTTGAAGAAGGCGAATTCGTATCCCTCGTCGGAGCTTCGGCATCCGGCAAGACCACACTTCTTAAGGCCGCCGCCGGCCTCATTCCTTACGACGAGGGTTCCATCACCATGGCTGGCGAGCCCGTCACCGATTTCTCCACGCAAGCCTCCTACATTTTTCAGAATTACTCCCTGCTGCCTTGGCTATCGGCGTTTGAAAACGTCTGCCTGGCGGTTGAAGCCGCTTTCCCGGATTGGCCGAAACCGAAGCAAAAGGAGCAATCCGAAAAGTATCTGAAAATGGTCGGCCTTGTCGCGGCAATTCTCAAAAAGCCCAGCCAGCTCTCAGGCGGCATGAGGCAACGCGTCGCCATCGCCAGAGCCTTCGCCACTGAACCTCGCGTGATGTTTCTCGATGAACCCTTCGGCGCCCTGGATGCATTAACCCGCGCCACGTTGCAGCAAGAATTAACCACCCTATGCCGCTCCGTTGGACGCCCGGTTACAGCGCTGATGATTACCAACAATGTGGACGAAGCAATCCTTTTATCCGACCGCATTCTCGCTCTTAGCCGCGGACCTGGCGCCACTCTTAGCGCCGCCGTCCCAGTCAACCTGCCCCGCCCGCGCGGAGCCGACCTGCTGATGCATGACGATCAAGCCATTCGCGTTCGCAATCACCTGGCGGAATTTTTGCTTGCCGGTTCTGATCGCAAACGCCCGTCACAACGTCCAGAGGCGCCGGCGGCCACAAATGATGTCCCGGTGGAGGCTTCCATATAATGGTCCGTCCACTAATTATCAGTTCTCTTACCAAGTCATTCGCGACGCCATCGGGAACGCACATCGCCGTCAAGGACTTCAATGCAACCATACAGCCCGGCGAGTTCGTCTCCTTGCTGGGCCACTCCGGATGCGGCAAATCCACCGTGCTCTCAATTGTTGCCGGATTGATGCAAGCCACCACTGGCGGCGTCATTGTCGACGGCAAGGAAATTGATGAACCAGGCCTGGAACGCGCTCTTGTATTCCAGTCGCCTTGCCTACTTCCTTGGTTAACGACGCTCGATAACGTGGTGCTGGCCGCCCGTGAAGCGCATCCCAAACTCAGTGCCCACGATCAAAAAGAACTCGCCCGTAAATATTTGAACCTGGTTGGCGTCGGCGAATTTGAACACACCGCGCCTACCGAACTTTCGCAAGGCACACAGCAACGCGTCTCCATCGCCCGCGCTTTGTCGCTGGAACCGCGCTACCTGCTTCTTGATGAACCTTTCGGCATGCTCGATTCGATGACCCGCTTTGAGTTGCAGGATCTCGTTCTGGAACTGTGGGAAAAGGATCGTAAGACCTGCATTCTGGTAACCCACGATATCGACGAGGCGCTCTACCTTTCCGACCGTATCCTGCTAATGACCGATGGACCGGAATCGAAGGTCGGCCTGGAATTGCCGATTCCTCTGCCCCGCCCTCGTGACCGCCGCGAACTGAGCGGCAATAAAGATTACTACCGCTTGCGCAAGGAAGTAATTGCGTTTTTAGAGCATCACTCGAAACAGTTTCAACAGGAGGAAGCGGCATGAAAAAAAGACTCGTGGTGGTTGGCAATGGTATGGCCGGCGTGGCTTGCGTGGAACAAATCCTCAAGCATACCCAGAATTTCGACATCACCATTTTCGGCGACGAAACCCACGTCAATTACAACCGTATCATGCTCTCTTCGGTGTTGGCCGGTGAAAAAGAGTTTGAGGACATCGTTCTAAACGGCATCGAGTGGTACCGCAAGAATGACATTACGCCACGCCTGGGCCTGCGCATCGAAAGCATCGACAGCGCCGCCAAGACGGTCACTGATGTTGACGGCGGAGTCACTGCATACGACAAACTAATTTTCGCCACCGGCTCAAGCGCCTTCATCCCTCCAATGGAAGGCATCAAGAAGTCAGGCGTCTTCGTATTCCGCACCTATGACGACACGCGCCAATTGCTGGAGCTTTCCGGTCCTGGCATCAAGGCCGTCGTGATTGGCGGTGGCCTGCTGGGACTTGAAGCCGCGCGTGGATTGCAAGTCCAAGGTTGCGAAGTCACCGTGGTCCACCTAGGCGACACGTTGATGGACCGTCAACTTGATCCAACCGGCGGAAGCTATTTGCGCTCGAAGATGGAAGCCATGGGAATGCGCGTGCTCTGCGGCCGCTCCACCGAAGCGCTGCTAGGCGATTCGCATGTCGAGGGCATTCGCTTCAAGGACGGTGAAGTCATTGAGGCGAACTTAGTTGTCATTGCCGCCGGTATCAAGCCGAATAGCGGACTAGCGAAGACGGCGGGCGTGACGGTCAATCGTGGGATTGTCGTCAACGACCAGATGGAAACGTCCGACCCTGACATCTACGCGGTGGGCGAATGCACCGAACATAACGGCCAATTGTTCGGCTTGGTCGCTCCATTGTGGGAACAAGGCAAAGTACTCGCAGCCACCATCACAGGGGTTGGCGGACTCAGCTTCAGCGGTTCGTCACCCGCCGCCAAACTGAAAATCATGGGCGTGGAAGTTTTCTCCGCCGGCAATTTCGATTGCTCGCGGCCCGGCGTCGAAGCTGTTAAGTACGAAGACGCTTCCCTTGGCATCTACAAAAAGCTGGTGCTAAAGGATGGCCGGCTCGAGGGCGTCATTCTGGTGGGCGACGCTTCCGACGACCATCGCTACATGGATTGGTTGCGCACCAATAAGGACCTCACATCGCAACGCCGCCACTTACTCACGCCGCCACCGGCGGAGGATGCGGGCGGGGACGTCGCCGCGATTCCCGAAAGCGAAACGATTTGTGGATGCATGGGCGTCACCAAGGGCGACATCATTCACGCCATCCACACTCATGGCGTTTGCAACATCGCGCAACTGAAAGACAAGACGCGCGCTTCAACCGGTTGCGGCAGCTGCACCAATATGTGCAAGTCTCTCTTGCGCGCGGTGGCGCCGGAATTTGAAGAAGATAAGGTTAAGGTTCTGTGCGATTGCGTTCCGTTCCCGCAAGATAAAATTCGCGAGATGATCCAGTCCCAACGCATCAAGTCGGTTCAAGAGGTGCTGGACATTTACGGGAACGGCCGTGGCTGTGAAATCTGTAAGCCTGCCATCAGTTATTTGGTCGACGTTGTGTGGTGCGGCGATCACGAGGAAGACCGCTCCGCCCGTTTCATCAATGATCGTGTCCACGCCAACATTCAAAAGGATGGTACCTTCTCCGTTGTCCCCCGTATGCGCGGCGGCGTCACAACCCCGGCTGAACTTCGCAAGATCGCCGACGTGGCGGAAAAGTACAATGTGCCGCTGGTGAAAGTAACAGGAAGTCAGCGCATCGATTTGTTGGGCGTCAAGAAAGAGGATTTGCCCAAGATGTGGGAAGACCTCGGCATGCCTTCCGGCCAAGCTTATGCCAAGGGCCTACGCATGGTGAAGACCTGTGTTGGCGACGAATATTGCCGCTTTGGTACGCAGAGCGCTCTTTCCACCGGCATCGAATTAGAACGTCGCTTGGAAAACTTGTACACGCCGCATAAGACGAAGCTGGCTGTTGTTGGCTGTCCACGCAATTGCGCCGAAGCTACGGTGAAGGATATCGGATTGATAGGCCAAGAAGGTAGTTGGCAAGTAGTGGTTGGCGGCGCGGCGGGCAAAGGCGTCCGCAAGGCCGATTTGTTGATCACCGTTGAAACAACGGAACTGGCCCTTGAATCGGCTGAAGTGTTCTTCCAGTATTACCGCGAAAACGGCCACTATCTGGAGCGTTCGTACGATTTCGTGGAACGCATCGGCATTGAAAAAATTCGGCGCGAGACAGTCTACGCAACAGATGAAGTGCGCAACGGTTTGCTGGATCGCTTACGGAAATCGAAGGATCGATCAAGCGACGCCTGGCTTGAACGAAACAGTCCGCGAGCTACACAATTTGTACAAATTGAACCAATGCAGATACAGTACCAACAAGAGGAGCTGGCCGCCAAATGAAGACACTTTCTGAACAATGGATCCAAATCACCCCGATCAGCGAAGTTCCCTTGCGCGAAGGCCGTGAGGTGAAGCTGGGGAACATCAATATCGCCCTGTTCAATTTGGGCGACCGTTGGATGGCGCTTGAAAACCGCTGCCCGCATGGCCATGGCCCACTCGCCGACGGTATTGTTGGGGGATATGGCACAGCCACAACAGTCACTTGCCCCATGCACAGCCGGCGAATTTGCCTGGATTCGGGCGCTGTAGTAAAGCCGCTGGGTCAAGGTGGCCCATGCGTCCGCACTTTCCCGGTGAAGGTGGAAGACGGCATCGTAATGCTCGATATCCAAGATTTTAAAGCGCGCGAAGTTGCAGCTTAGTTTCTGACTCTTTCGCAAAATCTTACTGGCCCCGCCCCGCCAAATCGCCCTCAGTTGTGAATCCTACGGTCCTCGTGTGTCCGGCCCTTGAATTGGCCATAAAAATCAATATATCAGGAGGACCCTGTGTCCCGTAAAGTACTGTTATTTCTATTCTCCGCGCTGGCTTATAGCCAAAATGCACCCGCACCCGCGGCCCCTCTGAAAATCGGCTCGGTCACCGTCACCGGCAGCATCCGCTCGCGCCTCGAAGCTTGGGACTGGTTCACTGCCGATACCGGAGACAACTCCTACGCATTCAACGGAAACATCTTCCGGATCGCCTTCGCACAGTCCAAGGAAAATTGGGATTGGCAATTGGAAATGGCGGCGCCGGTGCTGTTAGGCTTGCCGACAAATTCCGTTGCCCCCGGAGCTCAAGGCCAGTTAGGGCTGGGAGCAACCTATTACTTAAGCAACAGTAAGTCGCAGAACTCCGCGATGATTTTCCCAAAGCAGGGCTATATTCGATTTAAGAATCTTTTTGGGGATTCCAAGCAGTCGGTCCGCATCGGTCGTATTGAATTCGTTGACGGAGCGGAAATCGCCCCGAAGAACGCTACCCTCGCCACCATCAAGAAAGACCGTATCAGCATGCGTTTGATCGGCCACTTCGGCTGGGGACACGTGGGCCGCAGTTTCGACGGCGCCAACTATGTTTATAATTCCC
>JAYVXT010000142.1:0-2415 GCA_043785065.1 Bryobacterales bacterium | reverse complement strand
GGAGCGTCCGTGGGCACGCGAAAGTTCACTTGGTAACCTCCCACTGTTCCCGGCAGTCCAACCGCCCCGAGCACTTCCGCCGGCTTTCCGTTCACCCTGACTTCCAGTTCCGAGGCCACCGTGCTAATGGACGAGGGAGGAAATGGCTGGCCTGGGGCGACAGACGGACGTGTGGGGCCAAGGCCAGACGCAAACAGAGACAATATCTCGCCGGGTGCTGCCGGACTAGCGGCGTTGACCAAACGGAACGTCGAAGAATGAGTAACAGCCACTGACCCTTGCGCGGAGGCGATTCGAGGCGCGAATGACTGGCATTCGGGAAGCACTCCGGTCAATAAAAACCCGTGGTAAAGGCCGTCAGCGTTATAGTATCGGCCAACGATGTCGCCCCGCTCGTTAATCGCGCCCACGCCTACGAATGCCGCTCCCGGAATTTTGATGGACGTGAAAATACCCTGCCGGAGAGCATAGCCATACGACACGCCTCCGACCAAGTAACGCCCCACCACGTCCCCCCGTGAGGAGTTTCCGACAGCATTGGTAAAGGTTGATCCGGGGACGTCGATCAGAGTGTATTCACCATCGCTCAGGATGAATCCCTGCGAAATTCCCCCGATGGTAGTCCCTCCGGAGATTTCGCCCTGAGAGTTAATCCCCATTGGCAGCGTCAGGGTGGCCCCAGGCGGATCGAACGCAACGAATTGAGTTCCACTAAGCTTATATCCATGGTTCACACCGCCCATGGTGTAACTCCCCACTACCTCGCCTGCCGGTCCGATACCCCAGCTGGCTGTTGCCGATGACCCAGGGTAGTCGATACTCTGGAACTCATCTCCGATCAATGTAAATCCGTGATAGACGCCGTCAGCCTTCCGGTAGCGGCCCGCGATATCCCCACGATTGTTGATCGCGTAAGCTTCGGTGTATACAGCCCCTGGATAATCGACAGTACTGTACCGGTCGGCGGCCAACTTGAACCCATGATAGTTTGTAGATCCCGTGTTGATTGCGTTTTCGGTCGAATAGGATCCGACAATATCCCCGCTTTTATTCATTGACCAGACGAAAGTATTGTATCCGCCAGGGAAGTCGATCGCGCGGAAGGTTCCGGATTGCCCAAGCGATACTCCCAGTGCAAAAGAAATCGCTAGCATGGTTTGTTTCATCTTGCTTCTCATATCAAATCTCCCTTGTTTAGTTAAAATTTAAGGAGGGGACCATTTTGGACGCCTGTTCCCCTCCGCTGGTACAGGCGGAGCCCACTCGCGAAACCGGCCACGAGTGCAATAATTATTTTGTGGACGCGTGAAAGCTTGCGCGTCGGATGAAGCCGTCAGTTGCTTCTCACGTCGCCCGCCGGAAATTGCCTTCGTCCCACGCCAGTGACTACGCCGATGGTGCTCTGGTTGGGGTTTACTTCCATGGATTGAAAGCCGTTCCCTCCGTTATCGATCACGAAGAAGATATTGTTAGTGAAACCGAAAGGGGAAACCTGAAGCGTGAAAGTGCCAGTGCAATCATCATTCACGATATATGTGCCCTTTATGGTTAGTTTGTATATTGTACCGTTTACGTTTAGCGTAGCAATGGCCGTAGTGCCACCCCTCCCGTCGAAGGCTTGTACGCCGAGCTCGGCGATCGGCCCCATGGCTGCTGCGTTCGTACTGAATCCGGTTAATGTATATACGAAAGTGCCCCTCAGCATGGCGTTATTGCATCCTGTCGCTTGGGCCTCCGCCGTGGGCGCCATGGCTAGCGCGATTGCGGCGACTGCTGCGATTTTGAAAGCGTTTGTGATCTTGTTGTATTTCATGTTTTATCTCCTTTTGAAGGGGAGCTGTTATTGGCTCCTTCAATTAAAATAGGCGCCAACGGCTGTCCAGAACTTGCATCCATGGCGGAATTAAATTGAAGACATCGAAAATAGGTATAATTCGGGGAATAACCATGCAGGGCGATGCAGATCAGAAGGAAGCTCCAATTGGTGAGGTGAGTCTACTGTTACGCGCCTGGACCGACGGTGACCAAAACGCGCTTGAAAAGCTGACCCCCATCGTTTATGCGGAACTCCACCGCTTGGCCCAGCGTTACATGAAGCACGAGCGGCCCGGCCATAGCCTGGAAGCCACATCCTTAGTGAATGAAGCCTATATGCGCCTGGTTGATTACAAGCGCATGCAATGGCAGAACCGCTCGCACTTCTTCGCCGTTTCAGCACAATTGATGCGCCGGATTCTGGTGGAACGGGCGCGCCACCACAATCTAAAACGGGGAGCCGGGGTGCAGCAAGTCTCTCTCGAAGAGGCGGCAATTGTCGGCGATGGCCGGCCAACTGATCTGGTTGCTCTGGATGACGCGATGAATGCGCTGGCGCAGTTCGACGCACGCAAAGCCCAAGTGGTGGAAATGCGCTTC
>JAYVXT010000141.1:0-8034 GCA_043785065.1 Bryobacterales bacterium | reverse complement strand
GGCAGTTAAACCTATCAGCCCCGGGCCGCATGCTCGGGGCTTTATCAGTTCTTGCAAATATTTGTGATATTTGCTGGCCCTCATTCCTGGCGTTTGCGCATTACAGTATGAAGGCAGTAATGCCTCACCTAAAGATAACGAAAAGGAGAAATATCATGAGCGAAGAAACCAAGGGAATCGAACAGGCCGAGTTGTCACCACAAGATTTGGACAAAGTAGCGGGTGGAGCGCCAACCTTTCACTTCACAATGTTGCCGCCAAACCCACCGCCTCCATTGAAGATCGACAACTCAGTGCCAGATCCAAAACTAGTAATCAAGCCATAGCGACATTTTGCGCCAGAAGCAATACCCACGCCCCTGGCGGCCCGCACAAAGACCGCTAGGCCTCAAACCCAAGTCCTGGAACTACCCCACCCACCACTACCCAACCAGCCCATAGACCTCGTCTCCTGTTCGTGGTTCAATGAAATCGCGAAGGAATCGCGAGGTAATGTATGGTGCGAACCAACGATGAAGCATTGGAATTGATGGAAATCTTAGGCGTCCCCCTAAGCCGCGTCACAAGCGGCCCGCTTGAGGTGAAGAGTCCGATTACGGGTGAGCCAATTGGGCAATTGACGCCCCACTCAAACCCAGAAGCGCAAAGGGCAATTGCGCGAGCCCATAAAGCACATTTAGCTTGGCGGCAAGTACCCGCCCCTCGCCGTGGTGAACTCATCCGGCTATTCGCCGAAGAATTGCGAGCCAACCAAGACGAACTTGGCCGCCTGGTCACCCTTGAAACCGGAAAGATTCTTTCCGAAGGCATAGGGGAAGTGCAGGAAATGATCGACATCTGCATGTTCGCCTGTGGCCTTTCGCGCCAGTTGCACGGACTTACCATCGCCTCCGAACGCCCGCAACATCGAATGATGGAAACTTGGCATCCGCTGGGGGTGGTGGGTGTTATTTCCGCCTTCAACTTTCCGGTTGCGGTGTGGTGTTGGAATGCGGCTCTGGCTTTGGTTTGCGGCAATTCCGTGGTGTGGAAACCGTCCCCTAAAACGCCATTCACCGCCCTTGCCACGCAAGCTCTTTTCGAACGCGCCGCCGCGCGATTTGGCGCCATCCCCGAAGGCCTTTCCACGGTTCTGATCGGCGGATCCGAACTTGCCCGCATCCTTGCCGATCATCACAAAGTGCCGTTGATTTCAGCTACCGGATCCACGGTCATGGGACAGGCCATTGCTCCCCGGCTCGCCGCCCGCTTTGCCAGAGCGCTGCTGGAACTCGGCGGCAACAATGCTGGAATTGTTTGTCCATCAGCCGACCTGGAACTTGCCGTGCGCGCTATTGCATTCGGAGCCATGGGCACCGCCGGGCAACGTTGCACTTCGTTGCGGCGTCTAATGGTGCAGGAAAGTATTTACGGCGACTTAGTAACCAGGCTTAAGAAAATTTACCGTTCTGTTAAAGTGGGCGACCCGCGAAGGGAGGGAGTTTTGATCGGTCCGTTGATCGACGGCGGCGCCTTCGCCGCCATGCATAATGCCTTGAAAGAAGCGCGGGATCTAAGTGGCGTAGTCACTGGAGGCGAGCGCGTGAATGTGGACGGTTGCCCCGGCGGTTACTTTGTGCGCCCCGCGCTGGTGGAAATGCCGGCTCAAACGGAGTTAGTAAGAACGGAAACTTTCGCCCCAATTTTGTATGTCATGAAATACAAGAACCTGGAGGACGCGATAGCAATGAATAACGACGTTCCGCAAGGTCTCTCTTCTTGTATCTTCACGCGTGACTTACAGGAAGCCGAACGCTTCTTATCCGCCGAAGGCTCCGATTGCGGCATCGCCAACGTCAACATTGGTCCATCAGGAGCCGAGATCGGCGGAGCATTTGGAGGTGAAAAGGAAACCGGCGGAGGCCGCGAATCCGGTTCCGACGTATGGAAAACCTATATGCGCCGCGCCACCAACACGATCAACTACGGCAATGTACTGCCGCTGGCGCAAGGCGTCAACTTCGATATTGAATAGGAGATTACCGTGAAAGTCCCAAACATCAAAACTGAACTGCCGGGGCCGAATGCGCAACGGATCATCGCCGACGACGAATTGCTGATGTCGCCCAGTTACACGCGCTCTTACCCGCTGGTGGTGAAGCGCGGCAGCGGCGCGACCATTGAGGACGTGGACGGTAACCTGTTCCTCGATTTTTCGGCGGGCATCGCGGTGACTTCCACCGGCCATTGCCACCCGGAAGTGATATCGGCCGTGCAGCGGCAGGCGGCGCAGTTAATTCACATGTCGGGCACCGATTTTTATTATCCGCAGATGACCGAAGTGGCCAAGCGCCTGTCGGCCATCGCCCCCATGCCTGGACCGCATAAATTTTACTACGGCAACTCCGGCGCGGAAGCCGTGGAGTGCGCCATCAAGCTGGCGAGGTATCATACGGAGCGTCAAAACATCATCGCGTTCTATGGATCGTTTCACGGCCGCACAATGGGCGCGCTTTCGCTGACCGCATCGAAACCGCAGCAGAAGCGCCGATTCGCGCCGATGATGCCGGGAGTGACGCATGTGCCATATCCGAACGTTTACCGCAACTGTTCAACGGATCCGGCCGGCCAGGAAGCATATGCGTTAAGCTGCGCCCGTTTCATCGAAGAGAAGCTATTCCGCACCATACTGCCACCGGAAGAAGTGGCGGCAATTGTGCTGGAGCCGATCCAAGGCGAGGGCGGCTACGTTGTGGCGCCAACAAGTTTCCTGCAAGAGATCCGGCGCATCTGTACGCGTCACGGCATTTTGATGGTAGTGGATGAAGTGCAATCGGGCGCAGGCCGGACGGGTAAGTGGTTCGCGGTTCAGCATGCGGGAGTTGAGCCGGATATTGTGACCATGGCCAAGGGCATCGCATCGGGCATGCCGCTTGGCGTGTGCATGAGCCGCGCGGAGATTATGGATTGGGTCCCGGGTTCGCACGCGTCGACGTTCGGAGGTAACCCGGTGTGCCTTGCGGCGGCGATGGCGACGATCAAGATTCTGGAGCGCGAAGCGATCGCCAATGCCGGTGCGGTGGGCGAGTATATGCTGCAGCGCATGGCATCGTGGACTCATAAGCATGGCATGGTGGGTGATGTGCGGGGGCGTGGCTTGATGATTGGCGTGGAGATTGTAAGTGATCAGGAACGTAAGACGCCCGCACCGGTGGAGCGCGATCAGCTTATTCAGCTTGCGTTCAAGCGTGGTCTGTTGTTGCTGGGCGCTGGGGAAAGCACGATCCGGCTTACGCCGCCTTTGATTATCACGACGAAGCAGGCTGATGTGGCGATGGATATTTTGGAGGATTGCATCGCGTCGCTGCAGATGCAGCATGCGCTGGCGGCTTAGGGCGAGCCCTCTACGTTGGTGTTCGTGCTTGCTTAAAGCAAACATCTGAAATTTCACACTTTACATTACAGGTCAATTGTGACATCCTAACCTCTAGGTTTAGTTCCCCCAACGCTTGCCAAAAGAGGTTCCTCATGTCCAAACGATTCATTCAAGCCTGTAGTGGGCTCATTCTTTTTGCCGTCTCCATCCTTGCGCAGCAAGGGCGAGGCACCATTGTCGGCAACGTTACCGACCAGAGCGGCGCCGCCATCAAGGGTGCGAAGGTTACCGTCCTCAATACCAGCACCAACATTCCCTTCGTCACCTTGAGCAACGGCGAAGGCTACTACACGACTCCTCCGCTTCAGGTTGGCGCCTATGCAGTCACTACGGAGCTCAGCGGCTTTAAGAAAGAAGTGCAAAGTGGAATCCTTCTCCAGGTTGACCAGCACGTTGAGATCAATATCCAGTTGCAAGTTGGTGGGGTAGGCGAATCCGTACAGGTTACCTCCGAGGCCGCTTTGGTCAACACCGAGAACGCCTCCATCGGCCAGGTCATCGAAAACAAGCGAATTTCCGATCTTCCATTGAACGGGCGCAATGCTTTTGCGCTTGTCCTGCTTGCTCCTGACGTCCATTCAAACGCAGGCCCGGTCCAAAGCGGTTTCGCCGATCGCGGCACAAGCCTCAGTGACTGGAGCATTAACGGTGGGCCCAATGCGGCCAACAACATGATGGTGGATGGCACGGTAGCCCAGAACAGTTACTACCCCGATCTAAACGCAAACCTCGCCGTCGACGCAGTGGAAGAGTTCAAAGTCCAGTCCGGCTCCATGTCAGCCGAATACGGGTTCACGCTCGGGGGTGTCATCAATGTTGCCACAAAGGCCGGCGGCAATGCCTATCACGGAACGGCCTACGAATTCGTACGAAACAACATCTTCGATGCCCGCAACACTTTTGCGACGCAGCTTCTGCCCTTTCGCTACAACCAATACGGTCTCGCACTTGGCGGACCGGTCCGCATCCCGCATGTCTACAACGGGAAGAACAAGAGTTTCTTTTTTGGTAATTGGGAACAATACGCCTATCGCGCCCGAGGCAGCAACATTACTTCCACTCCGCCTCTTGCGCAGCGCACCGGTGATTTCTCCGAACTTCGTAACGCCAATGGAAGCCTGATACCCATCTATGACACCGCAACCACCGCGCTGAACCCCAGCGGTTCCGGTTACATTCGCAGCGTCTTTCCTGGCAATATTATTCCGAAGAGCCGCCTCGATCCCGTCTCCCAGACGCTAAATCAATACTACGTCGCACCTAACCTGACACCCAGTAACGCTTTCACCCAAGCCAATAATTATCTGGCCGCGGTCCCCGGCATGCAGGGTATGCAGCAGTACACGGTACGCGTGGACCAACACATCTCCAGCAACGACACCTTCTTCGCCCGTTACACTTACTACGAGGCCACGACGGACAATGGCATCGGCACTTGGCCAGCGCCCGAAGTACACTCACGCTATGACAACTTTGGCTCCAAAAACACCGCCGTTGACGAAACCCACATATTCAATTCGCGTGTAATCAACGAAATTCGCCTCGGTATTGCACGGCAGGACTTCCCCTTCCAGTCCGCCAGTTACAACGGCGGTTGGCCACAAAAATTGGGTCTGCCAGCCAACGTACCCGGAACGGTTTTTCCCAGCATTTCAAACGGCTACGCCGCACTCGGCAACGGCACCGTGGGCTACCGGGGCGCACTCACATGGGACGCCACGGACACGGTCACGCTGGTATTAGGCAAACACTCCGTTAAGATCGGAGCTGAATACCGATTGCTCTTCGGCAACAACTACCAGACTGCCTCGCCCTCCGGTAGCTTCACCTTTGCAGCCGGACTCACGGGTAATCCTCAAAACCAGACCGGAACGGGCAGCGCCTATGCAACCTTCCTACTTGGCCAGGTGAGCAGCGCCGCCGGCGGAACCTATCTTGGCGAATCGCAAAAAGGATTCACCCTGAGCGGCTTTGTTCAGGATGATTGGAAGTTGACGCGGCACATCAACATCAATATTGGTATGCGCTACGACTACCAGCAGCCATCGTATGAACGCAACTGCGGGACCACGAACTTCAATCCCACTGCTATCAATCCGCTGAACAAGCTGAAGGGCGTGATGCAGTTTGCCTGTCAGGATTATGGCAAGACATACCTCAACCCCGACTATCGCGACTTCGTTCCCCGTTTCGGCATTGCTTGGGACCCGTGGGGTAAAGGCAAGACGGTTTTCCGCGCCGGCTATGCGGTCTTCTTCCCAGGCACCTTCAACATTACATACTTCGGCTCCACTTCAGGCTTTGCTTCCACCAATACGGCTTATAACCCTCCAGGCGGCAACGCAAACCTTCCGGCATTCAAGTTCAACGAGGGCTTCCCATCGCCCCTTACACAGCCGCTCGGCCGCGTGCTTGGTCCGAATGCGTTTCTCGGTCAGGGCGTTACCTACGATCAGCCGGATCAGAAAACCCCCACTTCACAGCAATGGAACTTCTCGGTGCAAAAGCAAATCATGGGCGGATGGGTGGTTGACGCCACTTACTCCGGCAATCACGGCACGCATCTCGTTGCGGGAAATTACAATCTCAACCAGCTCGATTCAAAGTATCTGAGTCTCGGAACTGCCTTGCAGAATCCGGTGCCCAATCCTTACGCCGGCGTCGTGCCCGGCTCGCTAGGCTCGGCCACCATTACGCAGCTGCAGTCGTTGCTGGCTTACCCCTATTACACTAATGTTACGGTTCGTAATCCGCACCTCGGCAATGCGATCTACCATGCAGGACTGCTGTCGGTGCAGAAGCGCCTGAACCATGGACTGACTGTTCTCGCCTCGTATACCAAGGGAAAGCTGATCAGCGACAGCGTGGCCTCGCCGATCAACTTCGGGTCCATTGAGCAGGTGACCAACAACGGCTACCAGAATGGTCTTTTCGCGCGCAATCAGGAGCGCTCGGTCGATCCAACGGACGTGCCCCAGCGACTCGCCCTCAGCACCGTTTATGAATTACCCTTCGGCGCAGGCAAGGCGTTTGACAGCCATAACAAGGTTGTCAATATGATCATCGGCGGCTGGCAGGGTCAATCAGTCATTACCATCCAGAAGGGTCTTCCGGTGCTGATCTCCGGCGCAAACAATCAGCTTGCGAACCGGCCCAATTCGACAGGCAAATCGGCGAAGCTCGACAATCCCACGCAATACGCATGGTTCGACACTTCGGCCTTCGTCAATCCGCTCAACTATACGTACGGCAATGTAGGCCGTGCGCTGCCGGATGTCCGGCAGCCGGGATTCTTTAACTGCGACTTCTCGATGATCAAGAACACACACATAGGCGAGAAGACCAACGTTCAGTTCCGCGCCGAAGCGTTTAACCTGGATAACCATACTAACCTGGGCTTCGTAAACACCGGATTTTCGCCTGGAGCGAATGGCCTTAATGCTAGTAGCACTTTTGGAACTATCACATCGGCGCGTGCTTCCCGCACTATTCAACTCGGCATGAAGCTCGTGTTCTAAAATGGTGAGGATGAGTAAACAAAACGGCGCGGCATTGGGAAAACTCGAACGGCGGCGAGCCGTCGATGATGTCCAAGCGGCCATCCGCGATGCGATTCTGCAGCGCCGCTTTCCGCCAGGGATGAGGCTCAATGTAGATGCACTCGCCGCTCAACTCGGTGTTAGCCTGACGCCTGTTCGCAGCGCAATTCAGTTGCTCTCGGCCGAAGGCCTCGTTGACGTTCATTCCCGCAGCGGTACATTTGTGGCCACGCTAACCCGCCGGGACCTATCCGAAACATTCGATATTCGCTGTGCGCTGGAATGCCTGGCGGCGGAGCAGGCGGCGGCGCAACTCACCGATGAGCATCTGAAAAGAGCCAGAAGACAGCTGGTCCTTCTCGCCCGGCCCATCCTGACGGATGAGAAGCGCACGGCACATGAGCAGGCCAATACCGAATTGCACCAGATAATCATTGAAGCCTCGGGAAATAAGCGTCTGGCCGGCGTTTATGAAAGCCTGCAAGCCCATATCGCGATGGGCCGTTTGCACAGGGCGGACAAGAACTGGCAGGAGCGGATCGCCCAGGAACACGCTGAGCACGGGCAGATCGTTGCCGCTATGGAGAAACGGGATGCCAAAGCCCTGAGCCAAGTACTACGCCACCACATAATGCGCGCCAAGTCAGCGCTTATGGCAAGCATGCCGGACGGCGAATAGCCGCAAGAGTTCATGAAGATCATCAAAGTCGAAGCATTCCCATTTCATGAGGAACGCGACCGAGCGAAAGTATCGGGAACGGCGGGCTCGCCGGCAGAGCTTTCAGGTGGCGCATCACCCTATCAGTGGGCGGAAAACTATCCGGTTCTCTATTCAACGAGATTTGAGACGGCACTGGTGCGCATTACACTCGATTCAGGCGCGGTGGGTTGGGGCGAGGCACAAGCGCCGCTGGCGCCGGAAGTGGCCTGCTCGATTGTGACTCATATTCTCAAGCCCATACTGGAAGGCTGCGATTTTGGGGGCGGAGTCACTGAGATCGAACAACTCTGGTGGCGTATGTACTCCGCCATGCGGGTGCGCGGACAAACTGGCGGCTTCATGATGGACGCGATTGCCGG
>JAYVXT010000140.1:0-2419 GCA_043785065.1 Bryobacterales bacterium | reverse complement strand
GGTCACGGGGTTCACCCCGTTGGCGGCGCGTCGACGTGCCAGTCTAAAGACAGCATTGTTGCAGACTTCAGTCCCCCGTCTGGGTACAATAGCGTGTTGGTTCGCGGATTCATCTTCGTCATCGCCGCCGTGCTTGCCTTGCGGTTGCCCTTCCTCAATCAGGCAATTCAAGGCGACGACATTTTCTATCTGGCCGGCGCAAAGCACGCCCAAATCGAACCCTTGCATCCTAAAAACGTGGACTTCCCTTTATCCGGAAAAATGGTTTCCATGCAAGGCCACACCCATCCGCCGTTCAACGTCTGGTTTCTCGGTTTGATCCTGTGGCTGGTGGGCGACGTAAAGGAACCTGTCTTCCACCTAGCCTACATCCCTTTTTCCTTGATGGCCGCGCTTTCCTGCTATGCGCTTGCCCGCCGCTGGACGCAGCGTCCCTTGCTCGCAACCATGCTATTCATGGCTACACCGGCATTCGTAATCAATGGAACATCGCTTGAGGCTGACTTGCCGCTGCTTGGCCTATGGATGGCGTCCATGGCGGTTTTCGTTTCAGCTTCTGAAAGAAGCTCGAAAGCGTGGCTAGCCGGGGCAATGATTCTGATGGCTCTTGCCGCCATGGACGCTTATCAATCCATTCTGCTCCTGCCCATCTGCGGGCTCTACCTGGGGTGCTTCAAGAAGCGATGGACGCCCACGTGGGTGGCGTTACTCACAACGCCAGTTACAATCGCTCTCTACCAGGCGTTTGAAAGAATGACAACTAAAGCCGTGCCCCTAGCCGCGCTGGCCGGTAATTTCCAGAAGTATGCATTGCAGACGCTGCATAATAAAATGTTCAATGCCGCCGCGCTAATCATCCACCTTGGAGCCGGCGTTTCCTCTTTTACTTTCGGCTTCCTCGTCTCTCGCATCGTCCTCCCCTTCCTTCTGGGCTTAGCATTGCTGGCATTCTGCGTTTGGACGATGCGTCGCCCTGAACCTGAACGAAAGTTCTTGGCCGGATGGATCCTGCTCTATTTCGCCGCCGCGCTTGTGCTGTTCTTCGCCGGTTCGGCCCGTTATCTGTTGCCGTTGGCTGCGCCGCTCGCTATTCTGCTCAGCCATCTGCCGTTTCCCCGTCTTCTCACTTTCGCCGTGGCGGGAAATATGGCCGTAAGTCTGGCGCTGGCCGCGGTGAACTACCAGCATTGGGGCGCCTACCGCGCCATTGCTAAAGATCTGGAATTGCAAACCAGGGACAAACGAGTTTGGGTAAATAATGATTGGCTTCGACACTATTTTGAAGCCAACGGCGCCTTGCCCATCCTCGAAGGCCAATCGGTACAACCGGGTGAAATCGTGGTGTCGAGCAAGCTTGGTTATCCGGTACCCTTCACCACTGGCGGTGGCGTGCGTGTGGCCTTGCGTGAATGGCAAGTTAACCCATCCCTACCCTTTCAGTTAATCGGCCTCAATGCCCACTCCGGGTACTCAACTGTGGAAAAAGGGTTTGAATCCTTTGGATTTTCCGTGGAAACACCTGTGGATATCGTCACCGCGGAAACAATTGTCGAAAAAAAGGCCGCATACCCCTATGTAAACATGGGCTCGCCCGAATCGGAATCCCAAATTGCCGGAGGCTTTTATCACATCGAAGATGGCCGCTGGAGATGGATGTCCGGTAAAGGCACGGTCCTTTTAAAACGTGAGCCGGAGCAAACAGAAATCGCCATCAAATATGCGCTTCCCGATATTCTGCCGGGAAGGAACATAGAGCTGTTCATCAACGGACACAGCTTTCACAAAGTTACGCTCCCCGGCCCTGGCGCAGGAGAGCTTAAAGCAAACTTACCACCTTTCACTATTCCTCAAATTTCAGTGTCTGTAACGATAGATAAGGTATTTACCCCAGTAAACGATCAGCGAAATTTAGGGCTAATCGTGGAGGCCATAAAATTATTTTAATAATTAAGTTTTTTTATTAACAAGTGCAACTTTTAGTCGATGAGTGAGTTACAACAGTATGGTCTGGATTTTACCCCTCATCTTGACCGCAACCCTCGGGTTTGCACAGTCCGTCACCCTGGAACCGGCCGAACGAATTGTCTTGGCCGGAGCCGTCGATTCCAGTTCTCCATCGCATTGGTGGAACAATAAGCTGTATTTGTATACTTCCTCAGGCCTGCCGATCCGATTTGACGGAAACGACATCGCACACTTAGGCAACGCGCGCGCAGTGATGTTTTATGATTACGGGCGGGTTACAAAATGGATCGAATCCGTTTGGCAGGATGCTGATGGGACTGTCTACGGATGGTACCATCACGAGCCAGGCGGAATCTGTAAAGCTCCTTATCTGACGGCTCCTAAGATTGGAGCAGTGGTTTCCTACGATCATGGCGCCACTTTTTACGACCTTGGAATTATCATCACCTCAGGA
>JAYVXT010000139.1:0-2427 GCA_043785065.1 Bryobacterales bacterium | reverse complement strand
GCGGCTGCTGGACAAACTGGATCAACTGAAACTCGCCGAAGATACGATCTTCATTTTTTCCGCCGATCATGGCGAGATGATTGGGTCGCATGGGATTGAGGGAAAGTCCGAGCCTTATGAGGAATCAACGGGTATACCGTTGCTGATTCGTTATCCGCGCAAGCTGAAGGGCGGAATTGTGGAAGACTTTTTGGTTTCGAATGTCGATCATATGCCCACGATTCTTAGTTTTTGCGGCGCGGAAATTCCGCCGGGCCTACATGGGCGGGACCTGTCAGCTTCGATGATGGGCAAGGAAGGAGACAGCCCGGAATCGGTCTACTGCGAGGGAAAACTAACTGAAGAAGGGGAGTGGCGCATGATTGTGCGAGGCCTCGACAAGATGGTGGTA
Source organism: Bryobacterales bacterium (assembly GCA_043785065.1). Taxonomy (GTDB): domain Bacteria; phylum Acidobacteriota; class Terriglobia; order Bryobacterales; family Bryobacteraceae; genus JANXSF01. The sequence goes on along the minus strand of JAYVXT010000139.1, from coordinate 2,036 downwards.
GGCCGTGATATGAAGGTGACGCATTTGTTCAACTTGGGGCAGGATCCGTTTGAGTTGAACAATCATGCCGGAAGCAATGCGCATTCGAGACTACGCGATGAACTGGCGGCGTTGATGAAACGTTGGATGCTGCGTACAGGGGATCGGGTGCCGTACCCTGCGGCAAAGAGGCGGGCGTGATGAACGAAGTCCGGCATCCTTCGGTGGAGTAGCGTAGACCCTTGGTCCGGATTGCGCCGGGGTAACTGTTGTTGCACGGGCTGGGAATTTAAGCCTAATCAGTAACCTGTTCAAAAATGGCAAAGTCACCAGGATTCCAAGCTTGCGCAATCACATATAGCTTATTGTTCATTCGTTTCAAAACCGCGTTATGAATATGGGTGAAATTCTTCAGCCCCAAATCTTCCTTAGGCATCAGGGTGGAAACCAACTTGTCGTTTTCCAGGATATAAATCGGGGCGCCCTTACTCCGATCAGGTCCATCGAGCGATCCCACAATGGCATAATTCCCAAGATAATAAATGTCGCAAGGCAGAGAACCAAGGGGCATCTTCAAAGTAGATAAATACTGCCCGCCCTTGTTGAAGCGATCAATTTCCGAATTGGGACGATCAGCCACCTCAATACGAGTAGTGCCCGGAGGAATTGTAATGCCATGGCCAGTCCCCAATTGACCCGGCCCAGTTCCGCGCCCCCCAAACGAAAGATCGTTCCACTCAGCCTTGAATGGCGAGGTACTCAGAATGCGGGCCGTCAAAACAAAATCCAACTGCGAATACCCGGTGGTGATGTACATCAGCCCATCCAGTTGCTCCACATCCGTGGGAATGAAATTGCCCCGGCCCATGAAGTAATCGTTCACCTGCGGGTGGCCCATCTCGACGCCCGCCTCGGGCGTTTTCAGCGAGTGCACCATGACGCCATCTATTGTGGTTGTGAATACCTGGTTCGCCTCATTGCCAGGAAAGAGCAGAAAAGGCGTCCCATCCTTGGCGATCATAATATTCGCGTTGTGCAGGTTTGTATTTTTCATTTCCGGCGCGGTGGCTAGCATGCGCGTGGTTTTCATATCGGAACTGATTTGCACAATGCCCGCGCCCTTCAAAGCGAAATAGATTTCACCACGCCCAGGGCGCATGTCGATGGTAAATCCGCCATGCGCGCCTTTAATCACGCTCTGCGCCTCAGGCGGCAGATGACTGGTTGTGTAAACCGCGCGGAACTTCAGCTTGCCGTTTCCGGTCACGCCGTTGGGTTCGCCGGAATAGGATGCCGGACTCTGCGCAATGCCTCTTGAATCGTTGCCGAAAAACCAAGTCGTAGCTAAAAATCCAAGGAAAATTGTGCTTAGGGTAAATCGCTTCATCTGATACAACATATCAGATTGAAGAGAATGTCGTGTAGCCGAAGGCCATCGCATGTTGATTGGGATTTACGTGATTCGCGGGATAAGAATATGGGCATGTTCTCTTACGGAACGCCTGTGGGAGAATACCAGGTCTGCATTCTTGACCAATGCGCCTGCGGGGTGTTGGATATAATTCTTTCATGCAATCGGGATTACAGACCTTAACGGTGGCAACGGTATTTTGCGTTGGCGGCTATAGCCAAGTTCCTATTAACCAGAAGTTGGAATTCGACGCGGCAGCAATTAAAGCCGCGGCGCCGAAGGTTGGACATTTCCGATCCTCAGCCTCAACCACGGGTGGGCCCGGCAGTGCCGATCCAGGCTTGTTCCGCTGTACGGACTGCAAACTTTTTTTCATAATCAGCAAGGCTTTTGAATTGGAGAAATACCAATTTCCCGGCCGTGACTCGTTGCCCGATTTGATGTTTGACCTAACGGCAAAAATTCCGGAAGGAACGTCGGCTGAACAATTTCTGGTGATGCTTCAGAATTTATTGAAAGACCGGTTCAATCTTGGCTATCACTACGAGAAGAAACCGATGCAGGGTTACGAATTGGTTGTTGCCAAGGGCGGGCATAAATTAAAGGATGCGAAGGGGCCGACGACACCCTCTACACCCGAAGCCGC
>JAYVXT010000138.1:0-8079 GCA_043785065.1 Bryobacterales bacterium | reverse complement strand
GAAATTCGATCCTTTACAGAAGGCTTATGTTCCGGCGGATATCGACATGGGGAGTGACCAACTCTATTTGTTTTGTTGCTGTATGGAACTGGCATCCGTAATGCCAAATCGGTTCAGGTGAAGATTGGCAATGCTACGATCACACCCGACTATGCGGGAGCACAGGGAAGTTTTGCGGGGCTGGATCAGATCAACATTGCGGTACCCCGTTCTTTGGGCAGCGCCGGTCACGTGGAGGTGATTCTGACCGCCGACGGCAAAACCGCGAATACGGTGAAGCTGCGCTTCAACCCGTCGGTGGGATTAACTGTTTTAATTACTGGGGAATGAGAGGAAGATGGAAGGGGCTAGGTAACTTGTTCGCTTACTTTTCTTTTGGAGAGCCACTGGTCAATCACTCGAATCTGCTGCTCTACCGCTCCCCTGTCTAAAGCCATCGGCTCAAGGATGAGGTATTTCTGCAAATCGATTTTCGCTTCATTGAATTTGCGAAGTTCGATATTGACCACCCCTCGCTGGAGGTAACAGTCCCCCGAGTTTGGAGTGGCTTCGAGGAGTAGCGTAAGAACTTCGAAGGCTTTAGTGTATTCCCGATTGCGGAGATAAATGGCTCGAAGGTTGTTAAGCATTCTCACTACGATTTGCCGGTTTTCCACAGGCGCCAAATAGGTGGGATCGTTTACGGGGACACTGACAATCGAACTCGCCAAATCGAAACATTCGCGTTCGTTGACGATGCGGCCGCCATGGAAGACGTCGATGTAGGCCTTGAAGTCGCCATCTTCGTACCTCACGAAAAAATGACCAGGCAAGGCAATGCCATGAACAGGGCGGGCTAGCCTGCGAGCAATTTCCATATACACCACGGAAAGAGCAATAGGGTTGCCGATGCGCGCGGTGACTACTTCGTTGAGGCAGCTGTTGCGGGGATTGTAGTAATCCTCTTGATTGCCGGTGAAACCCAACTCGTCGAACATGTAGGCGCCGGCTACGTCGATGAACTCCTCGGCATCGGCGTGAGAGCTGAGACGTTCTGAAAGTTCCACGGCGTAGGAGTCAAGGATTTCCACAAAGGGATCAGGCGTAATCTCGGGGTACTCGATCATTGCTACTTCGAGAGCCGCGACGTCGAGGTTCACATCTTGGCGGCGGTGCGATAAAAGATCGGCGAGAGATTGCATCCTGGGTAGAATATCATTTCGTGGCGAAAAAGTCGGTACCAATTTCAATCTTTTTATTGCTGCCCCTCGTTTGCGAGTAGAGTTCGCACTGGGTTGGGAAAAGTAGAAGCGGATCCTTCGAAGGAGCAGTGCCTTATTCCTCAACAAAGCTAGTAACTTGGGGGGATAAGTTAAGCGGATGGATCAATCGCCTGGGATGCAATAAAAATAATTTTCCACTGTTAGCGTACTTGGCTTGGGCGGTGGTTGGGTGAATGCAAACATGGATGGGCTACAAGACATAGTCGTAACAGTGGGGCATGGTAAGCGCAATTTAGTTTGCTCCGAACAGTCACTGTTAATAAAAGTGGTTGATACTCAAGTGAGAGTGAGGCGAAGGTGTTATTTGACTATTAAGCCGGCTTTATAGTAACGAGGCATGGGACGTTGAGGCTTACTAATGCGCCTCTGACAGGAGCTCCGGACCGATCGAGCACTAGGCCTCCGATTTGTCCTGGCAACATTGCTTCACCAGCAGCATAGGTATGGGAGATAGGCGTGATGTCGGAATCCGTGGCCCCAGCTTGTGCGAGTTGCATCAGATTGGCGAAAGTAGCGCCTCCAGCGAAGTCCTTTACTTGATACTGCTGTGGAAGGAAGAGTTCCCATTCGAGGAGTCTAACAGGCACGCATCTTGGGGAGTGATATTTCAGCGCCACCCTTTTTCGCGAATGGCAATCCGGAGTGAACAAACACGAACGAAACCGGGTATGGCCCCGAAGGGCGGAAGCCGGCGCGCAGAAGTGGGATGCGATCACCGTCGGCTCCTTGCGCGGGCTTTATCTTTTCGCCCGCCACTTCGGCGGAGAGCACGCTGGCTCCGCTGGGCAATGTCGCCTTCAAGAATGGCTGCGATTGGTTGCGGACGATGAGCCTGACTTCAGTCAGCGACCGTCCCTTGGATGTAATCAATCAATGTAGTTGCGGTGGCTGTTGGGCTACGGCGGCTTGGACGTTTGCGTCCGCGAAGCGTGTCCAAGCAAGAGCCAAGGTTGGTGGGTCGGTGGGCTTTCTGAAGTTTCGGAAAGCGCCGTGGACTGGGGCGGGGACCAAGGCGAGGAGGAAGGAATTGGTCTCCTTCACGTCCTTGCTCTTGAGGCCTCCGCCTTCCATTGCGGTGAGTTCGATTGCGCCTACTCCTTCCACCAGCACTTCGCCGATTTCACATGGCTGTTTTTCATTTGCAGGATCGGGACATCTAGTTTGAATGCGTTCTCGCTCCGGCCCATGCAAATAAGGAATTGATGGGCGCGGGTTGACGGCTGATTCACGTTGAGCACCAAAGAATCGGCAAGCGGCTGAATGCCGGCCAGTGTTGCGCCGCTGGTTGCCGTAAGTTCGTAACCAGCTGGAAGAGTGGGCTCAAATTGTTGAGGATCGCCCTGCACTACATTCATTGATGTCGAGCAGAATTGCAGAGCGTCACTTGCCCTTCGCTTATAGACACTAGGGTCACCACATCGGATAAAAAGCGGGTTGGTTTCGGCGGCGATAGAACTGACGCGCTTGCCCGCGTAATCCAATTGAGAGTGGCAACACGGCCAGGATTGAGAATATCCTCGACGATGTTTTTGCCATTGATCGAGCGGCGCGATGCAATGAAGCCGTCTTGAATGGCCACGTAAGTTTGGTCTCTTGGGACGGTTAACGTCAAGCGGTAGAGGCGGCGCTCAGGGGCGGATACGAAGTGTGGCGCGGCCCGGATCGATGGACATCGCAAACATCGCGTCCAGCTCGATGCCGAATGGACCGGGACCGTTGATGAGCGCGGAGGTTTCGGCGCCTTCGCGCAGGATTGCTAGGGAACTCTTACCGGTTTGTCTTGCTTCCAGCAGCGTGACTCCGGTAAGGAGCGGCAGCTTGATAGTGCCGGGCACTAGGGTTTCCCCCTCGCGTTGTATCTTGCCTCGGACGAAATCGCCGTTGGCTTCGATCTGTAGTTCCGCTCGATTGACGGCGTATGTTGAGGGCTTCATTTCGAGCCTCCTTTCTTGTCTTCTGATAGGTGAATTCGAGGGTGCCGCTGCCGCTTTACGGTGCGCTTTAGTTCACCGTATTTTTAGACCAATTCCGCGCCCTGAGATTTTTCCCACTACCAGAAGTGTTTCTCGCACGAAATCGGGCAAAAAATCTATGCAATCACGGACCAAAGGACAACTCAATCTGCCACATTTTCAACTACATGAACAATGTCGCGGCTCCACAAGTTGAACCCGCCCCTGTAGCTTATTAATCAGAGAGAGCGAATCCGGCCGGACTACTCCTCAAACCAAAACCGCCTGTTTCGGTAGGCGGTCTTAGGTCGACCTGAGTTGTGTATTTTAACCAGCGTGCATTGGGTTGTATGCGTGGAATAACGGGAGTGGCTGTTCTGGTTGGGGACCAGAGCAGTCATCCTGCTAAAGCAGGGAAGGTTGCTTGGCGGCTCCTCTCCTGTTGAAGCGTAAACAGTTCGCTGTCGTTGGAATTTCAAACGGGATAGAGCCATGCCCGCCGCACAAGTGTGCCTGCTCTACCGTAAAATCCGGTCAGCCAACTCGCCCATCGTCTCCACTGTAAAATCCGGCGGTTCCACCGCAAACGTCTCCGGCTGAAAGCCATACATAACACCGCACGACGCCACCCCGGCATTCCGCGCCGTCCGAATATCCACCGACGAATCCCCAACCATCAACGTCCCACTCTTCGACGCCCCAGTCTCACCCAGCAGCGTCTCAATTCCAATCGGATCGGGCTTCTTTTGCTCGAAACTGTTGCCCCCGTAAATCCGCAAAAAATAGTCCGAAAGATCCAACCTCTGAATCATGAATTCGCTAAAACGCACTGGCTTGTTAGTCAGAATTGCCATGCGCTTGCCAGCCGAATGGAAACGGTCCAGTGCCTCAACTACGCCCGGGTAAAGCTTGGTTTCATCCAACATATGCTCGCGATAGTAGCCCAGAAAATATTCAAGCGCCCGCTCCACTTCCGCCTCCGGAGCATCCTCTCCCAATGAACTGCGAATCAAAGCCAATGCCCCGCGGCCAACGTAACTCGCCACCAAATCATGCGGCAAAACATCCAACCCCATGTATGCGCGCGTGGCGTTTACGGAATGGATCAGGTCCGACTTTGAATCCACCAACGTGCCATCAAGATCAAATATCAGCAACTCCATTATTTTTTAGCCTTATTTGTCTTTTCATCGGCCTTGCCCGCCTTCTCAATCTCCTTGATTGCTTTCCGCGCCGGATCCCAATAGTCTGACTTCACCTTCTTGTAAGCCTCCTCAAACTTGTTCCGAAGATCGGAAGGCGCAAGCCCGCTGATCACTTCGGCAAATCCCATCAAGTAAGGAGCCACCACCGATTCGCCTACCGCCGGCGGTGGATTCCCCGGCGCCAAAGCCGTGAACACCATCAGCACAATCGTTGCCACAATCGCTCCCCGCGCCAGTCCGAAAACTCCGCCCAAAATGCGGTCCAGCCACGTCAATCCCATCCATTTAAAAATGCGTGTCAGCATCATCGAAATCAGAGACCCCGCAATGATGACGCCGAAAAAAACGGCGAAAAATCCAATCAAATTGGCAACTGTTGTCGAACTGGTCCAATCGGAGAACAATGCCCCAGCCGACTGGTAGCTCCAAAATGCCACGACCATCGCCAGCACCATCGCCACTAGCCCAATTCCCATCCGGATCATTCCCTTGCGGACGCCGCTGATCAACGAAGAAATTAGAATCACGCCCAATATAATGTCCAACCAGCTCATAGTGATCTCCCCGTCAATTCGCGATACGCCTTTTTGTACTTCTCGCTGGTGTGCCGCGCGATCTCATCCGGCAAAGCCGGGGCAGGGGGTTGTTTGTTCCATTGAATGCTCTCAAGGTAATCACGCACAAATTGCTTATCGTACGATGGCTGCGCGCCCCCAGGCGCATAGGTAGCGGCAGGCCAGAAGCGGGAAGAATCCGGCGTCAATACTTCATCGCCCAGCAAGAGTTGCTCGCCCACGAAGCCAAACTCAAATTTAGTATCGGCCAGAATGATGCCCTTAGTAGCCGCGTAGTTCGAAGCCTTCCTGTAAATAGCCAATGTCAAATCACGCAAGCGATTCGTTAAATCTATTCCAATCTGTCCGGCCACTGTTTCAAACGAAACGTTCTCGTCGTGCCCAGTTTGCGCCTTGGTCGCCGGGGTGAAAATCGGTTCCGGCAGCTTATCGCTTTCCTTCAATCCCGCAGGCAGCGGTATGCCGCATACTGCCCCCGTGCGCTTGTAATCCTTCCACCCAGACCCGCTAATGTACCCCCGCGCCACACACTCAACATCAACCATATTCGCCCGATGCACCAGCATCGACCGGCCTTCCAATTGATCGCGAAACGGGTGCAGCTTTTCCGGGTACTCCTCAACGTTCGCGGAGATGAGATGGTTCGGCGTGACGTCTTTCAGGAAGTCAAACCAGAATAGTGACATGGCCGTCAGCACGCGCCCCTTGTCAGGAATGCCCGTGGCTAGAATGTAATCGAATGCGGAGATCCTGTCGGTTGCAATGATCAGCAACCGGTCCTCGCCAATCGAATAAACATCGCGAACCTTGCCGCGGGCGCGTAGCGGAATTCCGGGTAGAATTGTTGTGGTGAGTACTGGCATTGTGGCGGTAACCCTCTATCTTCCCGCGACTCGCTTTGCCGGCGCAACAATTTCTATCGCTTCTTCTTTTTCTTCTTCTCCCGTGGCTTCGCCGATTCGTCCACCCAGGAGAACTCCAGCTTCCGCTCAGCGCTATTGATGCGGTCCAGCAGCACCTGCACCTTATCTCCGATCTTGAATTCGCGCCTTGTTCGTTGCCCCACAATTTGGCGAACATTTTCCTGATAGAAGTACTTATCGCCGGGCAGGGAATCCATCGGCACAAGGCCCTCTACGAACAATTCTTCCAGCTCAACGAAGAATCCGTACTTGGTCGTGTTGGTGATCAACGCGTGGAAAACATCACCCACATGATCGATCATGAATTTGATCTTCTTCCACTCCATCAACTCCCGTTCCGCCTCTGCCGAACGGCGTTCGGTGAAGGAAGTGTCTTCGGCGATGTCGCGCAATTCCTGGTCCTCATACTTCATACCCAACAGCATCCGATGCACGATCAGATCCGGATATCGGCGAATCGGGGAAGTGAAATGGGTGTAATGCTCCATGGCAAGCGCAAAGTGCCCCTCGTTGGTTGCGCTATAGCGGGCCTGCTTCAGTGACCGCAGCATCAGGTAATTTAAGATGCGCTCTTCCGCCTTCCCCTCAAGTTTGCGGATCAGCCGTTGATAGTCGCGCGAAGTAACGCCGATGTCCTTTTCCACAATCTCAAGGTCGCGCCGCACTTTGCGCCCGTCTCTCTTGCGGTCCACCATCGAATACCGCTTAATGGGCAGAGGTCCCGAGGTAAGCGAATAGCCGAAATGAGCCGCGATATCTTCAAACGCCGCCACGCGCCTTGAATCGGGCAATTCGTGAATGCGGTACATAGCCAGCGGCGCCTTCGATTCCAATTCGCTTGCCACGGCCTGATTTGCGGCCAGCATAAACTCTTCAATGAGTTTGTTGGAGAACAATCGAGGCGACCGTTGCACGGAAACCATCTGCCCAAGTTCGTTCAACTCAATAACCGGCTCGGGCAAATCGAAATCAATCGAGCCGCGCTTCTGCCGCCGCCGCATCAGGATTTCGGCCAACTCCTTCATCGCCGCGAATCGCGGCAGCAATCGCTTGTAACGTTCGCATTGTTCCGCATCTTCGTCGAAGATCTTTTGAACGTTCGCGTACGTCATCCGTTCGGCGCTTCGAATTACTCCGCGATGATACTGCTGCGAAATGATGTCACCCTGATGATCAATCTCCATGATCATCGAAACCACCAACCTGTCGACGTGCGGCTTCAACGAACAAATCTCCGTTGAAAGTTCAATCGGCAACATCGGCACGGCCCGATCAGGGAAGTAAACACTGGTTCCCCGCATGGCCGCTTCCCGGTCAAGCGGTGTGCCAGGCTCCACATAATGGCTGACGTCGGCGATGTGCACTTGCAGTTGGAAGTGGCCGTTGGGCAAGCGTTCCGCGTAAACGGCATCGTCGAAATCGCGGGCGGTTTCCCCATCAATGGTTACGATCTCCACATCGCGGTAATCCACACGCCCCTCGCGCTCGGCGGCGGAAACTTCCGTGGGCATGGAGCGCGCTTGCTCTAAAACATCTTCGGGGAACTGATGGGGGATTTGGTGCTTGCGGATCATGATTTCAACGTCAACGCCGAAATCATCTTCGTTGCCTAAAATCTCTATAACCCGGCCAACCGCATCCTCGTTTTCTTGGGGATATTCCAGCAACTCTACGTTGACGATCAGCCCGTCCATATCCTCCAGCGAACGTTCCGGAGTTGGGGCTAAGCCAACCCGATCGACCTGCGCTGAATGCAGCGGCTTTTCCATCCCTTCCGGAATGAAGATCCATTGCTTGATACGGTCATCGTGCGGTTTGACGAAGTTGCCGCGCCGCCTAACGCAGAATTCGCCGACCACCGTGCGGAACGCCCGCTCCAGAATACGCACGATTTCGCCATCAGCCTTGCCGTCGCGATCCACGCGATTGACGCGAACCATAACCTTATCGCCATGCATGGCTCTTGCGGCAGATTGCGAGCCAATGAAGATATCGCCCACCATACCGGGAATGGGGACTACAGGTTTCACGAAGCCGAAGCCGTCGCGATGCATGCTCAACTTGCCGACGGAAAATTCGCGGCTGCTGGCCGTGGCCGTGTATTGGCCCGATCGGATTTCGAGCAATAGACCTTTTTCGACAAGACGGTCCAGCGAGGATTG
>JAYVXT010000137.1:0-8082 GCA_043785065.1 Bryobacterales bacterium | reverse complement strand
ATAAACTCGCAGCGTCAAGCCGACACCGGACAGCACTACCGCCAAAACCAGCCAATTCCGCATACCTCTATTTTTATCACCTCTGAGATTCACCGGCTGTCGCAGCAAAGTAGAAATGTCCTATTTTTGACAAGTTTTGACAAGTAGTGATGCTTGGGAGGAAGCCCCTTTCCCACTGAGTCGATTGTGCAGAACAGTGCTCGCCGTCAAGAGTTCGCATTCGCCGCGCAATAAACGCGCGCCCTTGACGGCTTTGCGCTGTTCTGAAGGCCAACCTGAGATAAGGGAAAAGGGGCATGTGCAAATCGGCCACTATAGGACATTTCTACTTTGCCGCGACAACCCGGTCTGACGCGCCCCCCACCTTTCATATAAGATGGACCCCATGCGTGCCTTGTCCCTATTCGCCGCGCAGTTCACAATCCTGGCCTGGTCCGCCACTATCTTTGCTCAGGATAACCAAGACAACCAAAAGGTTACTCTGCCTAACTCGCCCGAAGATCTTGCCCGTGGCAAGAAGCTGTTCCTCGGTTCCTGCACTTACTGCCACGGACCGAAGGGGGATGGCGGAAAAGGGGCCGACTTATCGCACCAAGAATTAGTCCGCGCCAAAACCGATGGCGACCTGGCGCGCATTATTGAAGTGGGCCTTCCCGGAACGGAAATGCCCAGTGCCTGGCACATGACGCGGCGCGAAGTCACACAAGTGGCCGCCTATGTCCGTACGTTAGCGAAAGTGGACATCCAAGCCGTGGCCGGCGACGTGAATAAGGGCCAGGCGCTATACGTCAAGCACGGTTGCGCCAACTGCCACACTCTCAAAGCGGACGGCGTCTACACCGGCGGTTTAATGGGCCCCGATCTTTCCAGCATCGGTCTGAAGCGCAACGGAGCCTACCTGCGGGAATCGGTGACAGACCCGGCGGCAAGTCTTCCGGAAGGCTTTGTGCCGGTGAAGGTTGTTACTCAGGCGGGCCGCGCCGTTAACGGTCGCGTTACCCAGGAAGATACGTTCGTCATCGTGGTGCGGGATGCCGCGGGGGATAACCATGTGATGCTCAAGAAAAATGTGAAGTCGATTACGCGCGATCCCAAGTCCTCGCCGATGCCGTCATTCAAGGATAAGCTCACCATGGCGGAACTGGATGATCTGGTAGCCTACCTTGCCTCTTTGAAGGAGCAGTTATGAGAATCTTTCTACCGCTTGTGTTGGGCTTCACGCTCAACGCGCAGAACGTTCCTTATCAACGTATCTTAGACGCGGCCAAGGAACCGGCTAACTGGTTCACTTACTCGGGCAATTACAACGGGCAGCGCCATTCCGGGCTCGATCTGATTCACACCGGGAACGTGAAGCGCCTGAAAGTCGCTTGGGTGCATAATGCCGGTGGGACCGAATCCTATCAAGCTACGCCCATTGTTGTTGACGGGGTGATGTTTCTGACCGAAGGACCGAACGTGGTGAAATCCTTGGACACGCGCACGGGTACGCTTCTGTGGCGCTATGAAAAAAAAATTCCCAACGACTTGCGCCTCTGTTGCGGGCGGCCGAATCGGGGAGTGGCCATCCTTGGCGACACGGTTTACTACGGTTCAATCGATGCGCATCTGTTAGCGCTTGATGCACGGACGGGCCGTCTGAAATGGGACGTCGAAATGGCCGACTACAAACTGGGCTATTCGTCAACTGTCGCTCCCTTGGCGGTGAAGGATAAAATCATTTTGGGCGTGGCCGGCGGCGAGTTTGGCATCCGCGGCTTTATTGATGCTTACAACGCGCGAACGGGTAAACGCGATTGGCGCTTCTACACCGTGCCAGGCCCTGGCGATCCCGATTTTGGGACTTGGGAAGGCGATTCGTGGAAAATAGGCTCGGGCTCGGTTTGGACCACGGGCTCGTTCGACCCGGAATCGAACGCCACTATTTGGGGGATCGGCAATCCAGGCCCGGATTGGAACGGCGACGTACGCAAGGGCGACAATCTCTATTCGTGTTCGTTCCTCGCCATTGATGTGGACACGGGCAAGAAGAAGTGGCATTTCCAATTCACGCCACACGACACGCACGATTGGGATGCAACGCAGGTGCCTGTTCTGTTCGACGGCAAATTTCGCGGCAGGCCGATGAAAATGGTGGCCACGGCCAACCGCAATGCGTTCTTCTATGTGCTGGATCGCAACAGCGGAAAGTTCCTGGCCGGAAAGCCGTTCGTGAAACAGACTTGGGCTAAAGGGTTGGATGATAGCGGCCGGCCGGCGGTAATTCCTGGATCGGAACCTACCGAAGCGGGTAACTTGGTGTGGCCGTCGCTTGGCGGCGGTACTAACTGGGCCAGCCCATCTTACAGCCCGCTGACTAACTTATTTTATGCACCCGTGCGTGAACAGGGCGCCTACTATTTCAAGGGCGAAGCCGATTACAAACCGGGCGTGATCTTCAACGGTGGCGGCCAGCGAATGAAGCCCGATGAGCAACCTTATGGGGCAATTCGCGCGCTGGATCCGGAGAACGGAAATATGAAGTGGGAGTTTCGGACGCAGAACCCATTGAATGTGGGCGTGTTGACGACGCGCGGCAACTTAGTGTTTTCCGGCACCGGGCAAGGCGATTTCTTCGCATTGAACGCAACCACTGGAGAGCTGTTGTGGCGCTTCCGGACAAATGGCGGACTGAATGCCGCCCCGATGACTTACGCCGTGGATGGAAAGCAATACGTGGCGGTGCCGATCGGACAGGCGCTGTTTGTTTTTGAGTTGATGGAAGGTTAGGACTTGCCGCCCACTAATCCCGCAAGGCCGGATAAAACTGGACAAACACGTTATCCACTTTCGCATGCTCATTGTGGCAATTCCAACATGCCTCTTTCGGAAATGCTTTCGCTGATTTCAAAGCTCCGCCGCCCTGGCCAATGAAGTTATAATAGGCCCATTTTTCGGTTGGAAATTTGGCCTCATCCTTCACTGCCGCTTCAATGCCCAGAAATTTTTCTTCAAACTGCCCGGTCTTGGCAGGGGAAGCTTTTTCGCCCGCCGAGAAAACTTCCATAACCAGAACTGTTTTGTCGGGAAATTTGCCGGTCGATTTGAACGCCTGGTAAGCTTCCGGTTGAATATAGATGTTCTTGAATGTTCCTTTCTTGATGGAAGCATCATAGCCGATGCCCATGTTTGAGCCCACAAACTGCCATTGCCGGTAACCTTCGGGGATCATCATCTGGCCGCCTGCCTCATAGCGGGGATGGAAGTTCATCGCGGCAATCAACGCCGCGCAGCCGAATAGAAACGGAACCGATAAACGCATCATCTTCGCATTGTAGCAACCGCCTCGTGGGAAACTGGGAACTAGGCCTGTCATGCGCACGCTGTCGAAGAAAACCCAATACACGCTCCGGGCGCTCTACTCGCTTGCCCGCCAATATGGACAAGGCCCAATGCTGAGCGCCAAATTGTCGAAGGAAGAAAGTATTCCGCAACAATTCCTGGAGCAGATTCTGCTTGGATTAAAGAAGGACGGATTGGTGGATAGCAAGAAGGGAAAAGGTGGCGGCTATTCATTGGTGGCTCCGCCGGAGACTATCATGATTGGCCAAGTGATCCGCTTGATTGAAGGCCCGCTTGCCCCTTTGCCTTGCGCCAGCGAGAAAGCATATCGTAAGTGCGATGAATGCGTGGATGACCGCTATTGTGGAACGAAACTGGTGATGCGCGAAGTGCGCGATGCGATGGCGCTGATCCTTGACCGGACTTCGCTTGCCGAAGTGTGCCGTCGCGAAGACGCGGCGCGAGCCGAAACGGAGCAAAATCAGGAGATCATGTTCTACATCTGAAAATCCCTGCGAAAATAGAGAAACATGGAAAACGTTGAAGTCGCACGGCTATTGGACGAAACGGCCGACCTAATGGAAATCGCCGGTGAGGATGCCTTCCGTATCCGCAGCTATCGCAACGCCAAGGCTATCATTGAAGGTTACCCCGAACGGGTGCTGGATATCCTCAAAGACCCGGCGCGCAAGGTTACCGACATTTCCGGCATAGGCAAAGGCATCGCCTCAATTCTCGCCGAGCTCGCGGAGCGTGGCAGTTTCGAGCGCCGCGATGAGATGCTGCACAAGTATCCGCCCACCGCGCTTGAACTGCTGAAAATTCAGGGACTGGGGCCAAAATCGATCCGTACAATTTACGAGCAGTTCCGTGTCTCCACTATTGATGGCTTGGAGCGCCTTTGCCTGGAGGGCAAGCTGCGCGAACTGCCGCGCATGGGCGAGAAGCTGGAACAAAAAGTGCTTCGCTCCATCGCGCAATACCGCCGCAGCACGGGCCGCTTTCTGCTTAGCTTCGCCGATGCGACGGCGAAAGAAGTAATGGCGTTGTTAGCGCAGGAGGGCGTCGATTCCATCACGCCCGCCGGCAGCTTGCGTCGAGGGAAGGAGACAGCGGGTGACGTGGATATCTTGGTGGCCGGGCCACGCGCCACTGAAGCTTTGGAGACTTTCGCCAAATGGCCGCGCATCGCCGAATTGCTTGGCAAAGGCGAAGGCAAGGCCAGCGGCCGCGTGGGTGTGGAAGGAATTCAAGTGGATGTGCGCGCGGTGCCCGTTGAAAGTTACGGCGCGGCGATGCAGTACTTCACCGGCAGCAAGGAACATAATGTGGCGCTTCGCCAGCGGGCGCTGAAGATGGGTTTCACGTTGAACGAATATGGACTGGCCCGCGTGGACAACGGAGAGCGCGTCGCCGGCGCCACTGAAGAGGAGATTTACAACAAGCTTGGCCTTGCTTTCATTCCGCCGGAGATGCGCGAAAATCAGGGCGAAATTGAAGCGGCGGCGGCGGGCGAAATGCCAACGCTGGTGGAGTTGACGGACATGCGCGGCGACATCCACATGCACACCACCGCCACCGACGGTCGCGCCACTCTCGAAGAAATGGCAGCGGCGGCCAAGGCGTACGGTTACGAATACATTGCCATCACTGATCATTCAAAGGCGCTGGCGATGGCCAACGGCCTGGATGAAAAGCGCGTGGTGGAATTTGCTCATCGCGTGAAGGAGCTGGATCACGAAGAGCTCGGCATACGCGTGTTTTCCGGTTTGGAGTGCGACATCCTTCGCGACGGAAAGATGGACATTGAACGCGACGCTCTGGACGAGTTGGATGTGGTGATCGCCAGCGTTCACAGTTACATGAATCTTGAGCCACAGGAGATGACCGACCGGTTACTGGCCGCGATTGAACACCCTTCGGTGCGGATCCTGGGGCATCCAACGGGGCGTTTGCTGTTGCATCGCGATGCGTACGCTTACGACTTTGAGCGAATCGCGGCGGCGGCCGCCAAGCATGGCGTCGCGCTGGAAATCAATGCCAGTCCGGAACGATTGGATATCCACGCGGCGCTGATCCGCCAAGCCAAAGCACGCGGGTGTAAGTTCACCATCTCGACCGATGCCCATCATCCCAAGCATTTGGCCAATATGCGTTATGGGGTGAAGATGGCGCGACGAGGTTGGCTGGAAGCGGGCGATGTTTTGAACACGTTGAGCGCCGTTAAATTCAGGCGGAGTTTGCGGGCGCGGAAATAGTGTTTGTCCGTCCTGCGGTTGGCGATCACGCAATGCCGCCGCGTCTCCTAAATCAGTAGGGCGTCCGATCCAAGTTAAGTTACACGACGGCTCAAGGCTTAGCCGATGAAATGAACTCTGAATTGCCTTGACAAATAGGAGCTTCACGGCCTATTCTAATTCAAACGATTGTTTTATACGAACGTTTGAATGCAGTCGGAAACCAAAACTCGTCTCCTCGATGCCACGGAGCTCCTGATCGCTCAGCATGGGCCTAGTGGCGCCTCTCTGCGCTCCATCGCCGACACCGCTGGCGTTAACCTTGCCGCGGTAAACTACCACTTCGGGTCTAAGGAAGCTCTAATCCACGCCGTCTTCGCCCGCCGCTTAGCTCCGGTGAACGAAAGGCGCCTGGCCATGCTCGATAAGGTTCTTGCCGCCAACCCCAAAAAGCCCGACCTACGCGGCATCCTGCGCGCCCTCATCCTTCCGATTCTTGAAACCGCATTCCTGCCACCCAGCAAAAGCAACCCTGTGCAGCTGGGCTCACTTATGATGCGCCTTTACACAGAACCCGCCAAGGTGGTGGAGCGCGGCTTTAACGAGCAGATGGCAAGCACCGCCAACCGGTTTGTTGAGGCGATTCACAAAGCGTTGCCCCGCCTTGACCCGAAGACTCTCTATTGGCGCGCCCATTTTTGCGTTGGCTGCATGGTCCACACCATGCACGGCTGCAACATTTTGTCTGCGCTCTCCAATGGCTCCGTAATTTCAGACAACGCGGAGAAAGCGCTGGAACAGATGATCCCGTTTCTCGAGGCCGGACTTAGAGCCGGAGTCACTCATGAATAACATCAAACACCTGCGGATACTTTTATTCACTGCCGTGCTCTGCGCCCAGCAAGTAACTCCACTTACAATGAAGCAGGCCGTGGATATGGCGCTTGCCCCCGACGGCAGCGCCCGGTTGCAACTGATGCGGGAAGCCCAAGCCCTGGCCGAAGCGCGTAAGAACACGGTGAAAGGCGCTTTACTACCTAACATTGATGCAGCCGTCACCGAAACCGACTTCACCCGTAACCTGAAAGCCTTTGGTTTCAGTATCCCTATTCCCGGCTTCAAATCGCCCGCATTAGTAGGCCCGCTCAGTAACTTCGACATACGCGTGACGGCTTCCCAATCCATTTTGGATTTTAGCGCCTGGAAGCGCCTGGACGCTGCCAAAGCTGGGATCGCCGTGGCCGAAGCCGAAAAGGAAGCAACCTCCAACCAAGTGGCCGATGTCGTGGCGCACGCCTACTTGTCCGCTCTGAGGCACAAGGTGGCGCTTGAAGTGATAAAGGCTAACATCGACCTGGCTTCAAAGTTAGTTACTCTGGCTGAGAATCAAAAAGAAGCCGGTACGGGCACGGGCATTGAAGTAACTCGCGCCAAAGTGCAGTTATCCAATGAGGAGCAGCGGCTAAGCATTGCGGAACTGGAATACGATCAGGCAAAGCTCCATCTGCAACGCGCCATCGGGATGGGCTTCACTACACCGATTGAATTGACCGATGAGCTCTCCAACCCCACGCCGCGCCCGACGCTTGAAGAAGCACTGGCGTCAGCCAGACAATACCGCCCCGATTGGCTCGCACAAAAACGCCGTGAGCAACAAGCGGGCCTAAACTATCAAGCCGTTCGCGCTGAGCGCTATCCAACGCTCGGAGCCTTTGGAGATTACGGCGGCCTTGGCATCAGCCCCGGTGGAGCGCTTGCCACACGCACCATCGGCGTGACCCTGAAAGTTCCCGTTTTCGACGGCGGCCGGCGCGACTCACGCCGCGCGGAAAACGCCATCAGCCTGCGCCAGGAGACGATTCGCACGAAAGACATTCAGCAGCAAGCGGAATTGGAGGTGCGCTTGGCGTTGGGCGCTGCCAAAGGAACTGAAGGCCAAGTAAAAGTGGCTGAAGAAGGGCTGAAACTATCGCAGCAGGAACTGGAGCAGGCCGAACGCCGTTACCGCGCGGGCGTAACTAGCAGCGTGGAATTGGTGGATGCCCAGGCGCGCATCGCCCGCGCGCGCGACAATCGCACCCTTGCTCTTTATCAAAACAATTTAGCGCGCATTGAACTGGCCACGGCCATGGGAGCCCTTCACAGGATATTGCAATGAAGAAACTGATTCCAATTCTCTTACTTCTGGCGGTCGGCGGAGTTGCGGCCTATTTCTTCCGGGCTGAAAAACAAGATCCGAACTCGCTGCGCATTTCGGGCAATTTGGAAATGACTCAGGTCGATATCGCCTTCAAGATGGCGGGTAAAATTTCTGAGTTACTGGTGCGCGAAGGCGACTTTGTCAAGGCCGGCGTCGTAATCGCACGGCTTGATCGAAATACGCTTGCCTTGCAAAGGCAGCGGGAAGAAGCAGGTGTTGCCGCCGCCCAATCGGGCATTGCACAATTGGGTACAGCCATTGTCTATCAACGCGAGTTACTGGAACGGGAAATTGCGGTCCGCAAGACCGAAATCGCCGCGGCGG
>JAYVXT010000136.1:0-8091 GCA_043785065.1 Bryobacterales bacterium | reverse complement strand
AGCTTCTTTTTTACGTCGGGCCAAAATTCCTTCAAGATGTTCGATATCGCGTCTGTCCCCAACTGAATAGCAAATTTGTTGGCGTTGTCGGAAACCGTACGAGTGTCCGGATAATATGCATTCGATACGGCCACTGCGATGCCATTTCCCAGGAACTCAGATGAATTGAAACGCCAGTTTCCCTTGTCCGACTTGGTCCATAGGATACGAGTTACAGCATATCCACTCCTGGAGGAAACACTGCCCGTTCCCCGGCGGTAATAGCGGGGGTCATCATAGAACATTGAAGGCAGAAGGCCCTCGCTAAAAAAGTTTCCCACAGCTTGATCCACGTAAGAATACCCATAGCGTTTCGCGTATCCCTTGAAGCCTTGCCCGAAGGACGGATTTTGATTTTGTAATTGATAGAGGCCAGCGAAGACCGCCGAAGTTGCAAAAATCGGGGCGTCGACTGTGTCTCTATAGGCAATCGTCATCTTTTGCTTAGACGTTATGGGTTTAAATGGATTGGCTTCTTCCGCTGTTCTATAGTTAGGCAGCACGCCGTACGCCCTTTTGTCCACGGCAATGGGGGAAGCCAATCCGGAATTGGATTCAATAGAAGCATCCCCCGAGGAAGGTTCACCAGCGGCGACCTGCGCGATCGATATTACGCTCAAAGCGCAGATAAATATAAGCAAAGAAACGAACTTGCTGGCAAAACCAGCTCTAGAGTGCATAGAGTACAATATTCTCCTAGCTCTTTTAGATGCTTTCGTGGCTAACTACGTTACTCAAGTTTCGTTGAGATCTCACAATTTGCAATAGTTACCTTTTATTAAGCTTGGAGTGGGCTTCCTCGGCCAGGGGATTTAATGTCCTTCCCCGAGGGCCCAAATTTCCGCTAATCTAGTTTCACTGGGATAACCAACAAGTCTATGGCGGAAAAGAAAACTGCAAATTCGAGTTTCGCCGTTGACAATTTGTTACCGGAAGCTTTTTCCGGCTACGAAGTGAACGGCGCATACGATGAGATGTTTGACGCCGCGGGTCCTGTCCGCCCGCACTACCGCGCACTGTTTGAAAGCTTGCAATGTTTGCCGGCTGACGAACTTCGCAAACATAAGCAAGCCTCCGACCAATTCTTCCTGCACCAAGGCATTACGTTTACAGTCTACGGCAAGGAAGAAGGTACGGAACGTATATTCCCGCATGATCTACTGCCTCGCATTATTACGGGCGCCGAATGGAGCGTGATAGAAAAAGGGCTGACACAAAGGATCACGGCCCTGAATCTTTTTCTTAGAGACATCTACCACGAAGGGCGAATTCTTCAAGATAATGTCGTTCCAAGGGAAATTGTTTACAGTTGCAAGCACTTCAGGCGCGAAATGCGTGGAGTTCACGTGCCCAAAGGCATATATGTCACTGTGATTGGAACGGATTTGATCCGCCTGCCGTCCGGTGAGTTTGTAGTGCTGGAGGACAATCTTCGTGTGCCTAGCGGCGTTAGCTACATGCTCACTTCGCGCCAGGTAATGAAGCGTATTTTTCCAAACCTGTTTCAAACCAGTGGGATCCGGCCAATTGATCACTATGGCCAGGCATTGCTGGCGACACTGCGCGATCTTGCGCCGGTGGGAAGGCCCGAGCCGACAATTGTCCTGCTATCTCCTGGCGTCTATAATTCCGCATATTTCGAGCACACGTTTTTGGCCCGGCAGATGGGGATTCAGTTGGTCGAAGGCCGGGATTTGCTGGTTCATGACAATTTCGTGTACATGCGAACTACCGGCGGATTAAAGCGCGTGGATGTCATATACAGGCGCATCGACGACGATTTCATTGACCGGCTGGCTTTTCGCGGCGATTCCCACCTTGGCATCTCTGGCATGTTCAACGCATACCGCTCGGGCAACGTGACCTTGGCCAACGCCATTGGAACGGGGATCGCCGACGATAAGGCGCTGTATGCTTATGTTCCGCGAATCATCAAATATTACTTGGACGAGGATCCCATATTAAATAACGTGGAGACATACCTCATGACCGAGAAATCCTCGCGGGATTACGTACTGGCAAATCTGGACAAGATGGTGGTTAAAGCAGTTGGGGAATCAGGCGGGTATGGCATGTTAATTGGCCCGCATTCGACGGCCAGTGAAAGGGAGGATTTCCGGCAACGTATTTTGGCCGATCCGAGAAACTATGTTGGGCAACCAACCATAAGCCTTTCGACTGCTCCTTGCTTCGTGGATGGACAAATTGAGGCGCGCCACGTTGACCTGCGCCCTTACATTTTATTTGGTGAAGAAAAAACAACAATCGTACCCGGCGGCCTGACCCGCGTTGCTCTCCGTAAGGGTTCACTGGTGGTGAACTCCTCGCAGGGCGGCGGCAGTAAGGACACCTGGGTGCTTAATGACTAACATGTTATCGCGCGTAGCAGACAATCTATATTGGGCAAGCCGTTATTTGGAACGGGCTGAACACACGGCTCGAGTGGCGGATGTGAACTTAAATCTGGCCTTAGAGCAAAACTCCACGGACACTTCGCGTTGGATGAGAACGATTGGGGCGCTTGGGTTCAAAGCCCCCTCGGTGATTCTCGCCGAGGAGGCATTTACGCAATGGCTCCTGTTCGATCCCAGCAATCACTCTTCTGTGGTTTCGTCGATCATGAGTGCGCGTGAAAACGCCCGTCAAGTGAGGGAACAGATTAGTTCGGAAATGTGGGAGCAGCTTAACCGGCTCTTTCATCAAGTGAAGAGCGGCCAGGCGGCGGTTGGCGCGGGGATGCAGCCGGTGACCTTCCTGAGCGAGGTGCGGGACGGTTCCCATTTGTTTCAGGGTATTACCGATTCGACGATGAATCATGGGGAGGGCTGGCAATTCATTCAGCTCGGTCGTTTTATTGAACGCGCGTGTGCTTCGGCTACCTTGTTAAACTCTCATTTTCGCGAGTTCCGCCAAGTTGTGCTGGGGGCTGAGGACCACCTCGAGTGGATTGGATTGCTGAAGTGTTTAACGGCTTTTGAAGCCTACTGTAAAGTGTACTCCGCCGAACCGCAGCCGGAACAAATAGCCGAGTTTTTGTTGTTGAGCGCCGAGTTCCCGCATTCCATACGATTCTCCGTGGATGCGATTCAAACAGCGATGAAACATTTGCCTGGAACTCCGCAAAGAAAGGGGATGGGAAGGCCCGCGCGTTTGGCCGGAAAGTTGAGCGCGTCTTTGAGCTTCAGTCCGATTGAGGAGATCATGGCGTCTGGTCTGAATCCCTATCTGGAACATTTTCATCGTCAATGCAATGAAATTCATCAAGCGATTCACCAAGTTTACGTTGAGTATCCGGTTGAATCGGCGATTGAGGCTTAAATGTTCTACGCGATTCGACACGTCACGCGCTTCCATTATAGTTCCGCTGTTTCAGAGAGTGTAATGGAATTACGCATGCGGCCAAGAACCGAGGGGCGGCAACGCTGTTTGCGGCATGAGTTACAAATTACTCCCCGCGTGCACATTAATAATTACCGGGATTATCTAGGCAACACAATCCATCATTTTGACGTGCCCGGGCATCATTCGCGGCTGTCCTTGATTTCCGAAAGCGTGGTGGAAGTGCTTGCTCCGGAATATCTTCCTTTAGAGCTGCCGATGACGGCATGGGATGAAACAGATAGTCTGTTTGATACCAGTGAACATTGGGAGATGCAATCGGAAAGCCAATTCGCCAGACAAACCGGGCTGTTGAGGAATTTCAAAGATGAATTGAAACTTGACCGGAAATTGGATCCGCTGACAACCTTGCGGGAGTTGAACGAACAATTGTATGTGGCTCTGGAATATCGGCCGCGTTCCACAAGAGCTGATTCGCCGATTGATGAGTGTCTTGAAAAAAAGGGCGGCGTTTGTCAAGACTTCGCCCACATTATGACGGCGCTCGTTCGTGGGCTAAAAATTCCCTGCCGGTATGTTAGCGGCTACATTTTTCAGAGCGCGACGGATAAGGACAGATCGCCTTCGGGAGCTTCGCATGCGTGGGTTGAAGCCTATCTACCTAGTTTGGGTTGGGTAGGATTTGATCCAACAAATAACTTGTTGGCCAGCGAGCGCCACATCCGCACGGCCATTGGGCGCGACTACGCGGATGTGCCACCGACCAAGGGCGTATTTCGCGGCACGGCTGCCAGCGAATTGAGCGTGTCCGTGCGGGTTTCGACGACGGATGCTCCCCCTGATGACAATGATCTAATGATCTTGGTGGAATCGACGCCGAGCTCTTTAGGGGAGGGCTCAGTCGAATTGGATCAGCAGCAGCAGCAGTAAGAGGAGATTTTTATGGTTGCCAGTGAATTAGCGAAGCTCTTTGCCCGCGATATCAATAAAGTGATCGAACAGGTTCGTGCGTTTCCAGACGAGCAACTGCTTTGGGAGAATAGGCCGGGCGTGAGCAATTCAGCCGGGAATCTTGTGCTGCACTTGATTGGAAATTTGAAGGAATATGTTGGCCGGCAATTAGGGGGCAGTGCGTTCACACGGCAGAGGCAGAAAGAGTTTTCGGACAAAGGGGTTAGCTCGGCTGAACTGATTCAACGGCTGGAGGAGGTTGCGTCTTTAGTGCCTGAAGTAGTGGCGAATTTAACGGAAAGTTCCTTATCCGCGAAATACCCCGAATCCGTCCTTGGCTTCGAGATGACTACCTCATATTTTCTAATCCATCTGGTGGCGCATCTAAACTACCATTTGGGACAAATTGACTATTTGCGCAGGGTAGTGACCGGTGCCGGGGCCATTCAATATCCCAACCGATTGATGCCATCGAAAGCCGCGGTTTTGTAGCACTCGGCAAGAGTTGGATAGTTGAAAACCGTGTTAATGAAGTAGTCGATTTTTCCTTTGAATGCCAATACGGCTTGCCCGATGTGAACCAGTTCGCTTGCTCCTTCCCCTATGATGTGAACACCGAGGAGTTCCCGTGTGTCTTGATGGAAAATGAGTTTTAGTAAGCCGGTGGAATCGCCGATAATTTGGCCACGCGCAATTTCGCGATAGCGAGCTTTACCGACTTCATAAGGAACATTTTCCTTGGTAAGTTCTTCTTCGGTCTTTCCAACCATCGAAATTTCGGGAATTGTGTAGATACCATACGGAAATAGCGCGGGAACACTGGTTGCCGGCACGCCGAATGCATGGCATGCGGCTAGTCGGCCTTGTTCCATCGAAGTGGAAGCCAAACTGGGAAAGCCTATGATGTCACCGACGGCGTAGATGTGTGGTTCGGTCGTTTGGTAGTAAGAATCCACCTTAATACGGCCGCGATCATCGGGAATGATATTTGTGCATCCAAGGTTGAGGGTGGAAGTGCTGCCGGTGCGTCCGATGGAATAAAGGGCCTTGTCGGCAATAATTTGTTTGCCTGATCCCAGGTGAATCTTTACCCGGTCGCCGTGTTCATCGGAAACTTTTTCGATTCCGCTAACTTCTTCGCCTAGACGCAATTGGACCCGATTCTCCCGCATTTGGTACGTGATGGCGTCGGCAATTTCCTGGTCGATGAAATTGAGCAGATTGGGACGTTTGTCGACCAAAGTAATTCGAACACCGAGAGCGGCAAACATCGTCGCATATTCGCAGCCGATCACGCCCGCGCCAATAACGGCCATGGTTCTTGGGAGCTTGTCGAGATAAAGAATATCGTCGCTGATAAAAATAGATTTTCCATCGAATGGGATGTGCTCGTCGCGGGTGGCGGAAGTGCCCGCCGCGATGATAATCCTTTCCGCGGACACGAGCTGATGACTATGGCCGTCGGGCGAATCGATGCGAATCGTGTTGCGATCCATGAAACTTGCCGCCCCCACCATGAGTTCGACTCGATTCCTCAACAATTGATGGCGGACGACGTCAATCTCATGCCGGATAACTTTATCGGTGCGAAACATCAAGTCTTCCATGGTGATGTTCTGCTTGACGGTGTAAGAGGAGCCGTAAAATTCGCGGGAACGGTAGCCGGTTAGTTCAAGCACTGCTTCCCTGAGTGTTTTTGATGGGATGGTGCCTGTATTGATGCACATACCTCCCAAAACCGCCTTCTTCTCGACCAGCGCTACCCGCTTATCTAATTTTGCCCCCTGTACGGCGGCTCTTTGTCCGGCTGGGCCTGAGCCGATGACAATTAGATTGTAATCGTAGAGAGTTTTTGGCATGAAAATATCCTAAACAAGTGAATTAAATCGTAATGGGATGTTGGTGAGGCTGCAACAGGGCAGAGCCGATGGAATCTAAAGGAAGCACCCATTCGGCAGCGCCAATCTTAACAGCTTCACGCGGCATGCCGTACACCACCGAAGTGGCTTCGCCTTGAGCGATGGTGCGCGCGCCGGTCTGGCGAAGTTTCAACAAACCATGGGCGCCATCCGACCCTATTCCGGTAAGCAGAGCTGCGGCGCACCGTGATCCGGCGGATTCGGCCAAGGATTTGAAAAGAATATTGATCGATGGCTTTTGATAACTTACAAGTGGCCCGTCTTTCAAAACCGCGGTTAACAGCCCGGTCGAACGGCGCACAAGCATATGAATATCTCCGGGAGCTAGTAATGCTTGTCCAGGAAGTAGCATGTCCCCGTCTTGTGCTTCTTTCACGGTAATCCTGCAAAGGCGATCTAAGCGGGAAGCGAATGCGGTTGAAAAAAGCTTCCGCATGTGTTGAACCACGACTATGGGCGGAGAGTTGGCGGGCATCTCCACAAGAATTTGTTCAATGGCTTCCGTCTCTCCGGTTGACGCTCCTAGGACAAGCAAGACGCCACACTCGTGGGAACTTGCCAACTTTTGGCCAGGCGTATCTGGAAAGTTCAGGACCCGCTTGGACTGAGCCGCTACGCGGATCCTCCCGGGAAGCTCGTAGCTGAGGTGGCCTATGGAATGTGGGCCGCCAAGCTTAGCCATAACCTCCACGGCTCCGTGGCGCATGGCTTCAAGCGCATGGGAAATCGAACCTTGTCCGAGCGAACTTACGATGATTACCGGAATCGGATGGAATTTCATGATTTTCTTCAGAAAAGTCAGACCATCCATCTTGGGCATTTCAATATCCAAAGTAATCACATCGAGCTTCAGGCGCAGGATCATATCACGCGCTATATAAGGGTATGAAGCCAACCCCACCAACTCAAAATCCTTGCATTCACCAATAACGCTAGAAAGTATTTTCCTGACCGTGGCCGCGTCGTCGACAACCAAGACGCGTATGGGAGGAGTTTTGGATGCTATGTTATTCGAAATCGTTTGCAACACTGCCACTCCCCTGATGAATGATTAAACTATTTGCGGATTTCAAGAGCATCGAAAGTTAAGTAAGTTGTGAATAGACCAGCCCCAATTTCGAGATTCACTGCTATTGAGCAACAAGGAGGACACGTTAGTTCCACACTTGCAAGCTCACTGGCGACTTGTTCAACTTCACTGGGCCGTGTCTGATTCGGTTCCGAGCCCAAGAAAGTCGATGCGATTAAGCTGGCCGCGGCGGGTGTTATTCCCATGGTTAGGGATCCGGACTGATCACCCTCGAATCGCAAATGCGCCGAAACCGCATCCGATGAAGGTCTTAAAGAGGACTTGCCAAATACCCGGCAAAAGGACATGGTTTCTAAAACCTGCTCGGCCGGCTCATATACGATTCCAGCCAAATCGGTTGCAGTTAGATCATGCATTGGCCATCTCCAGGACTCGTTCTAGTTCACAGCGAAGTGTTTCAGGATGAAATGGTTTGGTGACATAGCCCCTCGCGCCTAATTCCATCATGGTCTTCATGCGGAATTCCGTGGAGTCCGTGGAGACAACAACTACTGGTATGCCACGCATTAACTCATCTTGGTGCATCCGCCGAACCAGTTCCTCTCCATTCATCCGAGGCATATTTATGTCGGTCAATACTACATCAACCCAATTATTTTCCAGTTGAGATAGGGCATCTTTCCCATCGGCCGCCTCCAAGCAATTCCCCACATCGAAGCCAGAGATAGCCACAACTCTTCGAATAAAACTCCTCATAGCTGGAGA
This sequence comes from Bryobacterales bacterium, assembly GCA_043785065.1. Classification (GTDB taxonomy): domain Bacteria; phylum Acidobacteriota; class Terriglobia; order Bryobacterales; family Bryobacteraceae; genus JANXSF01. The sequence continues at coordinate 48 of JAYVXT010000136.1, read as the reverse complement.
ATCATCCACGATTAGGACAGTAAACGACATATAGTTTCCTCTTTGACC
>JAYVXT010000135.1:0-8093 GCA_043785065.1 Bryobacterales bacterium | reverse complement strand
GATCCAGTAATACTTGGCGTATTCAGATACATAATGGATGCAGCTTCTCTGCGTTGCCGCGGAGAGGTTTCTAAGTTGCATGTCTTCCAACATGCGCTGCCGTAAAGGGCTCATGGCTTACTCCTTGGATTGTCGAAGTCGGTTGCGCGTACAACCTCTTCTAACGTGAGCCCTTTTCTGATTTAACCCTAGCCTATGGGTACGGGGGTGTTTTACCGCGGCAGCGGTTTAGTTCATTTCGCTTACTAACTTTGGTATTCCTGGCTCCGGCAGCTTTTCCGCGCGTGTTATTTTTTACGATGGAGGCTATGCCGGCACGTGGGCGCCAACGGGTAAAACCGGTGGGAAGTTGTTTGGCAAGATCGTGAAGAACGATGAGACTGGTAAGCCCCCTAGTAAGTAAGCGTAATTTAGTTAATCCGGGTTAATCCACAATAAATAGCTTTGCGCCCTCCGCGGTGGAACCTCGATGACCGGGCTCGCCATCGCCAACGTAATAACTCTGCCCGGCCGTAAGGCGAAGCTGGGCCCGATCGGCTAATTCGATATCGATGGAACCGCTGAAGCAGAGGATGACGTGGCCTTTGTGACACCAGTGACCGGCCAGATATCCAGGCGAGTATTCCACCATTCGGACGCGGATTTCTCCAAATTGGCGGGTTCGCCATAAGGCAAAACCTGTTTCGCCCGGGTTGCGGAAGAGCGGGACTTCATCCCAATCGGTGATCGTCATCCCCATGGGAGGCATTTGCATACGTGCAGTATAGCAAGGCAATTTTAGTGGAAGTGCAACGCTTGCGCCAAGTCCTTGTCCCCTCGCACGTGCCAAATTTTCGCATCAAGCACATAGTGCGTGAAGGCGAAACCCCAGACGGCGGCTTTGAGATATTCCGCGCCTTGCCCGGCAAACGCGGGCACTAAAGAAATGAAAAAGTTAAGGCTGATGGCGATGACCAAGTAGACGCCTAACCCGCCTTTGACTAATGTAGCCGCGAAGCCATATTTTCGCGATGCGTCTTCGGTTGTGTAACGGTTCTTATTGTGAAACCACATCAGGCGGTGATACTGCAGGCTGTGGAACAAGCCCAGCGGGATAGCAGCACGAAGGATACCTTCGGCTCCGAACTGCATTGCATAGCGAAAGGCGATCCACTGCAACGGGCCAAGCAAGGCAAGCAGCATGAACTTGGGAAGATTCACCGGGATGCCGGCGCGATACTTTTGCACTTGCCGCCAAAAGAAATAGCCGGCGAAGCCCAGATAAAGCCAGTCGGCCAGCTTCAGGCCAATCCGGACCATCGGCTGGTTGCCGATCCAATCGTGGGTGGCGGCGATGAACATGGCAAGAGGCAATAGCAGTGAGGAGAGCAGGTACCAACGGTCAATTTTGAAATCCCACGGATCGCGATCAGCGTTCTTGGCCTTGTATAGCATCATGAAGCCGAAATGCTGCTTTACGATGTGATAGTGCTGCCAACAAATGGCGAATAAGTAAAAAAGAGCGCTGTAACCTAAGCTGACGGCGATTGGCCCGATGACCACGAACGGGGCCAGGATCCACAGCCATGGACCCAACTTCGCCCGCTCGTTCTTATCGCAATAAGTGCGGGTAACGGTGCCCATAACGTGCGGACCGTCCACGCCGAACATCCATATTATATAGAGCGGAGCCACTGGGAAACCGGCGGCCATGAGGGCTATGGCGAAGTAGCCGATAAGGCCTGAACCGATGAACCACGTAAGGTCTTCAGCTTGATTGATGATCCAGTTGGCGGATATTGTGCGAGTGGCGCTGATGTTGAAGGTGGCGGTACTCAAGTGTTTCTGGCCCTATCCGGGAATCGGCAGTGGAGGCGGTAAAGTTTAGGGCGGCAAAAGTATGGCAATTATGGATTTGGCAAACGAATCATAGGGTCCGTAGCCTTAGGTTCCCAGTTCAATGCACTGGTTCTGAGCCGTGATAGTTGGGGAGATAAGGCCAATACCAGAGTTCCGAGAATTGACCTTCGACGACCGCTGGTGACGGTCGGCTTGAACTTCCAGTTTCTAAGGGAATCAATTGCGACTCCGAGTAATAAGGGGTGCCCCGACACAGCACTAATACAAGCAACATTGCCATCCTGGTCAGTTGCAATCTTGAAAACAAGAACTGCATTTGTGATTCGCAACGATTTGTAGAGTAGCAAAGACGACACCGGCGTTTTGTGGCGCAATCGAATCTTTGTCTGGCGCGCCGTCAACTGAGCTTCCCCCTGCAAACAATCCTTGCTTTCGATTGGCTGAATGGTGAGAGGCGATTGCCCTTGGGCGCATGAGCCTTTGACCATCATCGCTGATAAAAAAAGGGCAGTGAAAACGAATCTCATTTGCAATCTGCCATCTTAGACGCCATCCTTTTCGGCGCAGTTCCCGACATCAATCCTTCATATTTTAGGATAGTGGAAGACCAGCCTCAGCCTACCTCAAAGCCACGATTGTGCGATTGAGAATAGAGTTTTTTCAAATAATGCGCAGCGGTGCGGAAGCTAGGCGGCAAACATCGCATGCCGAAGAATCTAATAAGATGAAACTGTCTATCACGCCGCGCACTTGCGCTTGCAGCCACGCCCGCGTCGAGCTCCATTCCCGTTTCACTGTGCGCGGGGAAATGCCCAAACCGGCGACCGTTTCCTCAACCGTAAGTCCACCGTAATACCGAAGCTCAACAATTTGCGCCTGCCGCGCATCCATAACGGCCAGCCGCTCCAGCGCCTAATCCAGCGCGACGAATTCCCGGGACCGCCATTGCACTATTTCCAATACGTTCGACACTTCCACCCGCTGGTGGGGGTTGGGCCGTTTGAGGGCCGATTCGCTACGCGCATAGTCCAAGAGATGCGCCGCATGGCCCACGCGCCCTCATCCAGGCATTCCCGGAATGACTTTGTGGTTTGCGACCTCCTTCGACCAGACGGTTGGTTGCCGCTCAGTGGCAGTGAAGCGCGAAAAGTTTCCATTTTAGAGCGGCAACCAAATGATGCGTTTCCTATGTTCGCCGGCATCCGAAGCAAGCCACATAACCAAGATGCTTTCGATTACTTCGGATATTTGCGCCTTCTGTTGGACCAGCACAACGCCTGGGCTATCATTTCCCATTTTTAGGAACTCCTGAAAATGTTGAGGCATCGAACGCTTGTCGTGAGAAACGAGAATTCGATTCTGCGCGGCGGCGAAGTGTAAGACTTCGGGGTCCAGAACTCCATCCAATCTCGCCTATTGGGCACTCTGGAAATCGATCAAAAGCTCCAGCCGAACAACTCCGGTTTGAATTGCCTTGCAAAGGTCGTTATCTTCTTGAAACCGAGGCCTTAAGGATTTAGGTGACCAGCCCGAAGCTGCTCACGCGCAGCATCCAAACGTTGACGAAGGCCGGCTGGTAGCGGCACGGCAGTATGGCGCTGTTCCTCATAATACTGATCCTGTTTGACAAGGTATTCGTCAATGGAGGATTGATTCTCCAGGTAGTAAGTGATGGCGCCGTAAACTTGATTCAGTTTGAGCGTCTCAAATTCACCGAGAATCGCGTCTGGTGAAAGTCCATCTTTGAAGCAATAGACGATAGAGTCAAGGGACACACGCGTGCCAGCCAGGTACAACCCGCCATTCCGCTCTTCAATGTATTCCTGAACCATGACACATTCCTCAATTCGATTATAACCACCATGCAATCGCCGTAAGATTACTTTGCTTCGCACACAATGGTTATTGAGGGACCTCGGCTCGGCGGTTCGAAAGGTACGCTGCAAACTTTTTACGCTGGGGAATTCCGGAAAGTGCGATTGCCTACAAGCCCCGAGCAGGGCGGCCTTTGGTCCGCGCGCCGAGTTCCGCTCGGCCCTACTTTGCTTCGCACCCCACAACTTAGCCCGACTTTCGCAGTTGAAGCCCATTTTGAGGTATTTTTGAGCCGAAAAATGAGATAAGCCCAATGAATGCAACGCGTAAATCCAGAAAACGCTGCGGTGAAGACCTACCCTCTAGGCAGATGGTAGGAAATCTGTCATTCTGCTGTGGACGATGTTTCTACGTAGCACAAGCCGAAAGAAGGATGGCAAAGACCATCGCTACTTCAGCGTGGTGGAAAACCGGCGCGTAGGGGGCAACAAAACGGTCCAGCGCACAGTCTTGTACTTGGGCGAGATCAACGATTCCGAACAAGCAAGTTGGCGTAAGCATCTGTAAGTGTTCGACGAAGCCAAGCAAGAGAGCCGCAATTTGAGCTTGTTTCCCGAGGATCGCGAAATCCCTGCCGATGCCGTGGATGGTTTACAGGTGCGCCTCAGTGCAATGGAACTACGCAGACCACGGCCCTTCGGCAACTGTTGGATGGCCAGTGAATTGTGGCGGCAACTGGGGCTCACCGAGTTTTGGGAGGAGCGGCTGCCAGCCGGGCGCGAAGAAGTGAGTTGGGAAAAAGTGCTGCGGCTGCTGGTGGTGAATCGACTGCTCGAACCCGGCAGTGAGTTTCGCCTACATCGGCATCGGTTCGTGGAAAGTGCGATGGATGCGCTGCTGGAATCGGACTTCGCCGTAGCGGGCAAAGACCGCCTATACCGGTGCCTGGACCGGATCGTGGAGCACAAACAAGAGATGTTCGTATGGTTGAAGCAGAAATGGGCCGAGCTGTTTCATGCCGATTTCGAGGTGCTGCTGTATGATCTGACCAGCACCTATTTTGAAGGCGAGATGGAAGAGTGCGGAAAAGCCAAGCGTGGCTATAGCCGCGATAGTAGGCCGGATTGTGTGCAGGTTGTGATTGCGTTGATCGTCACTCCGGATGGATTTCCGCTGGCCTACGAAGTGATGGACGGCAACAGTTCGGAGCAGAAAACGCTGCGTCCGTTTCTGGATCGCATCGAACAAAGTTACGGCAAAGCGCGCCGGACTTGGGTGATGGATCGCGGCATCCCCACCGAGGCGACGCTTAAAGAAATGCGCGAGCGGAATATTTCCTATCTGGTGGGTACGCCCAAGAGCCGGATCAACAAGCATGAAAAGCAATGGCTGACGCTGCCCTGGCAGCAGGTGCGCGATTCGGTACAGGTCAAACTCAACGAGAAGGAACAGGAGTTGTACGTGCTGGCGCGCAGCGATGGACGCCAAGCCAAGGAGATCGCGATCCGCCGCAAGCGGCTGGTCCGGCTGTTAGTCAAGCTGCGCAAGATGCGGCGCAGTTTGCCGGGCCGGGATCAGTTGCTGCTGCGCATCGGCGCCGCGAAGAAGGAAGCCGGGCGTTCGTTTGGATTCGTGAAAATGACCCTCCCCAAGGCGGGCCAAGCGGTCACACGCGCCACGTTTTCTTTCAAGGTCGACAAAGTAAAGTTGCTGCAAAGTAAAGTTGCGGCAAGCCGAGCAACGCGATGGTCATTACTTGTTGCGATCCAATTTGACGGCGGAAGATCCGGCCCTGTTGTGGACTCGCTACATTCAGTTGACGCAGATTGAAGCGGCATTCCGCACACTCAAAAGCGACCTCGGCTTGCGCCCTATTTATCATCGTCTGGAACGGCGAGTGGAGGGGCACATTTTCGTAGCCTTTCTCGCTTATTGCTTACAAGTGACGTTGAAGAACCGCCTTCAGCTTCATGCGCCAGGCTTGTCGCCTACAGCGGTATTGGAAAAGCTCGCCACCGTTCAGATGATCGACGTCTGGATTCCGACCTTGGATGAGCGATGGCTGGTATTGCAGCGTTACACTCAGCCTTCCCCAGAACTCCAGCTTCTGATGGACAAGCTGAAACTAACTCTACCCGCACAGCCTCCTCCTCGAATTAAGGTTCCAACCGTCAGTTCTACGCCCACTCCCGCTACGCCCGTTTTGTGGTGAAGACCTTCGACAACCCTCCACTCATTCCAAATGGCTTAGCCATCCTAGGCAGCCCCAACTGCGAAAGTTAGGTTAGCATTGCGTTAGTTTGAAAAATGAGCCATTGCACCTAAGCCGCGCCATGGCGGGAACCGCGCCGATTTGAATCATCATAGCCATCAAGTCGAGATACTCGCGTTCGCGAAGGATCAGGCTGCCTTTTAGTTCGACGATATTTACCACGCGGAGATCCACGCGCTTGCCACTTGGTGGCACGCCCATCAATGCGCCGGTTTTGGCGCCGGTAGCGCGCATTTCAACGCATGCCATGTTTGGGCCGGTGAGCAAGATGAGGAGCTCCAATTTGGCGTCGGGAAATGCGTTCGAATACATTTGCGCGATGCCGACGCTCAGATCAGGGCCGCCTGTTTTAAGCTGGCCGTCGCCTCCCATGAAGGTGTAATCGGGGTGCAGCAATGCACGGTATGCGGCCCAATCCTGCGCGTTGAACGCGGCTTTGAAAAGCTGATGAATTGTCTAGGGTGTTGCCATTGTTTTTCTCCTTGTGCGTTCGCTTACAAGGTGCGCGGGCAAATTTACAATGGATCTGTCAGGTTCAAATATTTGTTTTAACGAAGCGCAACGCGGCGGAATTGATGCAGTAGCGCAGCCCGGTTGGCGGCGGGCCGTCGGGAAATACGTGGCCCAGGTGGCCGTAGCAACGGTGGCAGCGGACCTCTTGACGAGAGCCGTCCTCTCCCGTTAGAACGTTAGTAGTTGCGATTGGGGCTGTGAAACTAGGCCAGCCTGTACCTGATTCAAACTTGTCCTTGGAACCGAACAGCGCCGTGCCACAGCCGGCGCAGCGATAAATTCCCGTCTCGTGATGGTTGCTGTACTTGCCGGTGAAGGCCATTTCGGTGTCCGACATGCGAAGCACGGCGAAGCCAAGCGGCGTTAGACGGGCTCGCCATTGTTGGCCGTCAAGTTGGATGATAGGAACCTTAGCCGGTTGCAATGAACGGCCGCTCGCATCGAACTCGGCAATTTCGACGAGTGGGCCGGTTGCGGGTGGATCGGTGAATGGCGGGGGTTCGGAGTTTTGACCGGGTCCGCAAGCGGTGAGCGCCAGTAGCGCCAGTGCTTGGCGGCGGGTGGGCATATTAGTGGCCCTCCGGCGCCAGTTCACCGGCTGGAATTTCGATTGGCAGGAAGTTGCGCTTCAGCGGCAGCGGGCAGGTAGCGAAAGACGTGAAAGCGCACGGCGGATTGTAAGCTTCGTTGAAGTCCAGTACAACCTTGCCATCCTTTGGTGGGGGCGTGTCCAGAAAGCGGCCCGCTCCGTAGGTGGAGTGACCGGCTGTCTTGTCATGAAACACCAAGAAGAGATTGTCTTCGTCAAGAGTGGGTTCAAGCCGGTATGTGCGTCCGGCAATTTTGAATTCAACTTCGCCCGGGGCAATCATCTTTTGACGGTTGCCGGTAACGTCGGGGACGAGAACCGTCTTCGGTTGCTTGAACGGAATGAAGCGAGCTTCAATGCGCCATTTTGCATCGGGAGGGTACCATCGAACGCCTTTGAACTCGCGCCGCATTTTCGATTGCGGATCGCGAAGGCGAAGTCCATTGCGGCCGTTGCGCTCAATCAGCAGCAGTTCCATATCGTCAATTTGAAGAATGGTCGGCCCGTCCTTCTTATTGGTGTCGGGAATAAGTTCCTTGGGTGGAGCCTTTGGATCGAGGAAGGTGACTTTGCCATTGGCGAGGCGGAAAGTCCCGAAGAGTTTTGGGGCCCTGGCAGGGAGAACGATTTCAACAGACGGATCACTGCCGGCGCGCTGGTCGCCGTCCTTTAACCACCAAAGTCCGGAAACCGACAGGTAACCTTTCGGTCCCTTTAGCTTGGATTCATAGTTGACGCGGTACTCACCCAACGTGTGCTCAGTGGCAGCAGCACCGGCCAGGAATAGAAGAATGATTGATCCGCGAAGCATTTCTTTTAGAATACCTCGTTGCGTTTGGATCACAATTTGGAGTCGATGCGGCGAAAAGATCTACCTAGAGCTCGTCCCATAGCTAACAATCGCCAATAAACACTGGGGTTCAACGCAATTTCCGACTCCACATAGATGGCCTTATTGGCCCAAAATGGCTAAAACGCCTCATTTTGATGTTTCGTGAACTTAAACCATTAGGTGAGATTCTCGCATTCTAGGCCAGGAGGCGGCAACTTGGCCCGACTTAAGTG
>JAYVXT010000134.1:0-23578 GCA_043785065.1 Bryobacterales bacterium | reverse complement strand
TCGTTCTGGAACGCCACCAAGCCCCTGTCGCCAGTTTCTACATGCACGTCAATTCCGGCGCGGTGAACGATCCGGGCGGTCACACTGGCTTGGCCCATATGTTCGAACACATGATCGGCAAGGGCACAACCACCGTTGGAACGAAGAATTGGGATGAGGAGAAAAAACGGTTAGCGGCGATTGAAAGCGCCTACGATTCGCTGGACCAGGAACGGGGCAAGGGGCCGCGGGCGGATAAGGCTAAAGTGGAGCGGCTTGAAGCCGGCCTTAAGAAATCTATCGAACAGGCCAATGAATTGGTGGACCAGAATGCCTTTGTCCGCCTCATTGAAGACAACGGCGCAAAGGGCTTCAACGCCTCGACATCGATGGACTATACGAATTACTTCTACAGTTTGCCGTCTAACCGCGCCGAGCTTTGGTTCCTGCTGCAATCGGAGTGGTTGCGGCGTCCGGTATTCCGCGAATTCTACAAAGAGCGCGACGTGGTGCGTGAGGAGCGCAAGATGCGGCTGGAATCCTCGCCGCTTGGCAAGCTGCTTGACGCCGCGCTAACGTCGGCTTTCGCCGCTCACCCCTACCGTGTTTCCGCTGGCTGGCCCAGTGACATCCTGAATCTTCGGGCGAAAGACGCCGAAGTGTTTTGGAAGGAGCATTACGTGCCCGGCAACATCACCGTGGGGATTGCGGGCGACATTTCCCCGGCCGAGGCAAAGACTATGGCCACGAAATATTTTGGTCCGATGCCGGCGGGAGCAACGCCACCGCGGGTGATCACAACCGAACCTCCGCAAATGGGCGAGAAGCGAATCAAGGTTGAAGACGCGAGCCAACCTTTTCTTTTGATCGGGTACAAGCGGCCTTCGGAGACCGATCCAAATGACGCGGCTTTTGATGTGTTTGATGGGATCGTTTCCGGCGGACGCACCGGCCTGATTTATAAGGACATGATTCGTGACAAACAGTTGGCTCTGCAAGCGCAGACGGTAACCACTTTTCCGGCCAGCCGCTATCCGAATTTGTTCCTCTTCTTCGCGGTCCCCAATCAAGGCAAGACGGTGGAGGAAAACGAAAAAGCCTGGTATGAAATCGTGGAACGGATGAAAGCCGAGCCCGTTGACGCGGTGACGTTGAAGCGAGTGAAGACGAAGATGCGCACCGAACTGATTAGTCAATTGGACGATAACGCCGGGTTGGCTTCGCAGCTTGCGCAAAACTATGCGACTTACGGCGATTGGCGGAAAATGTTCACGGCTCTGGAAGATATCGAAAAAGTAACCGCGGCGGATGTACAGCGGGTGGCCAAGACGTATTTGGTGGAGAGGACGCGCACGGTTGCCTGGATCGTGCCGCCGGCGGACCCCGCAGGGGCGAGCGCTGCTAAAGAAGGAGACCAGAAATAATGAAATCGCTATTACTCTCAATCCTTCTAGTTGCGGCTGCGACCGCGCAGCCCGCCAAGCCGCCCGTGGCCAGCTTGAAATTTCCGGCGTTGGGGCAAGTGAAAATTCCTGAAGTAAAGACGGTGACATTGCCGAACGGAGCTAAACTCTATCTGCTGGAAACGCACGAACTGCCCTTGATCTCCGGCACCGCTATCATTCGCACCGGCAGCCTGTTGGACCCGGCCGATAAAGTAGGTTTAGCTGAAGTGACCGCGTCGATGATGCGTAGCGGCGGCACGAAAGCCAAGACCGGCGATGAGTTGGACGAGCAATTGGAGAACCTCGCGGCCAGCGTCGAGAGCGGCGCCTCCGAGAATCAAGCCACCGTGAGTTTTTCAGGTCTGAAGGAAAATGTGGATGAAATCATGGCTGCGTTCCGGGACGTGCTGACGCAACCGGAGTTTCGCGAGGACAAGTTGGACCTGCTGAAGAACCAGTTCCGTTCCGCCATCGCCCGCCGTAACGACGAGGCCGAATCGATCGCGTCGCGCGAAATCGAACGGATCGTGTATGGCCGCAATACCGTATTCGGACGCATCATGGAATACGAAAACGTGGACGCCATCGCTCGCCAGGATCTGATTGCTTTTTATTCGCGTTATTACTTTCCGGCAAATGCAACGTTCGTGATTGTTGGCGATTTCAACACCGCCGAAATGGAGAAGAAAGTGGAAGCGCTATTCTCCGGGTGGACGATTCAACGCCCGCCGCCTCAGGCATTTCCGCAGGTGGATAAAACACAGAGCAAGCCTGGTATTTACGTTGCCGAGAAGGACAACGTTGAGCAGACGTTTTTTGAAATAGCGCACCTTGGCGGCAAACTGTCGGACAAGGATTATCCCTCGCTTGAAGTGGCCTTGAGCATTCTAGGCTCCAGTTTTTCTGGGCGCTTGTTCAATATTATCCGCACTGAAAAAGGTTACGCCTATCACATTGGCGGTGGTTGGGGAGCTGGGTATTTGAACGAAAAGCTCTTTTCCATTAGTGGTTCGGCAAGTTTGAACCGCACCACCGACACGCTTGAGATTGTCAGGCGGGAAGTGGAACGGATGGGCAAGGACCAGGTGACGGACAAGGAATTGGAATCGGCCAAGGCGCGGGTGTTGAATAGCTTCGTGTTCAACTTTGACCGGCCCAGCAAGACCTTAAGCCGCATGGTGAACTACAGTTACTATGGATATCCCGCCGATTTTCTTACCATTTATCAGAAAGCGATTGCCTCTGTTACTAAAGCGGATGTGCTGGCTGCGGCGAAGCGCAATTTGCATCCGGAAAATCTTGTCTACGTAGTGGTGGGTAAGACGGCGGAGTTTGGCCGGCCTCTGGCTGACCTGAATCTCCCAATTCAGAAAATCGACCTAACTATCCCCGAACCAAGAAAGGCGAGCGCCGGTAATAACGATATCGGGAGCGCGGCAAAGGCCAAGCAATTACTGCGAAATGTCCAAAAAGCCATGGGTGGAACCGAGGCGCTTTCTGCCATCAAAGACATGAGTTGGAGCCTCCAGATGAATATGGGGGGAACCGCGCTCAAATCGAAAAACCTTTTTCTGGCCCCGAACTTGTTTAGGCAGGAACAGGAACTTCCATTCGGAAAAGTAACTGTATTTGCCGATGGCGCCTCGGGTTGGATGAAGACGCCGCAGGGAGAGCAGCCGTTGCCGCCTCCGTTCATGACTCAATTGAAAGGACAGACGATGAAGATTCTGCCATGGCTTGTGATGAGCGATTCCGTGTCCTTGCGGACGGTCACCCTCATTGATGACGACACAGTTGAAATTGCCGAGCCGGGAAACGCATCGTTCAAGATGCATGTGGATCCGGCAACAGGGCTGCCCAATAAGCTCACCTATACTTTGGCCGGCATGCAGGGATCGGTTGAGATTGAAGAGGAGTTGCTTGATTACATTGATATCGGCGGGGGAGTGAAAATGTACTCCAAGCAGAACATTACTCAGATGGGACAAAAGATGAGTTCGGTGTTAGGCGACTTCAAGATTAACAGCGGCTTGACGAAGGAAACGCTTGGGGCCAAACCATGAGATTCGTGGCGCTGCTGGCTTTGTTTTTGTTTGCGGTTAACGGGGAAGAGACGGCGATTCAACAGCGCGGCAGGAAGGTTGTTGAAGCAGCGGTTGATGCGCTCGGCGGGCAGAAATATCTGACCATGGCGGATCGGGTGGAGACGGGGCGGCTGTATTCTTTTTATCATCAGAAAGTTTCCGGGGCGGCCAGGGCTACGTTGTACACTCGCTATTTGCCGAGACCTGACGGCGTCAAGGATGGATTCTTTGGGCAGCGGGAGCGGCAATCCTACAGCAATAAGAAAGGCCACGAAGATAACGCGGTGATCTTCAACGAGCTGGAAGCGTTTAACATTAACTTTCGGGGGGCGACGCCGATAGCGACGCCGCTTTATGATCGCTACCGCGATTCGACCTTGCGCAATATTTTCTATATTCTGCGGCAGCGCCGGAATGAGCGGGGGATGATTTTTGAGTGGCGCGAGACTACTACGCTGGACAATTTGCCAGTGGACGTTGTGGACATTACGGATTCGGACAATCGTGTGGTGAAGGTTTTCTTTCATTTGTCGACGCATATGCCGGTGCGGCAGATTTACACGCGACGCGATCCGGAGTCGAAAGAAGTGATTGAAGAGGTTTCTCTGTTCTCGAAGTATCGGGATGCGGGGGGAGGCGTTATGTGGCCGTATAGTGTTGTGCGGCATCGCAGTGGCGAGAAGATTTTTGAATTGTTTTCGGAGTCGGTAAAGATTAATCAGCCATTGAAAGATGATCTGTTTTTGCTGCCTTCGGGAATGAAGGTTATTAAGACGCGGGAGCGGTAGGTTTGGCTCTGACTTGCTCGGCTTGAAGCCGAGCAGTCGGACCGGGGGGGCCTCCGCGGACCAGGGGGTCCGCCCTACTATTATCCCGCTCCTGCTCTGGCGGCCTTCCAATTCAAGCCTTCATTAGCCATGGTTTCCATTAGCGATTCGAATGCGCTGGGTTCAATGATATATGCGATTCCAGTTGGATTACTTACTGCCGTTGCTTGGCGCTTGGCCGTCAGCATCAAGCAGAATTGTAATTCTCCCGGACTTAATGAAGCCGCATCTAAGCGCGCTGTCCCTTCGGGGCCCGCCGTCACTTTTCGGAAGAGACCTGCTAAAAATGCGGGGTCGTCCATGCCTTCAATTCTCGCGCCGGCTCGCAGCCATTGCTGCTCTGGGGATCCAAAGAAGTAGGGACCCGAGGCGAACGCCAGCAGGAACACAATGATGTCGATGAATGCCGCCAGTACGAAAGAAAATACATGGCGTGGCGTGGGGGCTCGCACTAGTTCGGTGAAAGCCAACAATAAGTCTTCTTGTCCTGAGACGGTTTTGTCCACGGAATCGGCGTAGACTGGGACCTCGGGTTTTTCCACCTTGCCTTGATGCAGCGCTTCGCCAACTTCATTCCACGGCACGCCGTCCACGGCCTCATGAAATGCGCGCAACTGCTTTTCGGTTGGGTCCAGCGGCTTGCTCTGCGCCCGGAAGGCGCGAACGCGAATCAAGCTGGCATCCAACTGGCGCACCGATTCCGAGGCCAATCGCGTGTAGCGGTCAAACGCCGAGTAGCGCATGCCTTTGCCGGTTCCTTCCCTATAAGCGCCTCCGACGCCAGAGGCTTCCTTGGCAACCGCTTCGCGAACCTTGGCCAAGTAGGGATCGGCGTCTTGGGAGCGGGAAATAAAGCCATGGGTTTTTTCCGCGGCGGTCATCTCCTCTAAAGCCAAGACGTGCCGCCTGGCTTCGGTGGTGGCGGCGGTTATTTGCTCCTCGGCTTTTTGCGCGCCGGCATTCAAGGTATCGTAAAGCTGCCGCTGCACCAACGCGGGGCGCTCCTTTGCGGCGAACCAAGTGTAGAGACTGACATAGGAGAATGCAATGGAAACCGAGGCGGTGATTATGTAAGCGGCAATCAGTAGCCCTCGTCCGGATCGCGTGAAGCCAATGAGCCAGGCCACCAATATAAGTGCGGCTTGAATGCCCAAAGACGCCAGCAACGCGAACCATTGGGAAAGATAGAGTTCCATACCCGCCATAGTTGTGTACCAGGAGACGATGGAAAGCAAACAGCTGGCGACAAACAAACCACTGATCATGGAACGGCTGGCGGATGCCGCGGATAGATGGGACGAAGTAGCAATAGCCACACACTCCTCCTTGGCACGCTTTACGCGATTTGACCGGCGTTTGTTCCGTGCAGTCTAGAAGTTTACCCGGCTAAATAATTGTTTGGCGGATTTTTCTGTGGCCTGGGCTTGGTGCGGGCTGTTTTTAAATAAGTTTCAATCTTGCCAAGAACCGCCGGTTCGGCTAGCGCCAAATTTCTGGCTTCAGCGGGATCCTTGCTTAGATCGTAAAGTTCCAGCGCGGCGCCCGGCTTGGGCCTAACAGCTTTCCACTTACCCATTCGCACGGCCTGCATCGGCGTTTCGTCGGGGAAGGTTCCGGTTTTGGCATCGTAACGAGGCAGCTCCCAATAGAGGAATTCAGCCGGTTGTTCCTGCTTGCCGAGCAACATGGGCAGCACCGATTTGCCATCGATTCCCAATGGGGGTTTGGTTCCCGCGATCTCCGCCGCAGTGGCATGGAAGTCGGCAAACATCCATGGGAAATCGCTGGTTTTGCCGGCGGCGATTTTCCCGGGCCAACGGGCAATCATGGGAACGCGAATTCCACCTTCGTAGAGATTTTGCTTGTGTCCGCGCAGGCCGCCGGTGCTATTGAAGAAATCTCCATCGTTCCACAGCGCTGTAGCCGAACCGTTGTCCGAAGTGAAGAACACAATGGTGTTCTTTTCTAGATCCTGATTCTTCAATTTGTCTAGAATTCTGCCCACATACTCATCCATCTTAGTGATCATTGCCGCGTAAGTGGCGCGCGGATAGGGCTGCGAGGGGTAATGATTATTTGGGTCCACGTAGGGTTCGGGATCCTTGATCTTATCTAAATAGGACGTCATTGAATCGCGCGGAGCCTCAAGACCAACGTGGGGAAGGGTGAAGGGGACATACAAGAAGAAGGGTTGTCCCACGTGTGCGTCAACGAATTGGATCGCCTCATTGGTAATGACATCATTCGCGTAAATGGTTTTTGCGGAGAATCTATTTTCCGGAATGATCGACAGTTCCCCATTTTCAAATAGGAACCCGGGGTAATGATTGTGGGCGTGAACCTGGTTGTAGAAGCCAAAAAATCGATCAAAACCATGTTTTTCCGGAACACCATCGGACTTCCATTCCCCCAAGCCCCACTTGCCAAAGCAGCCGCACACGTATCCGGCTTGCTTCAATGTTTGGGCAACCGTATAGTCGGTAGCCAATAGCGGCACGCCGCCGGGATTCGACCTAACACTGGTGTGCCCCATGTGATGCCCGGTCATTAAGACGCTGCGTGATGGGGCGCAAACGGTGCAACCGGCATAGGCGTTGGTAAAGCGTGTGCCTTGTTTGGCCAAGCGATCAATGTTGGGAGTTTGAATATGTTTCTGGCCGTAGCAGCCAAGGTCGCCATAACCTAGATCGTCCGCCATTATCCAAACTATATTGGGTTTGCGCGCCGGCTGGGATTGCAGCGCGGCAGCGGATAAACTGGAAAGGAAAAACTGGCGACGATTCATAAACGGTTCCTATACCAGTATCGCGCTAGTATCGAGGAATCGCCGCATCAATTTCGCGGCTCCACTGATCGATGCCGCCGCGGAGGCTCGCGCAATTTTCCAAACCTTGTTGCCGCAGCCAGTGGACGACGTTCAAGCTGCGAACGCCATGGTGGCAAATTACCAGCAAAGGACTTTCCTCGGCCTGGGCCTCCAATTCCTGAATTCGGGCGGGCACGTTGCCCATGGGCACTAAGTTGGCGCCGGCGATGGCGGCGGTTTGGAATTCCCAGGGTTCGCGCACATCGATCAGGCAAAATTTCTCACCGGTCTTGATGCGCTGTTGCACCTGTTGTGGGGTGAGCTCTAAAGGTATGGATTCGGCCAATGTTTTCCTCTGCTCCAAATTCTAGTCATAATAGTCCCGTGATGCAATTAAAAGTTTTTCCCGCCGCTGTTTTCGCTTCCGTCATTTTGATGGCGCAGCCTACACCTCGCGTTGTGGATCCTGGCGGGCCTGGGAAAGCCCCTTCCGACGCGGTAGTGCTTTTCGATGGCAAGGATCTTTCCGCCTGGACCAAGAAAGATGGCTCACCCGCCGGATGCATCGCCAAAAATGGGGAGATGCACTGCACAACCGGGGCGGGGGACCTTGTCAGCAAGATGCAATTTAAAGATGCGCAACTTCATGTGGAATTCGCACCGCCATTGATGGCCGATCAAACGGGACAATTGCGCGGCAACAGCGGCGTCTACCTTCACGGCAAGTACGAGATTCAAATTTTGGATTCCTACAATAACCCGACCTATTCGACAGGCATTGCGGCGGCGCTGTATGGCCAAGCTCCGCCGCTGGTGAATGCCGCGCGGCCGCCGGAGGAGTGGCAGAGTTACGATATTGTTTTTCACGGGCCACAATGCACGGTTGACGGCAAGTTGGCCGCGCAGGGCACGGTAACCGTACTTTGGAATGGCGTGCTGGTGCAAGATCATACTCCTATCCTTGATTCAGCGAAGGCTTGTGCGGATGGCAAGGGGAAGGACACGGGTCCGCTGCTGCTGCAGGATCATAGTGGTTTCAAGGGGGCTCCGAACACAACGATGCGTTTCCGCAACATCTGGATTCGCGAGCTTAAGTAGACGTGCGAATCAGTTCCGCCAGTTGCGCGGCGGTGGATTGAAACGAATGCTGCTGAGCGTAGAGGCGGCCTGCGTCGCCACAGCGGCGCGCAAGGACGGGGTCGGATAGGAGCCTCTTGATTGCTTCCAGAACATATGGTTCCGCTACCATTTCGCCAAACTCTGGGCGCATCCCTTCTGTTGCGCCAAAGGTGATCGAGGCACACGATGGGGTGGTTTGCCGCCATGGCTTCCACCATGTTGAGACCGTAGCTTTCATGGCGCGAGGGAAAACCATAGAGATCGGCCAGCCGGAAGAAAGCCTGCTTCCGCAAGCCGGCGCCATAGCCTGGGAAGCGAACCTTCACGATTATCATCGGGGGCTGGCCGGATGGTTGAACAAATTCAGGAGCAGCATCCAACTGCCGTTTCCAGGTTCAAGCCCTCCTTGCCCGAACGGGAGGCAGAGCTAGATAACTGCGTACTAATCGAAAGATCCATACCCGATTACATCCACAGCTACATTCAGTCCAGCCTGGCTCACTTGCTTATTACGCTATTCGCCCTCAACACCTAAATATTCCGTTTGCTCAGCACTGCGCATGAGTGTCCGAAAAGATATTGTCCGGCTCCTGGACATCTGCGTCCTCGACTACCGGCCCGCCCCGAATTCCGCCCCAACCCAACCACCCGTCGTCGCCATCGAAATCGTCTTGGAAGACGACCGCTACAGCGACGTCCTACGCAAACTCCGCGAACACCATGAATGGGGCGTACCGCACGTCTGGCTCATCGATCCGCAAAGTGAACAACTGGCCGTTTATGGAGCCAAAGGCTTCATGCAGGTCGAATCACTAACACTCCCGGAAGTTAACTTCGCAGTGACGCTCAAAGAGCTCCTCGCGCATGAATAGCGAAAGTTTTACACCCGCCACCCCCCTCATCCGCAGGCCCCCCTCCACCCCGCCGTGATAACATCGTTACTGGCCCAAATGGTTGAAATTTTGCCGTCCATTCTCTCAGCGGACTTCGCCCGCTTGGGTGAGGACATCCATCGCGTCGAAGCTGCCGGTATCCGCATGCTCCATGTCGATGTGATGGACGGCCATTTTGTGCCCAATATCACCCTCGGCCCGTCCGTCGTCAAATCGATCCGTAAAATCACCAAGTTAACCCTCGATGTTCACCTCATGATTACCGATCCTGACCGCTACGTCGGAGCATTCGTCGAGGCTGGCGCCAATTGCGTTTCCGTTCATCAAGAAGCATGCCCACACCTTGACCGCACGTTGCGCATGATCCAGGCCGAAGGCGCCCAGGCTGGCGTTGTGTTAAACCCCGGCACGCCGGTTTCAACGCTTGAAAACGTGCTCGATTTTGTGGATTACGTCCTTGTGATGAGTGTAAATCCCGGGTTCGGCGGCCAGAAGTTTATTCCCCGTTCCCTCGACAAGGTGCGTCAGTTAGTAGAGGCCCGCCGCACCCTTGGCCTTTCGTTTGCAATAGAAATCGACGGCGGGGCCGGTCCTGCCAATATCGGCGATATCGTCAAGGCCGGAGTAGATTGGGTGGTCGCCGGTTCCAGCGTTTACGGGGCCCTGGACCCCGCCCAGGCTATCCGCGAATTGAGCCAGGCTGCCCGCGAAGCGCGAGCCGTTTATGTTTAGAAAAAATTTGAAGTTGAGGCGTTAGAAATCAGCATGATGTTTAAATCCAAGTCCGCTAAATCCCTTCTGTGCGTGGCCCTCGTTGGGGCGGCTCTGCTTTCCACCGGCGGTTGCATCCGGCGTAAGTACGAAAACCCCATTAGCAAAGACACGAAACAGCCCGATAAAGTTCTATTCGACAAGGCTGTCGCCGATATTGAACGCGGTCGCTATGAAGTAGCGCGCATCACGCTGCAAACGTTGATGAACACCTATGATACCAGCGAATTTCTGGCCAAATCGAAGCTGGCGATTGCCGATAGCTGGTTCCGCGAAGGCGGTACCCACGGCATGGCGCAGGCCGAAGCCGAATACAAGGACTTCATCTTGTTCTATCCCACCATGGAAGAGTCCGCCGAAGCTCAGGAAAAAGTTTGCTTGATTCATGTCAAGCAGATGGAAAAGCCCGATCGCGACGACAAGCACGCCTCAAAGGCCGAGGAAGAATGCCGCTTGTTGCTGACCCAGTTCCCTAATTCCAAATTCGCACCACAAGCCCAGCAATTGCTTCGCAATATTCAAGAAGATCTAGCCGAGAAGGAAATGCGGGTTGGCACTTTCTATCACAGTAAAGGGTCGCACCCGGCAGCTTCCAACCGGCTGCAGGCTCTGACCGATCAATACCCGCTTTATTCGCAATCGGATCAGGCTCTGTGGACGCTGGCTGACTCCTATTCAAAGATGGGTCCAAAGTTCAAACAGAAGTCGTTGGATGCCTATGCAAAGATTGTGAAGGATTATCCGCTCTCGAAATTGGTGGACGAAGCCAAGAAAAGGCTTACCGCTGCCGAAGCGCAGATTCCGGAAGCCGATCCCGTCGCCCTCGCACGCATGAAGTATGAGAAGGAGAACGCAACCAAAGCCACCATGTTGCATAACTTCTGGCAGACCTTCACGCGCGGACCTGATACCATTGCCGCCGCTAAATCGGGAACTCCCGCCCTGACATCTCTGAAGCCAACGATTCCTGTAAGCGTGCCTACCATTGCACCGCCCACGACTTCAACTACGGACGTAGGAGCTACGGTGCTGCCAGCCTCTGGCGGAGCATTGGATACCAATCCCGATGCGCGCCAGATTCTACCCACGAAGCCGGGTGAGCCTGCTGCGGAAGCCGAAAAAAAACCTGATGCTCTTCCTTCTAATTTAGATGGAAAAGGCAAGCCCGTCAAGAAGAAGAAAGAGAAGATTTCAAAGAAGACTCCGGTAATCGCCACCCCTGCCAAGCCCGATACTAACACCGACACTAAGCCAAGTGAAATAAAATAGATGAGCCGCGTTCTGCTGGCTGACGACAGCCCCCACGCGCAACGCATGGGCGAGCGAATTCTGAGAGAGGAAGGTTTCGAGGTGGCCTCGGTGACGGATGGGGCTACCGCTATGATCCGGCTTCGGGATGTGGATCCTGACTTGATTTTGTTGGATGCTTTTCTTCCCCAAAAATCAGGATACGACATATGTAGTGAAATTAAACAAAATCCCAACCTCTCCTTCACTTCCGTGGTCTTGACCTTTGGACTTACGGAGATTGTTGACCTTCGACAAGTTTCTTTGTCGGGGGCGGATGCCACTCTTCAGAAGCCTTTCGAGTCTGGTTCTCTGCTGGAATTGATACGCCCCTTAGTCGAACAATCAAAAAAGAGAAGAAGCGAAACGCCGCGGGTACGGGTAACGGTCGAACCGGCGAATCAGCCGGAAACCAAAGTAGAAGCGCAATTCGAGCCCAGGCCGCAGCCAATCCTCGAACCGATATTCCCGATTCTCCAATCTAGACCAGCGCCGGCACTCGCGGTGGGCGGAGTGAAAGCGATTTCTGAAAATGCCCTCGAAATATCTACCACTAAGGGTCCAGGATTAGATAAATTTGATGAAGAGCGTGTGCGCGCCGCCGTTACTCTGGCGCTTGACGCGGCAATGCCGCATCTGATCGACGAAATTACGGCCAAAGTTCTGCTGGCTCTGAAGGATTACTAGTATGCCCGACAATAGTTTTGACGTGGTCTCAAAAATTGAGATAACCGAAGTAGCGAATGCAATCAGCCAGGCGATGAAGGAAATTATCACCCGTTACGATTTGAAGGATTCCAAGTCCGCCATTGAACTTAACGAGAAGGATATGAAGCTGACGCTATCCAGCTCAGATGAGTTTAAGCTAAAGGCCGTGATCGAGATTCTCCAATCCAAACTCATCAAACGCAATGTTGCGGTGAAGAATTTCGAGTACGAAGCCATAACCCCCGCCGCCCATAATTCGGTGCGGCAGGAAGTGAAAATTATTCAAGGCATTCCGATGGAGAAGGCCAAGAAAATTGTGGCCTTGGTAAAGGACTCTAAGAAGAAGGCGCAGGCTTCGATCAATGGCGACTTGGTCCGGATTGCAAGTAAGGATCGGGACACACTTCAGGAAGTGATGGCTTTGCTTCGCGGCCAGGATTTCGGAGTGGAAGTACAATTCACCAACTTCCGTTCCAACTAAGTAGATGCCTCGTCGTATTGAGTCTCTTATGATAACTGGGCCCGCCGGTCGCCTTGAGTCGTTACTCGAAGAACCGGAAGAATCGAATCCTACTTTTGCCGCCTTGGTTTGCCACCCGCATCCCCAACATGGCGGCACGATGCACAATAAGGTTGTCTATCGCTTGGCTCGAGGGCTGCGACGCGCCGGGGCCGTGGTGCTTCGATTCAATTATCGGAGCGTTAACTTAAGCGAAGGTGTTTACGATCATGGAGTTGGCGAGGAAATGGATGCCCGCGCTTGTTTGGCTGTTTTGCGTGCACGCTATCCCGATTTGCCATATTTCGTAGCCGGATTTTCTTTTGGTTCTCGCATCGCTTTGCGAATTTCCCGAGATTCGGGGCCAAGCAAGGTAATCGCTGTTGGATTCCCGACTGTATACAAGGACACCAGCTACCTTCAGTCGCCGTATGTAACCCCACGAGTCTTCATTCATTCTACAAATGACGAATTTGGACCGCGTCCTGCGTTTGAAGACGTAATGAAGAGCTTACAGCCAAGCCCCGAAGTTCACTGGGTAGAGTCAAAGGATCACTTCTTCGTGGATGCTTTGGATGCGTTGGAAGAAGTGGTTTTTCAGGTAGGTTCGAAGGGTTAGTTCCGGCTCTGGCGCAGTTCCCGGGCAAGCATGCGGCTTGCGCGTTCCCCGATCAACTCTGCCACTTTTTCTAACAGTTCAGGAACATCTTCCGGTTCGATGACAACATCATGCAGGTTACGAGCGGTAGGGGAATATTCAACCGATGAGGTCACAAACGCAGTGGCTGGTCTGTACAGCATTGAGCGTGCGAAGGCCATTAATTGCAACTCGGCGTCCTTCGATTCTGAATGTAGATCCCCCAGTACTAGGGAGTACTCAGAGTTCTCTAAGAGACGAATTGCCTCTGAGGATGAAGTCGCAGAGTCAACTGAATACCCGCTCATGGTCAGCAATTTGTGAAGGGTCAAACGAGAAGCAGGGTTGTCATCAACCAGTAACACTCTTGCCATATCAATGGCTCTTTCCTCTAACGCAACTGCGGCTTTGGCACCCATATTCACCTAGATACAGTTTAAGGCAACCTTCGAAAATTGAAAGCGTTTTTTATGATCCCTTTTCGGATTTGCATGAAACGTTTTGAAGAGCAACGTCACGGAAAATCTGTAACTTCATATTTATATTGATAATTTGGTGCGAAGGACAGTTAATCCGACCGGTAAAAAAACTTTAGTACGAACAGCCCATTCCAGTATTATTAACCTATCTAAGACCATGCATTGTGGTTATCAGTTAAAAACGCGATCAAAAATATAGACAACATTTTTCAGTTGCCTATCCACCGAGAATGCCCGCTCAATCTTGTCGGGAGTGAGATGAGATTTAATCTCCGGATCATTCTCAATTGCTTCGCGAAAATTTCCTTCTTGCTCCCAACTTCTCATCGCATGAGTTTGGACTAGCTTGTATGCTTTTTCGCGGAGCATGCCTGCTGCGGAAAGATCGAGCAAGAGTTGTCCGGAAAAGATGAGCCCGTTGGTCATATTCAGGTTCCGTAGCATCCTATCGGCATTAACTCGCATTCCATCTATCAGCCAAATAGTCTTGGTTAATAAATAATCTACAAGAATAGTAGAATCGGGAATAATGACTCTTTCAACAGAAGAATGAGAGATGTCGCGTTCATGCCACAAAGCTATGTTTTCATAGGCAGCCTGTACATTTGAACGGACAATTCGGGCCAAGCCGCAGATCTGTTCGCACGTCACAGGATTGCGTTTGTGTGGCATTGCCGAACTTCCCTTTTGCCCTGCTCCGAACGGCTCTTCGGCTTCTCGCACCTCAGTTCGTTGCAGATGACGAATCTCTAAAGCGATCTTCTCGCACGTAGCCGCAATAAGGGCTAACACATTGATATAATTTGCATGAGAGTCCCGGCTGATGACTTGAGAGGCAATCGGAGCTGGACGCAGTCCCAACCGTAGACAAATTTTTTCTTCGGCTGCTGGTCCGATATGGGCAAATGTCCCAACGGCCCCCGAAATTTTCCCTGCACGCATGTCCTCGGCCGCTGCCGCTAACCGCGCTTGATTGCGGCGAAGCTCGTCAAACCATAGGGCGATCTTCAATCCAAATGTGACTGGTTCCGCGTGAATACCGTGAGTACGGCCCATCTGAACGGTGTTCTTAAATTCCAGCGCCCGCCTCTTGAGAACCTCAAGCAACTGGTCCACGTCATCGGCTAAAATGACCGAGGCCTGCATTATCAACAACGCTTGAGCCGTATCTACTACATCATTAGAAGTTAAGCCAAAGTGGAACCAGCGAGAATGCTCTCCAGCGCCTGCCGCGTCCATCTTCTCCGAAACGGCGGTGGTGAAAGCGATAACGTCGTGCTTCACTTCCCTTTCAATATCCAGGATCCGTTGCAGATCGAAATCGGCGTGAGCTCGCAAGTTTTTCGCTGCATCCTCAGGTACTTCGCCAATTTCCGCTAGCGCTTCAGCGGCAGCCAATTCGACGGCGAGCCAGGCTCTATACTTGCCTTCGTCGCTCCAAATAGCACCCATCGCCGGGCGTGTATATCGTTCAATCATAATAGGTAGTGTTAGTAGACAAAAACTTCGGAATTGCATTTCCCATCAACGATCGCAAGCTTAAGCCGCAGGCCTCGCCCTTCCAATGCCTGACTGGCTGATAATTCGACCAGGGCAGGATAGTTATTATGATCGCTCAGATGGCCCAACAATAAAGTGGAGACGCGGGAGCTCATTTCTTCCCGGATAAAGTTCGCAGCCGCATCGTTCGATAAATGACCGTTCCGCCCCATCACCCGCTGCTTGACTTGCCAAGGGTAAGGGCCTACTTTCAGCATTTCAATATCGTGATTCGACTCAAGTAGTAATAGATCAGAATCCCGTAGATGATATTTCACGCTATCCGGTATGTAGCCTAGATCCGTGGCAACCGAAGCCTTCAGCCCTTGGGAGCGGAATGAGAAACCAACGGCATCCACCGCGTCATGAGGAATGGTGAAACTGGAAACCTCGATGTCTCCAATCACAACCGACGTTCCGGCCTGAAAAACTTCGACAGGAGGGATTTTTTCTCCCCAAGGGATCATAGGGGCCGTCTTATGAGTCAGGAAAACAGGTCTCATTAGAGTCTTTCCCATCACAGGCAGACCGGCGATGTGGTCGCTATGTTCGTGCGTGATAAAGATCGCGTCAATCCTTGCGGGATCCTCTCCGATGGCCGCCAGGCGAGCGAAGGTTTCCCGTCTACTCAAACCGGCGTCGATCAAGATCCGAGTTCGATCTGTGGAAATAAAAGAGCAGTTGCCGGAGCTGGATGAGGCCAATACGCAGAATTTAAAGATGGGCGGCTCCTTCGGGGATCTTTCCATCATACAGGTAGTGGGTGGTTTTCAGATAGGCTTTTGCACCGATACGGGAACCGGAGATGCTCAAAGGAGCTGTGGGAATATTGAAGGGGGATGATTGATCCCCTCATTTGCGGGGAACATTTCTTATTGAAAATGTTTTCTCCGAGAATTCCTGCTAAAACCTTCATTTGAGGGCATTTTAAGTGCTATTTTGCGTGAGAGATTTTTCACTTAGCGCACACTTACGTATATCGGAGCAATACAAGCTTATGGCAGTCAACCACCCCCGAACCAAACTCGTGAACTTCCGGCTAAGTGCAGAAGAGTACGAAGGCCTTAAAGATGCTTGCGGCAATAATAATGCCCGCAGCGTTTCCGACTTTGCTCGCAGCGCAGTGTTGAGCAAATTCCGTCCGGCTGATCAGCCGGTGTTTGAAACCAACCTTACCGCAGTCAACAACAAGGTCGGCGAGCTGGAATCAAACCTTCAAAATTTGATGCGTCAAATGGGCCTGCTGCCGAAGCCGATGGCGCTGGTGGCAATTCATAGCGGTGTGGCATTCAACTCATCGCCCCAGGCGCGCAACGAATAGTATTTCTTGTTGGCATTGCAACGAACGGGCCGGGTTAAAGGCAAGTAAACACTCTTACCTGCCGGAACAAGGCGCTTGTTGCTGAATGTGTTTCCCTCAAATCCGAATTTCTCCGGCGGCGGGCGCAAGCTTGCCGCTTTTTTTGTTCTTAGTTAGCAAGGGTTGGTTTAAGGTTGGCCCTACGACGGGGATGAGACATCCCTCCACACATTCCCCATTGACCGGGCATCCTACTACGATGCAGAAATTTGAAATTCTGATACAGGCGCCTCTCCTCTGCCGAAAGGAAGGGTGGAACGTTCCCTAACAAAATATTCGTAGATTCATTTCAGTGGTGTTCAGGTCGCTGTCAATTCTTACCGCAACTCCATAGTGATGCCGTGCGGTGGCCATACCGCTCCAGAAGCGCCAATGCGCGGGATCGTCGGCAATGCGCGGGCCGAAGCTTACAGTTGGTTCAACGTCTTCGACTTGAAACGAAATCTCTTTTAAGGGGAGGGACAGGCCCAAACCCCGGGCCTTAATGTACGCCTCCTTCAGTGTCCAAAACTGGAAGAATTGTTTGGGGCGATGTATTTCCGGATGAGAGCGAATCGCGGCGCGCTCCTCATCGGTGAACACATTTTTCGAGACTAATTCGATATCCGTTCGGCGGTCGATCGGTTCGGCGTCGACGCCGCAATCGGCTTGTGAGGTGATGACACACGCGGCGAACCCGTTTGTGTGGGTAAGGTTGAAACGCATCCCTCCGCAGGCCAGTTCCGGACGGCCGTGACTCCCTGTGAGGAACGTCAATTCGGCGGGGGAGCGGTGGAGATAGCGGCCAAGGGTTTCCCGCAGGAAGGTGTGGGCGGCGCGGAACAGGCGCCGGTCACGCGGGAAGCGGAAGCGGGCGGCGCGTTGCAGTTCCTGGGCCGATAGTATCGCTTCACCCGTCGCGTCGTGGGCTGGGTTGTCCTGGTCTACTTCCAGGAACCAAAGGTGGATTTCGTTGGCCGGGGGCAATTATCTAGTTTACCGCCGGGATTGACCCCAGTTTGGGTGCGCGACAGGAAAGGGACAGGTCACCCGATTCACAAACAATACATTCGAGTCCGAACGTACTGATACTCACATGCATACATGGTGGTTCCTGGTCTTGAGCCCGGAATGTCGACGCGCGGCGCAGCCAACGGGGTGATCCCCATGGAACCAGCAGAGATTTCCCTCTCCTGGACCTCACCCGGTTCGTCCGGCAGAGGATCCGGATGCTATGCCCCTTCGGGGACCTCCCGCCGGTCGCTCAAACCCCTGCTCCCCAGGCCCCCGTCTGGCGCTGATCCTCGCCGTCAAGGCCAAGCCGCTACGCGGTCGCGCAAAAAGCGCGCAGCCTTGCTTGAAAGATCAGGTGCCGGGACTGAACGGAGCCGGGGCATTGGGGAGACTTGCTGCGGGGCAAGCAGAAAATCGATAGCGCCGGCCAGACTGAAACAAGCTGTCGCATGAGCAGCAAGACTATCCGGAGAGGCAATAAAAGGCCGCGACAAAAGTTGTCCGCAAAGTCGAAGTCTGCCGTAAACGGCCGCCTGTAGCAGTAGTCGCCAAAGCCCAGCCCATGGTCACCCAACCGGCAGTAATTCCAACCCAACCCACAATTGAATTCGTGAATGACGAGAGATTGTCCAACATTGTCCCAGCGGCCCATGAATTTGTGCTCGCCAGCCTTGGCAAGCCCCGCCTGCTAACCAAGATGTCTGGCCTCGATGATGGCGTCCACTAAACCTTGGTCTATTACCTCGACTCCCGCTACAAAGCTTCCATTCGCCTAATCGACGGCAAGGTAGAGCGCATTATTCGCTGAACTCGCTGCCTGGGAATCATTGGCTACGCAATAATCTCTTTCACCACATTTCCAGCCACATCGGTCAAACGAAAATTGCGGCCACTATACAGATACGTCAGCTTGGTGTGCTCCAACCCCATCAAGTGCAAAACCGTTGCATGCAGATCGTTCACATGCACCTTGTTCTCCACCGCTTGATACCCGAAATCATCGGTTGCCCCGTGCACATGGCCGCCCTTCACTCCACCACCCGCCAACAAATAAGTGAACCCTTCGTTGTTATGATTGCGCCCATTCTGCACATTAATGCGTCCGGCAACTTCCGTCCAAGGCCTTCGCCCAAACTCACCGCCGATGATCACCAGCGTATCCTTCAACAGCCCCGACGCCTTTAAATCACTCAGCAACGCCGCAATCGGTTGATCGGCCTGCCGCGCCAATCGGCGGTGTACCATGATGTCGTGATGGCTATCCCATGGCTTGTCATTGCCAAAGTAAACCTCAACCACGCGCACCCCTCGCTCCACCAAACGCCGCGCCACCAGGCAACCGCGCGCGAAATCGCCATCGCGCGTCGCCGATTTAATCTTCATCTCCGAAGTATCCGCCGATGCATTCACGCCGTAACGTTCGCGCACGGCTTCGGATTCCTTCATCACGTCGAAGGCATCCATCGCCTCCACTTGCATGCGGTAGGCCACTTCCATCGATTGAATGCGGCCTTCAAGCTGCCCATCCTGGCCACGGCGCTCCAAATCCATACGGTTCAACTTGCTCCACAAATCCAGGCGCTGCTTCTGCTCGGCGCCTCCGCCCGCGGAATGATTGCGTAGATGTTGAATCATCTTTTCCGGATCGGTCTCATCGCAAGGAACGTACGTACCTTGGTAGACCGCCGGCAAGAAAGCGGAACTCCACAACTGCGCGCCAACGTCGGGCACGCCCGCGCACAACGAAATGAAGCCCGGAAGATTCTTGTTCTCCGTTCCCAACCCATAGGTCAGCCAGGAACCCATCGAAGGAAATCCCGGAATAATGCGCCCCACGTTCATCTGCAAAATCGCTTGTGCATGGGCGGGCAAATCGGTATGCATGGAACGGACCACGCAAATATCGTCGATGTGCTCCGCAGTCTTCTGAAACAAGTCGCTAACTTCAATACCGCTCTTGCCGTAGCGCTTGAAGGCGAACGGCGATTGCATGACCTTACCGCGCTCCTGCTTAGCCTTGGGCAAATTCCCCGGCATCTCGCCGCCATTGTATTTGGCAAGCATCGGCTTAGGATCGAACGTGTCTACTTGCGATGGTCCGCCATTCAAGAATAGGAAAATAACCTGCTTGGCCTTCGGAGCAAAATGCGGCGCCTTCGGAGCCAGCGACCCTACCTCCGCCTGAACCTGGTTGCCCAATAAGCTCGCAAGGCCCACCGCCCCAAATCCGTTTCCTGCTTTACGTAATGCTTCGCGCCTGGTCATTTCATATACTCCATCAATTAACGAACACCAATTCATTCGAGCTCAGCAACACTTGCGAGTAACTCAGCCACGCATCCTTACTCCGCGCAATGTACTCGCTGCCAAGGCGAAGTTCTTTGGCCGTTGCTTCGCGCCCAAACACCAAACGATAGGCTTGCTGAATCCGCTCTTCCGCCGTCTTCCCTACATCCAAACGCGATGCCAGCGCCTTTGCCCGCGCCGCCAAAAATTCGCTATTCAGAAAGAAAAGCTGCTGTAACGGAGTGGCTGTAGTGGTGCGCTTCTCGGCGCTCAAATTCGGGTTGGGAAAATCGAACAAGGCCAGGGACCCGTCCAACTTCCGCCGGCTAACGAAACCATACACGGACCTTCTCCGGTTTTGAATATCTTCCAAGAGCGTGGGTTTCCCGCCCGCCGTCAAATCCAGTTCGCCGGCAGCGCTCAGCAGCGTATCGCGCATCGATTCGGCATCCAACCGCTGACGGT
Organism: Bryobacterales bacterium; assembly: GCA_043785065.1. Lineage (GTDB taxonomy): Bacteria > Acidobacteriota > Terriglobia > Bryobacterales > Bryobacteraceae > JANXSF01. Next base: position 3,401 of record JAYVXT010000134.1, on the reverse strand, counting down.
TCGCGCGCCACAACAACCGGTTATCTCCGTCCAATGCAAGATTGGCGGCATTGCTATCTGAACTTAACTGATACGTGGCTGACAGCATGATTTCGCGATGCAGCTTCTTCATGCTCCAACCATTCTCAATGAAGCGGCTTGCCAGATAGTCAAGCAATTCAGGATGGCTGGGCTTTTCCCCCATCCTTCCAAAGTTGCTGACCGTGCGCACCAGCCCCTCTCCGAAATGATGCTGCCATATGCGATTCACCATAACTCGCGCCGTTAATGGATTCTTCGCATCGGCTATAGCATCGGCCAATTCCGAACGACCGCTGCCCTTAGTGAATGGCTTCGGATCGCCTTCTGACAAAATTGAAAGAAACGCCCGAGGCGCTGTTTCTCCCTGATTTTCTTCCGCTCCGCCAATGCGTATCTTCTCATCGATCGGGGTCGGATTATCCTTGATGGCATGCGCGTATTCATACTGCGGAGGAAGCTTGGCCTGCAATTCCTTCAACTCCGCGCGCATGTTGCTTAAATACGATTTCCATTGGCCTTCAAAGAAACGCTCCACCGTACCATCGCTAGTCAAGTAACCACGGTTGGGTCCGTAATAAAGAATGCCGTCCTCTTCCTGTTTAAACTCACGGCCATAGAAATCATTGAAAAACAGATCGCGCCAAAGATAGAACCGATCCGGCGGCAGGGCAAAGGTTTCACCCTTTGAGTTGGCGTCATTCGTCGCGCGCGATAGCAGATTCTTTTCGTCCACCTGCTTGCGTTCCAGCATCACTGCCAGCGCCTCTTGCTTGAACTTCACCAGGTCGAACGATTCCTCGCGCCAACCCCGCAAGTACTTGTTATCCACCGGGCCAGTCTTCAAATACGTAACCCAATGTTCCAGCGTGATGCGATCCAGTTGATCGACCGACGCCACCTCGGCAGTGGGCTGGGCGGGCGCACTCATCACCTTGCGGGCCGCGCGAATGTATCGAGGAGAATCCGCCGCCAACGCTTCCGCTAATTGCGTCGCTTGATTATGGAGGAAACTCTCGATGCGCTTCTTCAACTCCTCAATCTTCTTCGCCTGCGCCTTATAAGCCTTCACTTGGTCAGTGGGCGCCATCTCAAATTCCGCGCGCTTGGTGCTGCTGAACACGCCCTGCAACGCGTAATAATCCTTGGTGGGAATCGGATCGAATTTATGATCGTGGCATTGCGCGCATGCCCCCGTAAGCGCTAAAAAGCCACGCGTGGTTACATCCACGCGATCATCGGTCAGCTCCGGACTTAACCCGTAAAATCCCAAACCAGGAGCAAGATGCTTGGCGTCCGCCAGTTGATCTCCGGCGATTTGCGCCTTCACGAATAGGTCGTAAGGCATGTCATCGTTCAAAGCTTGAATCACCCAATCGCGATAGCGGAACGAATTCGGATAGGGCAGCATCACGTCGCTATCCATGCGGTCATCGGCATAGCGCGCCACGTCCAGCCAATAACGGCCCCACCGTTCGCCATATGCTTTGGAGTTCAGCAATCGATCCACCACAGCGGCAAAAGCCTGCGGGCTTGGATCGGAAACAAATCGACGCGTTTCTTCGTAGGTTGGCGGAAGACCAGTCAGGTCTAAATACGCGCGGCGAATCAGATCGGCGCGTGTTGCCGGGCTGTTCGGCTTCATGTTATTTTGCTCAAGCTTGGCCAACACAAACCGGTCCAACGACGTCCCCGCCCACTTGGCGTTCTGCACCGGCGGCGGCTCGGGTTTTGATATCGGTTGAAAAGCCCAGAATTTGCGCTGTTCGGCCGTGATCACATATTTGCTTTTAGGGGCGTTGGCGGCTGCGGCGGCCTCCGGCCAAAACGCTCCGTCCTTGATCCATGCCGTAAGCACCGCAATCTCCGCATCGGGCAGCTTGGATTGCCCCAGCGGCATTTTCATTTTTTCCAGGGAGTGTTCAATGGTTTGAATCAGCAGACTCTCTTCCGGTTTGCCCGGCACAACCGCTGGCCCCGTCTTGCCTCCTTTCAATAAACCGTTGCGGGAATTCACCGCCAAACCGCCCAAAGGGGCCGAGGAATGGCAGCCATAACAGCGGTTGGCCAATATCGGCCGGATTTTCATCTCGAACTGTTCGGTACGCTCGGCCGTGGTGGCGCCGAACAAGAAACAACTGGAGAACAAAAGTGAGAATACTAACCGATTTGGTGAAGGCATATCAGACATGGAAATGTGTCCATTCTGATGCTATCACGCAACTACTTCTTTAGGATGGCGTCAATGCCCGCCTGCCCAATCGCCTCATCCACTTCAGACGCCGCCCCACTAACGCCGATGGCTCCTATGGTTTGTCCTTCAACCTTAATGGGGAGTCCGCCTTGGTTTGGAAAGGAGTTGGGCGAGATCAGGAAAAAGTTGTTGCCACTCTTCAATTGGTCCGCCGCATTCTTCGATGGACTGCGGTAGTAGGCCGCGTGGCGCGCTTTCTTCTGGGCGTAGTCGATAGTGTTCAGCCCAGGCCCATCCGCTTTTTGCAGAAACAGCAAATTGCCGCTATCGTCGACAATGCAAATCGTCACTTGAACATTCCGTTTAGCCGCTTCGGCTTCAGCCGCCGCAACCATGGTTTTGATGCTCGATAGGTTCAACGCTTTCTTGGTGGCTAATTCAGCTGAAGCCATGGAAAACGATACCAGGGTAAGGATCAGTAGTTTACGCATTGCAATATGGTATCAGGCAGGGTATATCTTCACATAGTATCCGGCAATATCTTCCAAACTAGGTCCGTTGTTGGGACTTCGAATTATCCCCCGATTTCCATTGGGGGCTAGTCAAGATGCCATTTGGACAGCAGCGCTAATCACGCTAGGAACCTAAGTGAACAGTATTGATGCTTGGCAACAATAATTATTGGATCGCAGCCGCGGCACAAAAATGGAATCTTCCAGTCGTTACAGCCGATTGCCGTGATTTCGATCCCCAAACTAACTTTAATTCTATTACCGCTTGAAAAGCTTCTCTTGCAACTCGTCCGGCAGCACCCCATTAGCCTCACGCGCCGCCCCTGCATTCCGTTGCTCCAACTCCAATGCCATCGCCAAATGGGCTTCCGCCGATGCAAGTATCAAGTCGCCCGGAACGGAAAAAACGCCACCAAAGGCAGCGCAACTTGTTCCCATTGGCGCGGCAGAAAATCGTTGCCTGTAAGCTTCCAGGTTAGCCGATGCAGTTCCAAATCCAGCCGCAGGAAATCGTCCATATTGCCGCCCATCGCCGCGTTCTTTAAATCTTGCGCCGTCCTGGTTAACTCCGTTAGCTCCCGATTGGATGCAGCCTGGCAAATTAGCCTATGGCAATCGATTCAAGCTCGCGCCGGATATACAAAAGGTCGCTCGCTTGCTTTGGCTAAGGTCCGTAA
>JAYVXT010000133.1:0-8125 GCA_043785065.1 Bryobacterales bacterium | reverse complement strand
CTATTTTGGAGATCCGGGCCGCCCTACCGCGCTATTGCGGGAAGTTGAGGACCAGGCAAGGCGAATCATTAGCAAATGGCCCGGAATCGCCGACGGCTACCGCCTTCAGACCCAAGTTCTCATTGAGCAGAGGAAACCTGTTGAGGCGATCCGGATACTGGAACAAACAATCGCGAAGGGCATTAAGGATTCGTCGATTGAGGCGCAGCTTTCCGCCGTTTACTACCAGCAAAGAGAGTTTGACAAAGCGCTGAAAACGGTAGAGGCCCTTCTTGAAAAAGACGATTTGTACGGTCCGGGGTACGACCTGCTCTATCTACAACTGATGGAGCAGAAGCATCCCGATGAGGCCAAGCGGGTGCTTCAGATAAAGAAACAGCACATTGCCGGAATGTCCGTAGCCTTGCAGTTGGCGGCGCATTTCGATGCTTTTGGCGACAGGAGTGGAGCTGCCTCGCTTGTTGCGGAAGCGGCGCGGAGCTATCGGAACGACGAGCTTGCAGAAGCTCGCGCGGGCGATTTTTGGCTCCATCGCGGTCTTTTTGCCGAGGCCCGGAAATGGTTTGAAGCCGGGTCGCTGGCTCATCCTGGGAAGCGAAGCGTCTATGCGGCCAGGTTGATGGATTTGGAGTTAATGAACAAAAATCCGGAAGGGGCAAGGATTATTCTTTCGACGGAATTGAGCCGCACTCCCAATGACCCTTTGTTGGTTGCCTATCAGGCTGCCATGCAAACCGATTCCGGGGATGAGAGCCAGCGCACCGCCGCCAGAGCAAAGCTTGAGACGATTCTGACCAAGATGCCGAACTCCTCTTTTGTGCGCTTGCATCTTGGACGCGCCTACCTAAGGGCCGGTGAACTGGTGAAAGCATCCCAGCAGATTGAACGTAGTGTGACGCTTGACCCGAACTATGCTCCCGGCTGGGTTGCCTTGGCGGAAACGGACCTGCTTTCGGGGCGGGCGGCGCTTGCCCAGGACAGATTGCGCGCCCTTCTGCAACGGGCGCCCAGCTACACCCCAGCGCTGGTGCTGCAGGCCAAAGCAAGTTTAGCGAGAAGACGTCCCGCGGAAGCGGGCGTTGCGTTGCGCAAGATTTTGGTGGAGAATCCGAACGATCTGGATGCGCTGCTTACGCTTGCGGCCGCTGAAGGCAGCATGCAACACGGCAACGAAGTGGAATCGCTGCTGGAAAGAGCGCGAGTGCTTGCTCCGGACGATGTCCGCCCGACTTTGCTTCGCGCGCAATGGGAGGCGGCATCTGACCGGCCCGCAGCGGCTCTAGCCAGGCTTCAAGCCGCCAGGGCAAAGTTCCCATCTAATCTGGAGCTTCGTTCCTTGACGGCCGGACTGGCCATTCGAAACGGAAACGCGGCGCTTGCGGCGAAGGAGTACAAATCGTTGTCCGAACAGTTTCCCAACAACTATGAATTCAAGCTTGGTTACGCGAATGCTTTGGGTCTTTCCGGAGATAAGCAACGGGCAAGCGAAGAGTTCAAGCAGCTGCAAAAAGTGAAGGGGGATGACGCCAGAGTGTGGTTGAACTACGGAGTGCTGATGGCGACTGCCGGGGATTTTCCCAAGGCAAAAACCGCTTATCTTGAAGCTGTGAACCGCGACAAGTTCAACGCTTACGCACTGAACAATCTGGCTTACTTGATGGCTCGCACTGGAGACGATCTGCAGACGGCATTGCATTACGCCGAAGATGCCAAACGGTCCATGCCCAAGAGCACGGAGATTTATGACACGCTGGCTTATGTCTACCTAAGAATGGGGATGACGCGCAATGCTTCGGCTGTGCTTGAGGAGATGGTGGAGTGGGCTCCTCCGCAAGAGAAGGAACGAACCGTCAGAGTGCTATCCATGATCCGGCGCGGGGAATCGGCAAAGGTAAAAAATGAAATGGAGCAGACGGCGGTGAACTAATGCGCAATTCTGAAAACGTTAGCTTCGAGACGGTTGCGGCCAAAAGTCCGGCGTCGCTGGCGCACCGGGCAATTGAAGATCTGGCGCTTGAGGCGGAAAGCAGTGTGGAACAAATCCTGCGTTTGGTGGACCGGCTGCATAAGGTGGATACTCCCATTGAGGCGCCCGGTCCTTCAGCGCCGAGTGAGGTTCCCGCGAGTGAGCCAGCACAAATCGCAGCCCTATTCGAACCGGAATTGGCGGAGATTCCCCGACTGGAATGGGCAAAATGCCTGGAAACTTTCAGCATCCTGCATCCTAAATGTAAAAGAGAGTATTTGGAACAATTCCGTCGTCTGCGGGCTCGTCTGACATTGGCGCGGAAGGAATGGCAACATGGGGGAATCCATCTGCAAGTGATTGGCATTCTGAGTTCGTCATCAATGGATGGAAAGTCTTTCGTAGCCGCAAACTTGGCGGCTGCCTTGGCCTTGGGCAATGAGCAAAGAGTGCTTGTGATTGACGCCAATCCGGTGACTCAAGCACTGACCGGTTTATTGAGAGCGGAGAAAGGAAACGGGCTGACTGAGGCGATGCGTGGCGGGGACCTAGAGCTATCTCTGCGGCAAGCCGGAGAAACTAACCTTTACTTCATGCCGGCAAATGGAAGCGGGTCGAGCTTCCATGGAGGAATCGACCTGCGACAGCTTCCGGCATTGCTGGAACGTCTGCGCGCCGAGTTTCAATGGATTATTCTTGACGCCCCTGCAAGTGAGGAGTCTTCCGACGCCGAATTGCTTGGCAATTTTGCCGACGGCAACCTGATTATAGTTCGCAAAGGACAAACTTCGTTTCAAGAAATGGCGAAGATTATTGAAAGCGTTCCTCAAGGTAGCGTGGTTGGGGCGGTATTTAATAATGAAGGTTTGCAGCAAAAACGGTGGTGGCAGTTTGGCCGTGGCGGCCGGGAAGTTTGACTTCCCAAGGCTGGGGCCAGTAGACTAAGTCTAATCGGATGCTGCTTGCTAGAGAACTTGTCGGATATTTGTCACGCCAACTGGTAAACAGGTTGGCGCCTCGCTTGATTGAAGTTTCCAACCCCGCCGCCGCCGGCGAGATTATCAATTCCTTAATCATCGAAGAGCTGGAAGTTGAGGATTCCGTGAACGAGGAAGTTCGGGAAATTCTTAGCCAATACGCTGAGTATATGCGTAAGGAAGGCGTCTCTTATCAGGAGATGTTTAAGAAGATCAAGAACCAGCTGATCAAGGAAAAGAAGATTGTCCGCGCATCGGGCCGCGATACCGGCGATCAGATGAAACTTTCCCGCGACAAAATTACGGACATATCGCACAAACTTTTGGAACGATTTAGAAAATCTCGAGAGTTTCGCTTGAAGAAAGATCAAAACGAGATTCGCCTTGAAATCGTCAAGGGTATAACGGAACTTCTGGTGACCGAGGACAAGGTGGATAAAGCGGCCCGCCTCAAAGTGCGATCTCAGAAACGAGAGATTATCGAGGGCAGTGAAGAGTTCGACATTCTTCAGAAGCGTTACTACGCCGAAGAGCTCAAGAAGTTTGGCATAGAATTAGGCGCCCAATCCTATAGCACGTCTTCTTAAAACCCCTCGGCATGTTTGACCTAGTCCTTTTTCGGAAGCGGAATAATCGTCAATTTGTTTGCTTCAATTTTTACTGTCTGTTTGATCTCTCCGAATAGTGGGGAGGAGATCAGTAAATCGTAGTCTCCAACTGGTAGAAGAATGCCGCTCCCTAAATTGTTCAATTCATCGACATACCCCACGAAGCGTGTATTCAGATAAACCGCGCCGACATCACCGGTTGTAACCGATAGGAACGATTCCTTTTCTCCTCCACCCAAACGGAAGCGGCCGAAGGGTCCCTTGGGCTCAGGGAGCCTTTTGGGATGATAGCTGATTTTTGTGGTTTTCCGCACGGCGATTGTGACTTTGGTGGCAAAGTCCTCAAAGCGGGGATCCCGGATCACAACATCGTGAGCTCCCGGATCCAATGCATATTTTTCTGGGACAGTGAAACGGCTTGCAGGGCCGATATACTTGCCATCCACGAAAATTCCAGCATCGCCGGGGTTTCCGCGCGCTTTAATAAAACCTTGATCCGCGGCAACAAGGTGCGACAGGGGAAGTGCAAGTAATAACAGGTGTTTGTGGCTCATCTTCATTCATTCAGTCTACTACTACCAATACCTTTTCAATGTGCTGAGTAGACCAGGTAAGAAGCATTTTCAAAAATCGGATGCGCGGCCGGCACGCGGTTCTTTGCTCGTAGCACAATGTAATCCACTCCTAAAGGCTGATACCACTGAAGGGGTAAATTTAAGTATGGCTTAGCCAGCGTGCTGCTCCATCGGCTCCACCATTCATCGGCTAGGACTTTGTGGAAGTTCACTTGGCCGCCACTCTTCCAATCGACGTAAATAGCTCGCGACGATTCGGCGCGAAACGCGCCGGGGTAGAGGTCTTTGCCTGCATCAGGGAAATGAAACACACTCTGTTTGTCAGTTTGGCCCGCCCAGCTAGTCAAGGATTTTAAGTCCGTGGTCAACAGGTTGGGTGGCGGAGGAGCCTTCGTAACATAGGGAATAACCCAGAATGCGGCGCTAGCAAGCACCAGAAGCAAGGGTATGGCAATCTGTCCCTTAATCCAACGAAAAGTGATCGTAGCCGTGATCGCCAGCAGAAGGGCAATGACGACCTTCTTAGCCATTGACTCGGCGGCGGACCAGGGTAGATACATTTCAAGCGTCTGGGCATGGATTGGAATGGCGTAAGCTAAGTAAAACCAGGCCAACGCGGATACTGGCTTCCTTTTTTGTATTGCCCGGAGAGCTACCGCAATGGTCCCTAGCATGGCCCACGCCATGAGGAAGAGAACGGCGCGCGCAAATTGGAGCTGCGACCCTATGGCCCATTTTCCGACTTCGAGCGTGAAATAGGACAGCGCCAGGCTTGCCGCCCCAATCAAGGTGAGGCCGATATGAAAGCGGCGCAGCAATGGGTGCGAGAGGATTTTCAATTTATGGACTGCGTAGAGAGACGCGCCAAATAGAAGCAAATACTTTTTCCACCAAAGGGCGATCCACAGAGAGACCCAATTGTAAGAAGCCCGCAGCCGTTGCAAGGATTCGAGGTCATTGTCGAGTTGAAGAAAGAATTGTTGCTTTTCCCTTTCCCCAGGTTGCAGGCGCGATAGCGCGAAGAGCACTACGATTGAGGCAAGCAGGATAGCGGCTACAATCCAACGATTCCTATTCCAGGCATCCCCGGCTGGCGGGAATAAAATGAGCCACCCAAGAATTAACCAAACCGGCCAGACGGTTGGGGCGTGAATCAGTAATGCAAGCCCAGCCGCGGCCGCGCCTAACCTGGGGCGGTCGGTAACAATCCATCCGATTGCCAGCCAGAGTAGCGGAAGGGCCATCGAACGAGGCACTGGTTCGAGTTCCCAAATCATCACCGAGGGACCGTGTACGAACGCACCCAAGGCGAATATGGCTGTTCCAAACAAGCCGGCGACGGGAGAAAGGGCCCAGGCTTCAAAGATGAGGAAGATACCGTACATTCCGCATAGCCGGAAAAGGAAGTGCAGCGCGGGCAGGACATGGTCGAAGCCTTGGCCTGTGAGCTTGCGGGAGAAGATGGCCAGTTCATCGTAAATGGTGTAAGAGACGTGCGGGTTGACGGCTATGAGATCCTTGCCGAGCAACGAGGGATCCCACATGCGCTCGAGCATGGGCAGATAGATTTGAGTATCGGACCCTAGATAACTATGGCCTGGAAAAACGAAGTAGCTGAGACAATTAATGGCAATGAGCGAAGCCGCCACGAGAAGCGCGGAAAATCTCATTGCGCAGGTGTTTTCTCCAACTGTTGCTTGATCCAAACGCGTTGAGGGTTCAGGTCAAGGGCCTTTTGCAAGGACTTGCGGGCATCGGCGTTACGGTTGGATTTGCGCATGGCCAAGCCTAGCCAAAGGTGTGCTTCGGCTAATTGGGGATCGATTGCCAGGGCTTTTTCGAAGTCTTTAATAGCCATGTCGGGCCCACCGCCAAAGCTGGCCGGCAAGTAGTATTTGCCGACGCCGCTAGCAACCCAGTTCATGGCGGATTTCGGGTCCATTTGCAGAGCCTTGTTAACTTCTTCCTGGGCGCATTTGCCATACTTCAAGCCGGAGAGGATGTTGGCCGGAATCACTTGTCCGCATAGGGTTCCGAGCACACGATGAAATTCGGGGCGCTTGCCATCCAGGGCGACGGCGGCTTGGGCCGCAGCGATGCCGGTTTCGGCCGATGACTTGGCTTTCCCTTTGTCTTTTACCTCAAGTGCGACCTCGGAAAGATAGCTGTAGGCGAGCGCTGTTTGATAGAGCGAGGCCGGATCCTTGGGTTTTTGGGTTGAGACCGCGGCAGCGGCTTGGGCGATTTTTTCAAGAGCTGCGTGATCTTGCAGGTTACGAGCCTTGTCCAGTTCCGCTTGAGTCGCGCCTACGAGCAGCGCCGGGAGCAAAATTAAGAGAATGTGTTTCATTATTCTAACTGGGAAACCTCGCGTCTCCCTACTAAAAAGTATAGGCCTAAACAGGCGAGAAGCCCACCGTTGATGGCGAGTACTGACGGGACGCCAATCAGAGGGACAAAATAGCCGCTGATGAGCGCGCCGAAGGGCATTCCGCCGCGGAAGGCGACATTGTATACGCTCATGACCCGGCCGCGCATCGCATCCTTGGCGATCAACTGGACAAGGGAAGTGACGAAGGCGAAGACCGCGACCAGCGCCGCGCCGGCGAGGAATAGCAGCGCCAGGCTGAGCCATAGAATTCGAGTTTGGGAGAAAGCTATAGTGAAGGCGCCTAATGCCATGAGCATCACCAGCGCCAGCATCCCTTTCTTCCTTTTTTGGCCAAACGCCGCTACAAGCAATGCACCGGCGACGGCTCCCGCGCCCGAGGTTGAAAGCAGATAGGTAAAGGTTTTTGCGTCGCCGGCGAAGACCTCTTTGGCCATTACCGGCAAATAGGTCATGGTTGGAATGCCCAGAAACGTCATCAGGAAGGCGAGGCAAATGAGAGGCACCATGGCCGGCTGCCTGCGAATAAAGGTTATTCCCTGACGAATGCTTTCGAGCACACTCTCTTTTCCATGCACGGGCACGAATCCCGGTTTCACAAGCAACAACGAAAGGATGGGTCCCAGGTAGCTGAGTCCATTGAGCGTGAAGCACCATTGCGCACCGAAGGCGCTCATTGTAAGACCACCCAAAACAGGCCCGATGACTCGCGCCAAGTTGAATTGAATGGAATTGAGGGCAATGGCGTTGGGCATGTCCTCCGGCTTTACAAGGCTCGGGATCAGCGCCTGGTAGGCTGGCCCGCCGAAAGCTTGGGCTGTGCCAACAGTAAACGACAAACAGAGGATCGGATAAACATTTCCCCCTTGATGGATAAAGTGTGTGAATAGAAGAATGGCGAGCGTGAAGGCGCAAGCCATTTGCACCAGTTGGCTAACGAGCAATACGCGGCGGCGATCAAAGCGGTCGGCGACCACGCCACCAAGCAGGCTGAAAAGGAAAATTGGAATTTGACCAAGAAACGCATCTACCCCAAGCATAAAGGCCGATTTGGAAATTTCGTAAACCAGCCAACTTTGGGCAACCGTCTGCATCCAGGTGCCGATGGAAGAAAAGCAGGCGCCCAGCCAAAGTAATCGAAAATCATGATAGGTGAAAGCTTTGAATACTCTTGCGAACAAGTAAGACCCGCTTTTGAGGAACACGCGCAAAACGAAAGTCCGGTGGGGAGCAACTTTTCGTGTTCCTCCAATATTTTGCGGCCCTGCCACCGGGCCCTTTGCGCTTTACGGAAGTGGCTTTTCGCGGGCAATCAGATGAAGGATGTTTCCTTCGCAATCTGCAAAAAAAACCAATCGGTTTCCTTGATTGTTGAATGGCTCCCCTAAGAAATGAACGTTCTTCGACCGAAGTTGGGCCAAGCCTGCGTCAAAATCTTCCACGTCGATAGCGAAGTGGCGGATTCCGGGAGTTTTCATTTCGTTTGCCGCGCGGTCTCCGACCGAGGGGATGATCTCCAGCATGCTGCCGTTTTGCGCTCTGACAAAGTAGTTGCCATCGTATTCAAAATTAATGCGGAATTCCAAATGTTCCGCGTACCATTCCGCCAA
>JAYVXT010000132.1:0-8128 GCA_043785065.1 Bryobacterales bacterium | reverse complement strand
AGGCAAGCTGGTATCGGTGGACGGAACAATCACGGACCAATGCAAAACCATGGGTTGTTTCTTCTTCATCTACGAAGGCAAGGAAAATCTTCGTATCGACTTACAGGGGATCGCAATGACTGCCCCGATGAACGAAGGGCGCAAGGCGCGCTTGGAAGGGATGCTGGTTCCCTACGGGGACACTTATCAGCTTACCGCGACCGCAATTGAATTCAAGTGAGGCATTTATGAATCATTTAATGAAAACAGACCCCTTTGTACTGCGGCGCTACTTTGCGCTGGCAATCAAGAACCTGCGCCGGCGTCTAGTAAGAACCAGCCTGACAATTGCCGGCGTGGCATTGGCCGTAACGGTGGCGGTTTCGCTAGGCGGATTCATGCTGGGCTACCGCGGGGCGATTGACAAGAGCATTAACATGCTCGGATTTCAGGTCATGATCATGGCTAAGGGCTGTCCTTACGAGGCGGCGACAATGATGCTGAAGGGCGGCACAGGGTTGCTATATCTGCCATCGGACACTTACGACAAAGTGAAGAGCGACCCGGAGATTGAAAGCATCACCCCTATCTTTGTCGGTGTGGCGCAGAAGCAAGGCAGCGGTATCCGCGATAATGCCGGGGCTAGTAACTTTTCGGTGATTAGCGGAATTGAAGTGCCCAGCTACAAGGTGATGAAGCCTTGGATCGCTTTGAAGAAAGGCCCTGGTTATGATGGCGGCCGTTGGTTTGAAGCGGATAGCAAAACCGACGTTGTGCTGGGCTTCGAGGCGGCTGAATACGAACAGCGCAAAGTTGGGGATGCATTCTACGCATCTATTGCGCCGGCCGGAGAGCCAGAACCTGTAATGCATGAATTCAAGGTTGTGGGCGTGCTTGAACGCACGGGCACGCAAGATGACGGCACCGTGTTCATGCCGATCAATGTGGCGCGTGAGTATTTCGGGAGGCCTTCGCAGTTGACTATTTTGGGAATCAAGCTGAAGCAATTCAATGCCTTCAAGCTGCTGGAATTTGAGACGCGTTGGCTGAAACTGCCTGAGGTGCAGGTAGTGGGGTTACAGCAAGTGAAGAACACGCTGGTGAGTTTGGTTGCGACCGCGCAAACAATGATTGCGGCGGTGGCTGTGATTGCCATCATCGTCGCTCTAATCGGGGTCATTAACACGATTCTGATGAGCGTCTATGAGCGTACCGCGGAGATCGGCATCATGAAGGCGCTTGGCGCAAGGCGCGGTTCCATCTTTCAATTAATTTGGCTGGAGACTGTAATCATTTGTTTAATTGGGGCGGTGACGGGGTCGATTTTAGCCGTGGTGGGCTCAAGCTTGGTGGAGAGAGCCATCCGATCTATCGCCGATTTCGGCGTGTCCGGATCGATTGTCAGTATCACGCCTGAAGTGATTCTGTACGCTGTCGCGGGCGCGGTGGCGCTGGGATTTTTTGGGGGTCTCTATCCTGCGTGGCGCGCTTCGTCCATGCGGCCAGTTGAAGCAATCAGCAAGGGGGTGTAATCATGAACGACTTTATTATTGAGGCGCATGGGCTGAAGCGTTACTACAAACGCGGCGCGGAAACAGTGAAGGCTTTGGACGGTGTGGATGTATCGATCCGCAAAGGAGAGATTGTGGCTATTATGGGGCCATCGGGTTCAGGAAAGACCACGCTCATCAACCTTCTCTCCGGTCTTGACGCCCCTACCGGGGGTACGCTAGTGATCGACGGGAAATCGGTGGCTGGGCTTTCGGAAGACGAACTGGTTGAGGTGCGGCGCGGCGTGCTGGGCTTCGTATTCCAGAATTTTTCTCTTCTTCCGACGTTGACCGTAACCGAGAACATCGAGCTGCCTCTAATGTTCCTTGGTCTTCAAGCTGACCCGGAGCAAACGCGCCGCGTGATTGAGGCCGTTGGCTTGACCGACCGTGCGAACCATTTGCCGCGCGAGCTTTCCGGCGGGCAGATGCAGCGTGTGGCGATTGCCCGAGCGCTTATCATTGAACCTAAGATTCTGGTTGCCGATGAGCCTACAGGTAATTTGGACAAAGCCACTGGTGAATCTATCATTGCGCTGTTTCAGAAGCTGGCAAAGGAAGATGGACTGGCCATACTTCTGACAACGCATAATACGGTTTTTGGCTCGCGGGCCGACCGCGCGATTACTTTGGAGGACGGCCGCATCGTGGCGTCTGTTTCGCATTGAATAACTTCCGGCCGCAAGCCCAAGCTAAGCACTATTGGCCGCTGATCGAGGGAATCGGGATGTGCAATTTGGGATCAGGGTGTCCACCTAAGAGATTTTGGCCTGTTTACTGAAGTCACTTAATTAATCTGTAAATGGTTTACTTCCTCCATGATTGGAATTCAAGGTGCAGTACTTCCTGGAATACATTCAAGGAACCACGTTTACAAGGAAAAACGGAATCTCGACGGGCTATGGGCAATCCCAATCCTATTGTCCAATCGGGATCATGATCGCTGCCGGTGGCGATGAGTTGATTGTCGGTGGAGATGATACCCCGTTGACTGCGATCGTAATCGGATTCAGGCCAGCGGCCATGGTGGCGAACTGCTGTGGCGCCTTCACGTTTATCTGGAATTCGCCGACTGCCACCAAGCCCGCGAAGTCAGCGGGAACCGTAATGTTTCCAATCGTGACAGTTACTCCTGTGATCGATTCCTGCACGGGCAGCACGCCAGCGGGAACTGGAGCCAATGCGGTTGCGAAGATCTGCAAAACCTCGTCCGGCTTAGCGTTGCGAAATGCTGAACCAAGAGCTGGATCGCCAGCAATCCTCCCGTCCGAAAAGACCGCAGCCGGATAATTCACGCCTTGAAGGATCACCGGAAAAATAACTGGGGAACTTGACGCGGTTGCAGCGGTCACCGAGTTGCTGGACTGGCCGTTGACGAGGACTTGCACCGAGGCGCTTCCCACGATACCGGCCGGCATCTGAAAGTTAATCTGTCCGGGAGCGATAAAATACACGGCCGCCGAAACGTTGTTCACCAACACTTGAACCCCGCTTAAAATTGTGGGAAGCTTGTTGCCAATCCCAACAAAGTCACTGTCCTGCCAAATGCGCGCCACCGTGCTGAGGCTAGACCCCTTGACGGTTCCCCACGACCCGGCGACGAGGCCTCCCGGTAAGTAACTTGCGCCATTGCCGAGCGTGCCACCGGTCAGAATCGGGACCTTTGCAGACCCGTCCTGAGTAATGGTGTGACGCCCCACCTCTGCGTTCGACACATCGAGGATCGCGATACTGGAACTCCGCGCTGGCCCAGTGTTCGCATCGATGGAATAGGAAACGCTGCCACCGCTTGCCAAACTGGCCGGCGACGTTAACTAAGCCATTGCTCGACGACAGCCGGAAACAACGCATCATCGCCATGGTGTGTGGCGAGCCTCCCGAGGGCAGCGCTCGTTGGACGGTGCGTCTGATAGCCGTTAACAACAGAGGAAGGGCGTCAAATTTTGGAACGTGACCACTATCGCTGCCGGTATTGCGGGCTCGATGGCCGGTCTAATTTCGATAACTCCCTGGTAATGTCGGTGGATTTTATCCGGCCAAGAGCGCAGAAAGGCGCCAAGGATGCGGACAACTTGATTTGCGCTTGCCGCGCTTGCAATCTGCTAAAAGGTAAGAAAATTTTCAACAATTTCGAAGAAGCTAAGAGCTACGTCGTCAAGCGCCGGTCGGAACTGCAAAAGGATTGGGCGGCAAGGATGGAGAAACTGCAACTCAAGCATATGACGGCTTCGCGGTAGTTTAAAACAGCGCGGGCTCAACTGATTTGGGGAAGACGCGATTACCAAGACGTGCAATGGGGCGTGTGCGCCATCTTAGTTATCTAACGTTCAGCCGCGCCAAAATGCGGCGTAACGCCCAGATTCTGAAACAGGAAAGCATCAATATCGGCCGTGCCCTCAATCTGCTTCGCCGTGTTGCTCGCCCCATGCCCCGATTTGGTTTCAATGCGAATCAACACCGGCGCATCGCCGCGCTGTTTCTCCTGAAGCGTCGCGGCGTACTTGAAGGAATGAGCGGGCACCACACGGTCATCATGATCGGCCGTGGTGATCAGCGTCGCCGGATATTTTCCTTCGCGGATGTTGTGAAGCGGCGAATACGCATAGAGCGCTTTGAACTCAGCGGCATTATCGCTAGACCCGTAGTCGGCAATCCAGTTCCAGCCAATGGTGAACTTGTGGAAACGCAGCATGTCCATCACGCCTACCTGCGCAATAGCTACCTTGAACAGGTCGGGCCGTTGATTTAAAACCGCCCCCACGAGCAATCCGCCGTTTGATCCGCCCTGCATGGCTAATTTCTCCGGCGATGTGTATTTGTTCGCCACAAGCCACTCCGCAGCCGCAATGAAGTCATCAAAGACATTTTGCTTGTTCAGCTTCATTCCGCCCTCGTGCCATTTTTCTCCGTATTCACTTCCACCGCGCATATTCACCGAAGCATAGACGAAGCCGTTTTCCAGCAGCGCGATGCGTAGGGCGCTAAAAACCGGCGATGTAATGACGTTGAAGCCTCCATATCCGTACACCAGAGTTGGGTTGCTTCCGTCAAGCTTTAACCCTTTTTTATAAACCAAAAACATAGGAACACGCGTTCCGTCCTTGCTGTTAAAAAAAATTTGATTGGTCTCGTAAGCCTCAGGCTTGTAGCCTGGAATGTCCACAGTGCGGAAAAGGGTGGAATGTTTCGAAGCGATGTCGTATCGGAAAATCGTCGGCGGGTAGTTAAGCGATGTGAATGTGTAGAAAACGAATTTATCGTCGTTATTCCCGGTGAATCCGCTCGACGTTCCCGGACCCGGCATCGTCACCTCGTTCTCAAGCTTGCCTGCAAGGCTGTACATATAAGTGTGGGTGGTTACATCCTTAAGATAGGTGGCGAAGAGTTTGCCTCCCACTGTGTGGGCGGTTTGCAGCGGCTCTGGCTTTTCGGGCAGCACATCGACCCAACTTTTCGTCTTCGGATCGTACAGCACAACCTTGCCGTTTGGAGCACCCTTGTCGGTCTGAATCAGAAATTTATCGCCAACGTTGTCGAGTACTTGAAAACTGTCGTCGCCAATCTGGGCGACGATCGGCGTGAAGGTTTTATCCGGCTTTGATAAGTCGCGAAATGCAACCGAATTCCCCTTCAAGCCCTTGCCGCGGTCGGATATGTCAAGGATGGCGAAGCGCTCATCCTTGGTGGAGGAAACGATATGGAAGCGCTGCGGGTTGGCCTTGTCCTTGTAAACCATCTCATCGGTCGATTGCGCCGTGCCCGTCTTGTGATACCAAACCTGATGGTCTTCGTTACGTGTTGAAAGCTCGTGGCCTTTCACAGGTTCCGGATAGCGGCTGTAGAAGAATCCGTTCCCTGACCAAGCGGCCCCGGAGACCTTCACCCACTTAAGGGAATCGGGTAGCATCTTCTTGGTTGCGATCTCCATAACCTGGAATTCCTCCCAGTCGGAGCCGCTGAGAGAAGTGCCCACCACGGCGTATTTGGCATCCTTCGAAAGCGCGAACTGGGCAAGCTTCACCGTGCCGTCAGCCGACCATTTATTGGGATCGATCAGAACTTCCGGCGGGCCGTCGAGCCCTTTTTGAATGTAGAAGACACTTTGATTTTGCAGGCCATCGTTCTTCGAAAGGAAATAGAATTGTTCCTTACGAAATGGAGCGCCGATTTTGGGATAGTTGAAGAGCTGCTCCAGCCGCTTCTTGATTAGCGCGCGATACGGGATCTTTTCCAGATAGCCGAAGGTTAGCTTGTTTTGAGCCTCAACCCAGGCGGCGGTCTCCGCGGAGTTGTCATCCTCCAACCAGCGGTATGGATCGGGAATTTTTGTGCCGTGATAGGTATCCACGTGATCCACCTTGTTCGTCTTGGGATATTGCAGTTTTTGAGCAAGCGCCACGGCGGCAAATACGGCTAGTGCGCCGCTAAGCGAGAGAAGAAGGTGAATCTTGTGCATACCTTGATTGTCCTAAAATTCCGGTTCAATGGGACAGAGCTTTCACAAATTCATACAGGAACGTCTGGCCTTCATAGAAGGAGCGCACTAGCATCCGCTCATCGCGGCCATGCGCCCGTACATCGTCGCGATCCTGAAAGAACCCTTGAACTCCGTATGTGGGAATGCCGGCCAAGCGCAAGTAGCGTCCATCGGATCCGCCCACGGCCATGGTGGGAACGGTAATCACACCGGGCCACATTGTATCGGTGATGCGATTGAACGCCTTCATAATGTCTTCGCGCAATGGCGAGGCTGGGCTCGCGCCTTCGTAGGTGGTGATGGAAATGGCCACTTGGCCGTCGGCGATAACCTTGTTCAGTTCGGCAATTACGCGATCCACTTTATCGTCAGGCAAGAGGCGGCAATTGATGTTGGCGGCGGCGAGTTGAGGCAGCGCGTTGGTGGCATGCCCGCCTTCAAGTTGCGTGGCGACACACGTGGTTCGCATCATCGCATTCAATGGTGCGGACGATGCCGCAACGCGCTTCATTGCCTCCCTGTCGCCCTCTGCGACGCGGTTCAAATCCGCAGCCAACGGGCTCGATTCCGATTTAGCCGATTGCCGGAAATATTCCCGCGTGATGTCAGTCAGGTGGAAATCGAAACCAAAGGTGGAGAGCCTTTGGATCGCTCCCGCCAAATGATAAATGGCATTGTCGGCAACCGGACGTGCGCTGTGGCCGCCCTTGTTGCGAACCTCCGGACGAAGGTTCAGGAATTGTTTTTCAGCCAACCCGACGTGATGCTCCACGCGCTTGCCGTTGACCAGCATGCCGCGCGCCCCTTCGTTCAGGGCGAACTCCGATTCGATCAGGTCACGATGTTTTTGAAGCAGCCAATCGACGCCGTTGAACGGGCCTCCGCCTTCTTCGTCCGCCGTTAGCGCAAGGATCAAATCGCGGCCAGGCCGGTAGCCTTCGCGCTTGAAACGCAGCAGCGTGGCCACCCAGACGGCGGCTTGCGCCTTATCGTCCGCCGTGCCGCGGCCGTAGAAATAGCCGTCTTTTTCGAGGAAAACAAAAGGATCGACAGTCCAGTCTTCGCGCTTGGCTTCCACCACATCCGTGTGGGCCAACAGCAGGATGGGCTTGCGCGCACTCGTGCCGCGGTAACGAATCACAACGTTGGCTTTGTTTGGAGCCGCCCCACCAACGAAAATGTCTGCTACCGGGAATCCAGCAGCCTTGAAGCGCGCGGCGATGGATTGCGCGATGGGCGTGGTTGTGCCGGTGGTGAAACCGGATTTGACCTCGATCATCTCTTTATATATTTCCCGCGCCAATCGTTGTTCCTCATCGGGAGGCATGGTATCGGCGGCCAAGGCAGCACCGCTTAGAGAAAGGAAAAGCAGAAGCCGCATTTCGTCATTCTGGCATAGAGTGGTGGTGTTCTACTGAAGGGCCACAGGCTGGGCAATGGCCCCGTTGCCCGCCGAATCCCAGGCGGCGAATCGCACCCACTTCTTGCCGGACGCGTCTATCGGAATGGTGAACTTGCCGCTTGAAAATGGGGCGCGGTCCGTTACTGGGATAATCCGCCGGTCGGTGGATGTCCCGTCGCCCCACACCACTTCCACGAATTCCGGAGGATAGGTCCATTCCACTTCGGCCACCACAGTTCGCTTCGCGCCCGTCCCTTGAACGGCATAATTCTTAATCAGCACTTCGCCGCTGGTCACAAAGAATTGCCCATCGCGCAGCGCCTGTAAGATCGGCGACCAATCTTCGTCAAACGCAGGCAACTTGGCCAGCTTGATGTAATTCACCAGTAAGTGCGGATAGGTCTCGTCATCGGGGAATTTAGCGTAAGTGTCGCCTTCGGCCACAAGATACTTTGTCGCGCCCCAGTTGTTCATATCATCCAGTGTCCCCAGGCAGCGCACCTCGCAAAGCCGCTGCTGCGATAAGTCAACGGGCAGCGATTGGTAGGAGCCGCCTATATAGCGCTCACTCCTGAAATGCTCGGTATCCTTGATGGCATCGGGATAGCCGCTGGAGCCTTTCGTGCGTGGATGCGCCTGCCAAACATAGCCGCCCTCCTTGCGCAGCATCGCCAATTCTTCAGCAGGGGAGCCGATGTGATACACCTTGCCAAACTTCGG
>JAYVXT010000131.1:0-2447 GCA_043785065.1 Bryobacterales bacterium | reverse complement strand
AAGGGTACGGTTTGCACCTGCCCTTGGGGTGTTAGCAATTGCACCCCCTCAGCCGTCGCCAATTCCTGGGAATTGACAAAACCTTCCAGCGATTCACGGTCGAATCGCAAAATGAGCGCCTTTTTATTAGTTGCTGTATTCAAAAAACGCTACTCCCGGGATGGTTTGCTTCCAAACATTTTCGTAAGTATTGTATCATTGGCACAATGCCGGAAGTGGCTTCTTTGTCCGCTCACATCCAGTGCTACCTTAACTGTTGCCGGATGGAGAAGGGGTTGGCGGTTAACTCGATTTCAGCTATGTCACTAGATCTAAACGGTTTAGCCGCTTATGCCGCAGACCGGAAGCTCGCCTGTGCTCCCGTGGAAGAGGACTTGCGCAAATATATCGATCTTCTTTATAAAAAAGGACTTAGCAGCCGTTCCATCGCTCGCCATCTTTCTACTTTGCGAGGTTTTTACTCCCATTTGATTGGTGCGGGAGTCATATCAGCTGATCCAACCGAGTTTCTTAAAGCCCCAAAACAATGGAAAGCCATTCCTAAATTCCTAAACTCAGAAGATATCGAGAAACTACTTAACGCTGCGGACCTTGAAGATCCGCTTGGATTACGAAACCGCGCTATGCTGGAATTGCTCTATGCCACTGGTTTGCGAGTTTCCGAATTATGTTCTTTAGAGGTTTCTGATTTGAATCCGGACATGGGAGTGCTGCGGGTGACAGGGAAAGGGAATAAGCAGCGGTTGGTCCCCGTTGGGCGTTCAGCCTTGGCGCTTGTTAACGAATATTTGCAATCGGCAAGACCAGTGATACTTAAGAACCGGGCCAGCCGGTATTTGTTTGTGACAGGACGAGCGTCCAGGATGACCCGTCAGATGTTTTGGATCGCGCTGCGGGAATTGGGTAAGAAGGCGGGTATCTTCCACGGATTGACCCCTCACGTGTTGCGTCACAGTTTTGCCACCCATTTGCTGGAGAACGGGGCTGACCTGCGGAGCGTTCAAACCATGCTGGGGCATGCCGATATTGGGACTACTGAAATCTACACTCACGTGATGCGAGGCCGATTGCGCCAGGTCGTGGACCAGCATCACCCGAGGGCGTGACCGTCAGCGATGCCGACGCATCATGGTAGGGGGCGCAAAAACCGGTCCGTTTTGCGCGGTTAATGGAAGTAAGCGCAAAGGCGAGTCCGTTTTGCGCGGTTAATGGAAGTAAGCCAAGCGCGAATTGCGCGGGATCATCGAAGTTTTTGGAGCTGTCTCTTAATGAGTGATTACATTTTCATGCTCGAAAGCCACCTGACCACTAGTCAGTTTCAGTTGGTGAATGCCGTTCAAGCGGCGGCTGCGGAAGCAAACCTCAGTGTTTTTCTGGCCGGAGGAGCGATGCGTGACGTCCTTGGCGGCTACCCCGTTCGCGACCTCGATTTCGTGATTGAAGGTTCTCCAAAACCGTTCGTGAAGCTTCTGCAAAAATCGATGAACGGTGAGATCGTCTCCACCGATGAACGCAAGAAAAGTATCGAAGTGCTCTTCCCCGGCAATGTCACGGCCGAATTTGCCATGGCGAAGGTGGAAAAAAATGGCCGCGCGGGCTCGAAACCGGCCGTAGTCCCAGCCACTATCCACGAAGACCTGAAGGGCAGGGATTTTACCATCAACGCAATCGCGCTTTCGCTCAATAAAGCCTCGCGCGGCCTTTTGCTGGATCCCACGAATGGTTTGGCCGACCTCGAGCGTCGCGAAATCCATACCGCCTACTCCCAGGCGCTGTACGACGATCCCTCTCGCATCCTGCGTATGTGGCGCTTCAGTGTGCGCATGAATTTCCCGTTGTCCGAGCGCACTCGTTCACAGTACGGGAATGTGAAAGAAGCCGGCTTGCATCTGAAAATATCCGAGGAGATTCTTGGGCCGGAGCTGATGCGGATGGCCGCCGAGCAGAACCCCGCCGAGTTGCTCCGCATTCTGGATGAGGAGAAAATTCTTCCTCTCTTCTCCCCCGCTTTAACTGGAGCGAAGGTGAATCTTGCCGGAATGCAAAAGCTGATGAAGGCCCGCACCAACATCCCCTTCGAAATCGGCTTTACCGCCAATGACGCCAGCTTGTTCCTCTTTTTGTTGACCCAAAAGTTTTCTCCGAAAGAGAAAGCGCAGTTGATTAAGAAAATGGGAATCGGCAAAGCCACGGTTAACGGGTGGCAGCAGTTGGAAGCAAAGTCGAAGAAGCTGGAAAAGGAAATCAAAGCGCCAGCGTTGAAGAAGGCGTCGCTGGTTTACAAAACTCTCAAAGACGCTCCCGGTGAGCAGCTTGTATTCCTGCTGATGAATTCCAATGAACGCATTGTTCAGGATAGAATCAAGAACCATCTTCAGAAGTTAGTCGGAATGGCCCAGGAAGTTACCGACCAGGAAGTTTTTGAAGCGACGAAAATCGCCCCGGGC
>JAYVXT010000130.1:0-8142 GCA_043785065.1 Bryobacterales bacterium | reverse complement strand
ACAAGTTGGATGCCAACAATTTCTTCACCAATGCCGCTGGCCTGCCGCGCGCCGCGTTCCGGCAGAACCAATACGGAGGAGTCTTCGGAGGCCGCATCATCCGCAACAAGACATTTTTCTTCGGCGATTTTCAAGGCACGCGCCAACGCACAGCATCCGCATCCTCCATCGGAAGTGTCCCGCCCGGTTCAGTCCGCAATGGCGACCTATCTTCTTTGCGCACCCCAATCTTCGATCCCTTCGCCCGCCGCTTGGCTCCGAATGGCACAGTGATCAGCACCTTGTTTCCCAACGCCATCATTCCGCCTTCGCTCATCAATTCCTCCTCGGCGGCCGTTCTAAAATTAATCCCAGACGCCAACTTCGGCGCCGTCGGAGCCCAATCGCGAAACTTCTTCCGCCAAGTGCCGCGCGGCTTTGATCAAGACCAATGGGACGTGCGCGTAGACCACGCTGTAAGCTCCAAGAACAACCTTTTTGGGCGCATCTCCAAGAGCAACTCCACAACGCCACAACCTGGCTCCTTCGATGGCTTTATCGGCGGCAGCAACACGTTATATCGCGACATTTTTCAAGCCGTCCTCAGCGACACGCATGTCTTCTCCCCAACTCTGGTCAATGAGTTCCGCGCCGGATACACGCGGCATAACGGCAGCCGCCTAGTGGACGGCGTGAACGAAGGAGCGAAGTTTGCCCTGGATAACAAAGTGTCCCTGTTTCCCTTCCCTGTGAAAGGTTTTCCGTCTATCGCTTTTAATTTTTCGGGCGAGGGCACGGGTTCCACCCAATTCGATGGTTGGGGCGGCGGCGCAAGCGACCTGAACTACGAAAACCGCTTCCACTTCGCCGACACGATTTCCATCAACCGCGGCGCCCACGGCATGAAAGTTGGAGCCGACTTGCGCCGCAACCGGTACGACAATTTGCGCGGCAATCCTTTCTTCGGGCAATTTATCTTCGGATCAACTTTCTCCTCAAGCAGCGATTCCGCCGGTTCAGGCGCGCCCTTCGCCGATTACCTGATGGGCTTTCCCAGCCTCATTCAAGGGACGCAAATGCTGGACTGGGGCCGCCAAGCCGATGTCTATTTCGGAACATTCTTCCAGGACGATTGGAAGATCACCAAGAAGCTGACTTTGAACTTGGGCATACGTTACGACCTATATACGCAACCCATCGACATCCGTGATCGTGGTGGGCTCTTCGATTTGGATAAATCCCGCTTCGCTGTCCCGGGCAAAGATGGCTATACACGCGCAATCGTTGACGGAGATCATAACAACATTGGCCCTCGGGCAGGCTTCGCATATCAGGCGCGCCGGCGATGGGTGTTACGCGGCGGATATGGAATTTTCTACGGACTTCGCGATCAGAACCAGGAAGTGACACAGTTGGCGGGTAACAATCCGAACACACCTGCGCTGGTAGCCCCGGTCGTAAGTGCATCAAAAACGGTAGCTCCGCCCTATTCGATCAACTCCCCAGTGTTGACCGGACCAACGGCCATAGGGCTCGAAGGCTATAGCGCTGCGGCGCCGTTGACGCGGACCATCCGCTCACAAGGATTTCACGACGCCCGCTTTCCTAAGCTGGAGCAATATAGCTTCTCCATACAATTCCAGCCGGCGGAAGCGCTGCTGATCGAAACGTCCTACCAGGGAGCGCGTGGAAGAGACCTGGCCACTTTGTTTATCAACGTGAACCAAGTTCCATTTGAGTACGCCCTGACGGGGCGTAACGTTCAAAGCCAACGACCGTATCCCATGGTGAACGGCACCGTGATCCCAACTTTCTCAAAGGCGAAGTCAAACTATAACGCCTTCAATCTGCGGGTGGAGAAGCGCCACCGCAACGGCCTCAACTTCCTTGTCAATTACACCTGGCAAAAGAATATGGAGGAAGGTGGATCCGGACCAAGTTCCTTCACACAGAATGGCGGCACATCCATTGCACTGGACTCCTATAACCTATCGCGCGAAAAGGGCCTTGCCCCAATCGACGTGGCTCATATCTTCAATGTGAGTTACGGGTACGAGTTGCCTTGGGGCCGTGGAAAGCGCTGGCTGAACAGCAACCGCGCCGCGGAAACAGTGCTAGGAGGATGGCAGATCAACGGCATCACCACCCTTCGCGGCGGCTTTCCAACGGACATCCGCACCAATCGCTTGCCGCCGATATTCAATACGTTCAACGTACCTGACCGCGTTCCAGGCCAACCCATTCAAGTAGAAAGCGGGCGCGGTCCGGATCTATTCTTCAATGCCGCCGCCTTCCGTGTCCCGGGCACAATTCCAAGCAACACTGGTGCGGCCATTCAACTCTTCGGCGATTCCGCGAGACGGGTAGCCCGCGGCCCAGGTTCGGTGAATTTCGATTTTTCTTTATTTAAGCAAGTCGATTTCACCGAGCGGCTGCATCTTCAATTCCGCGCCGAGGCATTCAATCTGACGAATACTCCAACATTCAGTTTGCCTAGTTCCAACAGCCCGTCTATGACTTGCATTGGACGAACGCCCGGTTCGGCATGTAACGACAACAACCCGGAGTTCGGTAAGCTGAGCGGTTCACAAGCAACTGGGCGTCAACTGCAGTTTGGTTTGAAACTCATTTTCTAGACACTTTAGGCTGCCTCGGCTTCGGGTAATTTCAGCCAATGCTTTCCGGTCGATGCCTGAAATACCCTTTGCTGCATGTGGGCGCGCAATGTCTCAGGCGAGGGCCGGAATTAGCGTAAAGGCGGAGCGGGATAAACCAAGATCCATCTTGTAAGCGTTCAGAAGTTCCAACGCTTGCCGCCTTTGCGCCAAACTAAGCAGTCATCGCTATGGGGCGGTTTGATTAGATTAATATGAATATCGAAGGAGGATTCCGTTCCTCCATGGTAGCAGCGGTAAGCTAGTACGGATGGCTCCTTTCATTTGGAAAACACGCTTGCTCTTTGTCGATACCGACGCCAGCGGGCGTATTCATTACAGCGCCTTATTCCGGCACGTGGAAGCAGCCGAGATGGAATTTTTCCGTTCGATCGGCAGACCTTTTGGCGGCATGTCTCTCGACGAGTTCAAGTATCCGAGAGTACGCGTTGAAGCCGATTATAAGGCCCCGCTTGTTTGCGACGATCAGTTGGATATTCATGTTTGGGTAGATCGCATCGGCAAGGCTTCTTACACAATGGCTTACTCGATTCGCAAAGGCGATGTGGAGGCTGCAACCGCGAAGTTGGTGATCGTGTGCATGTCGGCGAAAACAAAAACGGCTCACCCGCTGCCGCCCTTACTGGTTGCAAAACTGCAACCGCACTTAAAGAGCAGCGTTGACTAGAAGCGCAAAGGGCCCGCGGGCAGGGCCGCCAAATATTGGAGGAACACGAAAACTTTCTGGCCACCGGAGCTCCGTTTTGCGCGTGTTCCTCAAAGAGTATCCGCCAATCCGTTGATCGCCGAAAGGATATAGTGGCTGGAAATTGCTTTTGCTGGTTGATTGTAATAAAGTTGACCTGCATTCCACCGCTTTGATAACTTAACAGAGCTTCGGTTAAAAAAATATGTCGCGAAGATTACTTATCCCCATCTCCCTGTTGCTTTGGGCAACCCAAGGACAGATCCCCACCGATCAAGCCAGCCTTGCCGCCGGCAAGACAGCTTACGACGTTCACTGCGCCTTCTGCCATGGCAGGGGCGACGATGGATTTGCCGCTAATTTGGTAAGTCCGAATCTGCCGCATGCCCCATCGGACAATGCGCTGTTCAACATCCTTAAGAATGGAATTCCGGGCTCGGACATGCCTGCCTCATTGGGGCTTAGCGATGCCGATGCATGGAAAATCGCGGCATTTGTTCGTTCGCTAGGCAGGTCGGCTCCGCAGTCTGTTCCGGGCGACCGGGCCAAGGGAGCCGCCTCGTTCAAAGCCAAATGCACTGGGTGCCACATGGTGAACGGAACGGGCGGACGGATGGGACCAGATCTATCCGACATCGGCGCGAAACGCGGCCCATCGAATTTAAGGACTTCCATCTTGGAGCCGAATGCTTCCATAGTTCCCGGTTGGAGTGTTGCCCGGGTTTCGATGGCTGACGGCACAACCGTTTCCGGCGTGAAGCTGAATGAAGATCAATTTGCCATCATGATCCGCGAAGGCAACGGCAAGATTCACAACATTGATAAATCGAAAACCAAGGACATCAAGCGCAACGCCCAATCGAGCATGCCTGCTTATCAGGGCAAGATGCAAGACGCGGAGTTGGATGATTTGATCGCTTATTTGTTTGCGCTACGAGGTGGAATGTAATGAAGTCGATTGGATTGGGTTTATGGATTGCCGCCACCGCCATCGCGCAGGACGCCAACTGGACTACGTTTTCGGGAAACACTTTGGGGCACAGGCACTCAACGCTCCAGCAGATCAACAAGCATAACGTCGGGCAACTGAAGCCGCTGTGGGTTTATCAGATCGACAAGACCGATAAGTTCGAGGTTTCCCCAATTGTTCGCGACGGCATCATGTACATTTCCGAGCCGCCGAGTGACGTGACGGCGCTTGAGGCGCGCACCGGAAAGGTGTTGTGGAAATATCGCCGGGTGCTGCCAGATAGCCCGCCTGTGTGCTGCGGCAAAGTGAACCGAGGGGTTGCGATTGACGGAAGCAAAGTCTTCCTGGGTACGCTGGACGCCCATTTACTCGCGCTTGATGCTTCCACGGGGAATATTCTATGGGACGCAACCGTGGCGGATTACAAGAAAGGTTATACATCGACCGTGGCTCCCCTGGTGGTTGGCAACATTGTGGTGATCGGGTCCGCGGGCGGCGAGTTTGGCGTGCGCGGTTATATTGCCGCTTACGACAAAAACACGGGTAAGGAGGTTTGGCGCACATGGACCGTTCCCGCAGCGGGCGAGAAGGGCGCGGAGACTTGGAAAGGCGAAAGCTACAAGACCGGCTCGGCCACAACCTGGGTGAATGGATCGTACGACCCGCAACTGAACTTAATCTATTGGGGCACGGGAAACCCTGGACCCGATTGGAACAGCGTGACGCGCACCGGCGATAACCTTTATTCCGATTCGATTCTGGCCCTGGATGCAGCCACGGGAAAGATGAAATGGTACTTCCAGTTCACGCCTCATGATATGCATGATTGGGATGCCACCCAAGTGCCGGTGCTGGCCGATTTGAATTGGAAAGGGGCGCGGCGTAAGGTTGTATTGTTCGCTAATCGCAACGCCTTTTACTATGTGCTCGATAGAGCGACGGGCGAGTATCTGTTGGGCAAACAGTATGTGAAGCAGACATGGGCCTCGGGCTTGGATGCCAAGGGACGGCCAGTCAAAATTGATGGAATTGCTCCGACTGAAAAGGGTACGGTGGTCTATCCGAATTCGCCTGGCGCGACGAATTTCCAGGCGCCTTCATTCAGTCCTTTGACTGGGCTGCATTATGTGATGACGCGGGATGAAGGCGGCGTGTTCTATTCAGGCGACGACAGATATAACGAAGGCAGTTGGTTCTTGGCTGGCCGTTTTGTTTCCAAGCCAGGCGAGGATGCGCAGGGCGCCATCAAGGCGATCGATCCATTGACCGGTACCGCGAAGTGGACGTATCCCCTCGCCATCCCATCATGGGCGGGCATTTTGAGCACGGCCGGTGGACTCGTCTTTTCGGCAATCGGCGATGGCGACGTCATTGCGCTGGACGATGCAACTGGAAAGCTGTTGTGGAAGTTTCCGGCCGGCGGACGGGCATTCGCCAATCCGGTGAGCTATGCGGTTGATGGAAAGCAGCAGGTGTCGATCGCTATTGGCCATTCTCTTTTTGCGTTTGGTTTATAGATGGCGGCCATTGTATCGATTGGGGAAATCCTGTGGGATATATTTCCGGATCGCCGTTTGTTGGGTGGAGCAACGTATAATTTTTCCGTGCATGCGGCAACTCTGGGCTCCCACTGGTCGGGTCACGGTGAATGTGGACGCGCACGGCCAACCTTCGTACACTTTGCATCGGCCGGCCGCTTACGATTTTGTGCAATAGATTCCGTCCCTCAACACTCCGGATTACGTTTATTTCGGCACGCTTCACCAGATCTACTAGCAACCTAAGCGGATAACTCGTCAATTGCTGAACGCTTTTCCAATGGTTCATCGATTTTATGACGTGAACTTGCGCAAGGCCTGTTATTCGCCAACACTGTTGACCGAATTATTGCCGATGGCGGATATTGTGAAGCTGAACGACGCTGAGGTCGGTGAATTTTGCGCCATGTACGATGAGCCGGCCGCGGACTTGGAAACATTTTGCAGGCGATGGGCTAAACGCTACGATTGGGACGTTGTCTGCGTTACTCGTGGCGCTTTGGGTTGCGCTCTGTTGCGGGGTGATGAGTATTTGGAAGTTGCGGGCGTGCCGGTGAACGTGGCCGATACCGTGGGCGGTGGGGATGCATTTTCAGCGGCGCTGGTGCACGGTCTTTCGCAGCGATGGGCATTGCAAAAGATCGGACTGTTTGCCAACCGGGTGGGCGCGTTGATTGCCGGCCGCCACGGAGGCGCGCCGCATTGGAGCCCATTGGAAATCTTTCCAGATTTATGAGCGATGTGGACACTTGTCCTAACACTTGCCATGCTAAATCAGCGAGGATCTCCCTATGTAATGGATTAAAATAAATTAGAAATGGAAAAATGTGGCTAGACAAGTGTCCCATACTTCACTTAAGTGCAATCTTAGCTTGATAAATGACCAAATGTGTGGTAATTTTGGACATG
This sequence comes from Bryobacterales bacterium, assembly GCA_043785065.1. Lineage (GTDB taxonomy): Bacteria > Acidobacteriota > Terriglobia > Bryobacterales > Bryobacteraceae > JANXSF01. The sequence continues at coordinate 1,386 of JAYVXT010000130.1, read as the reverse complement.
GGAACTGCGGCACAACCAATGACGATTGCGGAACAGCTGCTTGGGCGCTCTGTTGTCGCAAAGATTTTGGGGGTGCATCCAAGAACACTTTCGCGGCGGGAAGCGGGGCCAGTGCAAGCGCAGTCGGCGATCACGGAAAAACGGGAAGAGAAGCTGTTGCGGATATGGGAAAACTTACTAAAAGTGTACCGTCCTGAAAACGCGGCAAAGTGGCTGCGCAGTGAAGTTCCGGCATTAGGCCGCCGGACCCCGATTGATGTGATGCGGGAAGACGGCGGACTTGAAAGAGTGCTGGACACGGTAATCCGCATGAGTTGGGGCGTTCCCGCCTGACCGCGGATTTAGTGGAATTGCTGAAGGCGGTCCCGGCTACTTCATTTGAGGGGACGGTGTACCGCCGTTCTCTGGCTCTCTTTCAAAATTCCATGCTGTCCATGACCGGTTCGATGGCGCGTGGGGGCCGTTACAATATCCGCGATTATTTTGGATGTTTATACGCTTGCTTTGAGCAGGAGACGCTGCAAGCTGAAATGGCCCGCTATTTCACCGTGGCGCCGGACTGCGGGTTTGCCGATGCCGTAATTTCCGTGAGGCTTTCGCGCGTGGTGGATCTTACCAGCGAGTTCTTGTTAAAGCGGCTGGGGTTGAGTACGGAGCAGTTACTTGAAGATTCCTATACCCTGACGCAGCATGTGGGACAGTGTGCATGGAGTGTGGGGCTAGAGGCGTTGATTGTCCCATCGGCGGCTGCGTCGCGGCGGTGCAATTTGGCGATCCTGTTGGATAATCAGCGGGCCGGATGGGCCTTGGGTCTTGATTCAGTCACTGCCCTCCCGCCGGCATTTGGTCCGGCGTGAGGAACCAACACTGTTCACATAGACCCTTCGACTAGCCTTGACTAGCCCTCGATGTGCATCGGGGATTCTTCCGAACCCAGTGCGCTGCTGGGGGTTGATTCCATCGGGACTAGTACGTTTTCTTGAACTTGTTGCGCGAATTGTAGACTTCCATCGCGCCGTTCGCGTCGGCCGAAACCTTCAGATAATACTCCGTGCCGATTTCGTCGGTATTGGCGATGAACATATCTTGCACGTTCGTTTCCTTCCCCCCGGCCAGCGCGAAATGGACTTGCCACATGTCTTGGAGGCGGGGGGATGCCTTCACTGTTTTCCATGCCGGAGCGGTTCCGCCCTTCTTGGCTCCATTGTTCATGATGGCCACTCGTGGATTGAGGGCATGCACCAACTCAGGCGCATTCGATTGATCGAGCCCGTGATGAGTGGTCACGTATAAATCCACTTCGCCGATTTTGTTGGCGGGGCATGCCAGTTCCAACTCCTTATTCCATGTAAGGTCGCCCAGGTCGGCGAATTTGAATTTCCCATA
>JAYVXT010000129.1:0-8145 GCA_043785065.1 Bryobacterales bacterium | reverse complement strand
TGGAATTCCATTCATATCATCGCACGGGGCAATGTACTGATGCATCAGATTAACGGCCATGCGATGGTCATTGTCATTGACGACGACCCGCAAGGGCGGATGCTGAAGGGGCTGATCGGCGTCCAAGTGCACGTGGGTCCGCCGATGCAGGTGCGGTACCGCAATTGGCGGCTGAAGAATTTATAGACGCCAAATTTGTGCGACAGGTTAGCCCGTCTGCTTCTGGCGGCAACAATTGACTAGCCGGCTAGTCAAGGGCTTGACTCTAAGGTGTAGTTGATATATGACTATACTCACAGGTATTTAACAATAACTCGCGAGGTGCTCCCCATGCATAGATCAGCATTCTGCCTTTTCTCTGCCGCGCTCAGTGCGGCTACTCTTTACGGTCAAGCTTTCACAGGGTCCATTACTGGCCTTGTAACCGATTCCTCAGGCTCCGTTGTCGTCGGCGCTTCCATCACGGTCACCGATCTTTCAAAGAACGCGAATTTCCGGACCACGTCTAATTCGACGGGCCTTTATGTTGTTTCGCAGCTTCCTCCAGGCTCCTACAAGGTCAGCGCCGAACATGCCGGCTTTCGCCGCTTCGTGCTGGACGGCCTACCGCTGACCACGCAACAAAGCGCTACGGTGAACATCCCCTTGGAAGTTGGGCAGACCAGCGAGCAAGTTCAGGTTACTGGCGAGGCGCAGTTGATAGAGGGCTCCACATCCACTCTAAGCGGTTTTGTCGAAAACAAACGCATTTTGGATTTACCGCTAAATGGCCGCAACATTTACCAACTAACCGCGCTGGTTCCCGGCGTGTTTTTCGTACGCCAGACCAGTGGCGTGGGGGATTCCTTCACCGCGAACCGCTTCGTCGTGAATGGCGGACAAGAGTCAACTTCGGACATTATTCTGGACGGTGTATCTGCCACGGTGTCGCACAACATCACCAACATTCCTGCCGTTAGCGCCATTCCGTCGGTCGAAGGCATTCAGGAATTCCGTATCCAAACCAACGCCTTCGCGGCGGAATACGGACGGTCTGGCGGCGGCGTCGTGACTTTGGTGACTAAGAGCGGAACAAACCAGGTACACGGCAGCGTGTTTGAGTTCTTGCGCAACTCGGCGCTTGACGCCAATAATTTTTTCGCCAACCGCCAGGGACGCGCTCTTACCAGTTTTAAACGGAATCAGTTCGGCTTCTCTCTCGGCGGCCCAGTTTACATTCCGAAGGTCTATAACGGTCACAACAAGACGTTCATCTTCGGCGTATACGAAGGCCAACGCATTAAGGCCGCCAGCTTGGCTCAACACACGGTGCCAACGGCTCTTGAACGCGACGGCGATTTTTCGCAGACTTTCAACAAGGATGGTCAAATGCGGCAAGTTTTCGATCCGTTCTCCACTAGACCCAACGGTTCCACATTCATACGCGATGTGTTTCCCGGCAACAAGATTCCACCCAGCATGATTAGTCCCATCGCCGCGAAGTCCCTCACCTATTACCCGCTTCCGAATGCGCCGGGCCTTCCGTTCACGCGCACCAACAACCTTGTGTTGCAGGATGCCTATCCACAACCGCAAGACCGGTTGGAAATGAAGATTGATCACAACTTCAGTGAACGCCGCCGCATGTTTGGCCGTTACACTTTCATGGATTCTGTTTATTCCAAACCAAACTTCTGGGGCAATGTAGCCGACCCTGGTTGCTGCGATCCGATGAATCAGCGCTTGCAAAACGGCGCGATCGATTACACCGAAAACATTGGGTCCACAATGGTTCTAAATCTGCGCTACGGCTTCGGAAGAGTTTCGGGAAATCGCGTGCCCTGGTCCTCAACTTTCAGTCGTGAAAATGGGTTCAAAGTGGCGTCGCTTGGCCTGCCCTCTTCGATTGACTCCATTAGCGATCACCAAGTTTTCCCCACAATCACCGTTCAGGACTATACGCAATTGGGCCCGAACGGTGGCGATATCTATTTCATGGGCAACACGTCCAACACCTTTGTTGCTGTGCTTTCTCGTGTTCAGGGGCGGCATTCGTTAAAGTTTGGGATTGATGCGCGCTTCAACTATGTCAACTACGGCCAGTTGGGAACGCCCAGCGGCACATTCGACTTCCCGCGCGCTAATACCCAAGGACCCGACCCGCGCACGCCTACCGCGGTTGGCGGCGTAGGTTTCGGATCGTTCTTGCTGGGCTTCGGAAATGGCAGCATCACTCATCAAATCCGTCCTGCTAATTTCAACCGTTACTTTGCTTGGTACGTGCAGGACGATTTCAAAATGAACAGCAAGCTAACCGTGAATGTCGGCTTCCGTTGGGATTACGAAGGCGGTGTAACCGAACGGTTCAACCGCATCACCGGCATCGACCCGGTGGCAAAGAATCCGTTAGCCGATGCCTTGAAGCTGGACCTGAAGGGCATCGCCCAATTCGCCGGTGGTTCGTTGGGCCGGCGCGGAGCGCGCAACACTGATTTCGGCGAAGTGAATCCGCGGTTTGGCATCGCCTATCAACTGAATGACAAAACGGTGGTTCGCTCGGGCTACGGCATCTTCTTCGGTCTTCCTTCCTATGCGGCCAGTTCGGGTTATACTGGCGGCGCGTTCTCCGGAAGCACCGCGTGGATTTCCACTAAAGATGGCGATGGCATCACCCCCTCGAACCCTTGGACGAATCCTTTCCCGTCGGGCTATACGCTGCCGTTGGGCGCAAGCGCCGGTCCGAACGCCGCACTTGGCCAAGGACTCTCCGGCGCATGGGAGCCGGCCTTAAGGCCCATGTACAACCAGCAGTGGAATTTTACGATTCAACGCTCGTTGCCTGGGAACTCTGTTTGGGAGATCGCTTACGCCGGCAACAAAGGCACCCGGCTTTCACAGACCTATCAGTTCAATCAGCTGGATCCATCGTATTTATCACAAGGAGCGGCGTTGTTGACGCAAGTCCCCAATCCGTTTTTTGGCATCATTCCGGCCGGCTTCGGGCTGGGTACGCCAACCATTCAACGCGGAAATTTATTGAAGCCCTATCCGCAATACACCGGCGTGTCGGCGGTTAACGGCGGATATGCGAACTCCAACTATCACGCATTGCAGACGCGCTTTGAACGCCGCTTCTCCATGGGCATGAGCTTCCTTGCATCCTATACCTTCTCGAAAACATTCACCGATGCTTCCGACGGACAATGGAACGGATCCAATCAAATTCGCTCCTACTATTGCCGGTCATGCGAAAAGGCGGTTTCTTCCTATGATCAGCCGCACCGTTTGGCCCTTAATACCACGTACGAATTACCCTTCGGGCGCGGCAAGAAAATGGCCAACAATATGAATATGGTTTCCAACGCCGTGTTGGGCAACTGGCAGATGAACGGCATCGTGACGCTATCGCAAGGTTTGCCACTGTTCGCTTTCGGCGTGGCCAACAACAACTGCTTCTGCTTTGGTGGAACGCAGCGGCCAGACGCCACGGGCATTAGCCCTATCATTGCCGATCAGAACATTGATCATTGGTTCAACACAGCAGCCTTCGCGCAACCGGCGCCGTACACATTCGGGAATCTTGGAAGGACTGTGAACACCGTCCGGCAGTCAGCCGCGCATAATGTGGACTTCTCGCTCTTCAAGAATTTCCACCCCGTGGAGAAAATGCGAGTGGAGTTCCGTGCTGAAGCTTTCAACTTAACGAATACGCCGATTTTTGGCTTGCCTGGCACTAGCTTGGGCTCGTCGACTTTTGGCGTAGTTACGGGGCAGGAGAATGGTCCAAGGCAAGTGCAATTGGGTTTGAAGGTAGTGTTCTAAGCATTCCGTCACGAGATGGGCTTTCATGAGTAGGCCCGAAGTACTATGTAAGTTCTAGGACTTATCAGCCCCCGATGGGAATCGGGGGCTCTAGCAAAATTGCTGTCCCATAACAAACATATTTTCTAAACCCCGCGCTCACACCCACTTGCCGATGCCAAGAGCCGCAACCCACTTGCATCAGCCTGCCACGCTTTTAACCACAGAGAGATAAATTCTGCGCGGAATGCTCTTTTTCAAGCGCTCTCCGCAAGGGGAGCTGGCCCTCGTATCGATTCGAGAAGCTAATAAAACGTAGTTGGTGGGACCGGTCAAACGGAATACTCGAAACAGCCCTCCTGGTTAGATTTGGCCAGGGAGGCCGAGCCTGTAAATGTGTTGTTCATGCCCGGAGGTCTTTTTATTTATTGAATACCAACTGGCAGCCTGGCAAATGAAGCCAGATCGATTTGTGGCGCTTGCTGCTTACGGGCTTTATGGCATGGGCTACATTGGCGCTGGCGCGGCGTATGAGCAAGGCGGCTACGAAACCAGCGAAGTATCGCGAGTAGCGCCTGAAGTTGAGGCCGTTTGATGGCCGGAATACGCAAGCAACTCGCGTAATCAAAAATAAAGTTTCAGCGCCAATTGCACCTGCCGCGACGTCCTTTGATAAGTGGATGGACTACCCGCGCTGGTAATCTTCGCAACTCCGCTGAACCCGATCGACCCATTCGGATTGTTGAATTGCGGCGTGTTCAGCGCGTTGAATGCCTCGGCGCGAAACTCCACGCGCGGGCCGTGCTCGCCAATAGGGAAACTCTTGAACAACGAAAGATCAAGTTGCTTGGTCCCCGGCCCACGCAGGATATTCCGTCCGGAATTTCCGAACGTGTATAGCGCAGGCGCGGCAAAGGACGCGGCATCGAACCAACGGTCCAGCGAACGCTCGCTATCCGATAACAGGCCTGAGCCGATGCGATTAGGAAACTGCGATCCCGTGCCCGTATTTAAATTGCTGGTTTGCATAACCGGAGTAAATGGCAACCCTGTCAGCAGCGTAAGAATGTTATTCAGTTGCCATCCGCCAGCCACAAGATTAAGCGGCATGGAAGGGCTGTTGAGTAGCTTCTTCCCCTTGCCAAAGGGGAGTTCGTATGTTCCCGATACAGTTAATTTGTGCCGGACGTCAAACGTGGAACTGCCGCGCTGCGCCGCCAGGTTATTGGGATTCTGAATGGGGCTGTTGCTGGATTCGCCGCTAGTGTTGTCGATGCTGTGCGCCCAAGTCCACGAACTCGAAAAGCGCGCGCTGCCCATGCGCTTCTGGAGGGTTGTTTGCAACGAGCTATAGTTTGAGTTACCCCACGGCGCTACGCCCGTCGCGTCACTCAAGTTCGGGTACGGCCGGCGGCTGACAACCGCGCCCGGTCCTGGCGTAGCTTGATTAATGTTTAAGCCGACTAAGTCAACGTAAGTTCCTTTGGCGCCGACATAGGCAACGGAAAGCACCAGATCCGTGGCCAGTTCCCGTTGTATGTTGAAGTTCCATTCATACATCGTGGAAGTCTTGCTATCTTGCGGCCAGTAGAAGAAACCCGTGCCTGCAATGGGCCAGCGGGAGGGGCGGTCGGCGGGAAATCCAGCCGAGATCGGCTTGGCCGCCGCAAAATTAGCCGCATCGTTAGTAGTGATCAGAGTGCCGCTGAATGGCGCATTCTTGGCTAATGAGTTGCCAGAAGTGACTGACTTGAAACTATAGAACACGCCTCCGCCTGCCCGAATCACCGTCTTGGGATCCAACGTGTAGGCGAAGCCCAGCCTGGGTCCTAGTTGTTTGGGGCGCCCATCCAGAACCGATCCGTTGGCGAACGGCGCCGTGCCGACAGGAACCAAAGTTCCGCCGCCGGTTGGGACAAATCCCGCCAACCGGTCATGCCGTTCTTTCCAGGCGGTAATCGAATCGTTCCGCAGTCCCATGTTAATTGACAACTTCGAATTCACGCGCCAGTTATCTTGCAAGTAAGTACTGAAATAGAAGCGTTGTAATCCGAAAAACGGAACAACATCAAGCCGCGAACTTATCGGACGGCCGAACAGAAAATCGGCGAGCCCATAGCCGCTGTACACCCCGCTGAAAGAGTAACTTCCATTCGGGGCGCCGGGCGAGGTAAAAGCAAAGCGGCGGGACATATAGTCGAAGCCCACTTTCACTTCGTGCCGGCCGCGAACCCAGCTCAGCGCCTGATCAATTTCCCAGTTGTTGTTGATCTTCTGTAAGCTGCCGGCGCCGTCGCCCAGGCCCGTAAATCCAGTGATGCCGGTTGTGGTGAACCCTGGGTTCGCGCCGTGCAGATTGGCGTTAGGAATTCCAAGGTCCTCGGCAATGGTTGGATATTTCGTGCCGGAATCGTAAATACCCTGAATCAGGCGCGAGTAGCCAATACGCAGCTCGTAGTATTTGGCCGGCCCGATGGATCGGCCATAACCTAAAACCGCTTGCCTACCCGGAACCAAAACGCGCCCGGGACGCCCGGGACCCGCGCCAATAGCGGGTTCGGGAAGGTTGCCAGGGTTGAACGTGTCGGCATCTTCCCAACTGTATCTTCCAAACAAAGCTGCGTTGCTGGTGCGGTAATCCCCGCGGATATTGTACTGATCCACTTGATTGGTTTGGACAGGATTGTAGAGGAAGTTACTGCTCGTGCCGGGAAGATTCGGAGAGGGATACAGCGCCACCATCCTGGCTGAAGTGGGATCAATGGCGGAGGGCGGCAGAATGTTATTCGGCAGCGGCAGTCGAGGCGTGGAGCGCGGATCATTGATCACTGTCTTCGGAAGCAGGGAAGAGAAATCCCCTTTCTTGAACGCATCGAGTGGCACATTGCTGAGGAATGTCTGGGCCTGGCGTACGCGCTTGCCTTCGTAATCGGCAAAGAAGAATAGCTTGTCTTTCCCGTTGACTAAGTGCGGAATTACAACTGGTCCGCCAAGGTTGAATCCGAATTGATTCAACTTGAAGGGCGGAATCGGATTGGCTGCGGAATCGAAGAAGTTCTTGGCGTCAAAAGCCGAGTTGCGCACGAATTCGTACGCCGCGCCGTGCAGTTGGTTAGTGCCCGATTTGTAAGTAACATTGATGATACCTTGACCGCCGCCGTAGGCAGCCGGCGCCGAACTGGTTTGCACCTTGAATTCGTAAATGGAATCCACGGGTGGGAAGAAAATCAACACGCCTGCGTCGGTATCAACACTGTTGATGCCATCAATCAGATACGTGACATCTTCCACCGGCGCGCCATTAATCACGGCTCCATTGGTGCCGCGGCCGCTTGTATAGCCCAGCAGCCCCGAAGCGCCGCCAACTCCGGTTAACACTCCGGGCGCCAGTTGCACCAATTGCGTGAAGTTTCGCGTATTCAGGGGAAGGTCCACAATCTCCTTCGCGGCGCGCACCTGGCCAACATCGGAAGTGGCCGTGTCAATGGTGGGCGTAGTGGCCTGCACGTTCAGTTGTTCGGTGACTGAACTCAACTCAAGCGATACGTCGGTCTGAAGCCGCTGGCTGACTCCCAGGTTTAAAGACACCACTTTGTCGCGGAATCCGTTCTGGCGAATGGTCACCAGATACGGCCCTGGTTGCAGAGGAAGTGAATTGAAGCCGCCATCCTCGGAAGTCACCACATCGCGTTTGACATTGGTGGCCGTACTCCGGATTTCTACTTTCGCGCCAGCGACAGGCCCCTTGGTTGGGTCGGTAACTACTCCTACGATGGAACCAAGTTCAAATTGGGCGATGAGCGATGGGCACAAAGCCACGAGCAAGAAAAGTTGTTTCATGCGAGGAGACCTCCCTGGATGCTGACAGCGTATCAAATTCTGAGTGCCGATGGCAGGTCAGCGAGTGAGGCAATCCGTTTTTTATTCAGAAACTACCATTCCACTGCGTATCTCGACGGCGCGCTGCCCAATGCTGCGCATCTCGTCCTTGCTGTGCGTTACGTAGATCAGAGTAAAACCAAGCTCTGCGTGCAAACTCAAAATCTGCCCGCAAAGTTCATCCTTCAATTCATCATCGAGGTTCGACAGTGGTTCGTCCATCAGCAGCGCAACGGGCTGCGCCACCAATGATCGGGCAATTGCGACGCGCTGCTGCTGGCCACCCGAGAGCTTCGAGGGGTATGCTTTCGCCGTTCCATCCAGTTTGACCAGGCGAAGCATTTCTTCAATCCGCTCATAGCGCATTTGGCGAGCGATGCCCTGTGACTTCAAAGCAAAACCATCCGAAAACCCCCGACCGCCGCGGTGGTTCCGGCTCCGGTTGAAACTCCACTGGCTTGGATGGCGCCGCTGTCAGTTCTTCAA
>JAYVXT010000128.1:0-2456 GCA_043785065.1 Bryobacterales bacterium | reverse complement strand
GAGTTCATAGCCGTAACCCAGCCGGGCAAGGCCGGCTGATACCAAGTGCTGGAGACAAAACGGCCGGAGTCGATGTCGAACCAATAGGCGGCATCCGCCATCCGGCCAGCGGGGAGGATGGCGCTTCGATCCTTAATCGAAACACCGATGACCTTCGATCCGTTCCATCGCCCGGACATCTTAATTTCATCGCCAAGCGTGCTCACAAGCATCCTGTTCGGCGAAGCAACTAATTTGGAATCGGAGCCAATGGTCTTGATTTCCTTGTTGAGTTCCTCGACGCTGGTCACGTCCTTATCCGCTTGGCGGTCGTACCAATCGTTACCGACAATTCCCGAAATGCTCGGGATCGACCCGCTCAGCATAGTAGAGTGCCCTACTGCCGTCACGGTGGGAAAGTGCATGTAGTTGGCGTCGGTGAACACGGCCCCTTGCTCCAGAAGGCGCGCCAATCCTGAGTTGTAATCTTTGCGGAACCGCAAGAGGTAATCGTAACGAAATTGGTCGACGGCGATGAAGACGATCAGCTTCGGCTGTTTCGGCGGAGTCTTTTCCTGAGCAAGTCCGGAAAGAGAAAAAATTAGGGCGAGTGCAATGATTCTCATGAATTAGTCGAGGAGAACGGCCCCAATGCCTTGAATCTGATAGAACGTCTTTCCGGCCTTGATCGATATCGGATCGAACTTACGGCCCTGCTCTTCAGCTTCGTGCTTGGCGCGGGAAATCATTTTTTCGCGGCTCAACTCCATTTTTTCAAGCTTGCCTTCGGCGATTGCCATTTTCCCGACAGAATCTTTGGGAAACACGATATCTCCATCGTTTACCTTGATGCGGAGCACATTCTCTCCGTCAACAAGGCTCATCCAACAGCCGGCCATTTGGCAGACCTCGGAAATTTTTCCTTTCACTTGGACCGTTTTGCCGGCCAGCGGAGAAGGGTTCGCCATCACGTCGGCAACCGTCATGGGCTTGTCAAGGGTTAGTGGCTTACCCAGCTTTTGGGCAGCGAATATCGAGAAAGGAAATGCTAAAAGGGTAAGAACACAAACAGTTGTCCGCATACTTCTAGCCTATCGCAATGCACAAGCAATAAGTAGGGCCTACCCGTGGTCGGCGGCCGACCCAAGGGCACCCCTGTTCAGGTTTTGCAGATCCCCCTAGTCACGGTTCTTGGCCAACCGGCTCTTGGCGCGTTCCAGCTTCTTCTGAATGCCTGCGATATCCACGCCTTCGCGTTCGCTTGGACCGGCAGCTTCCCAAGCTCTTACAGATTTTTCCCAAGAGGTGACTGCATCCTTCATCTTCTCCTGCTTAAAGTAAACCTCGGCAAGATGATCGTAAATAGTTGCGTCTTTGGGTTGGCGTTCCACGGCTTTTTTCAGGTTGTCTTCCGCCTCATCGTACTTGCCCTGCCGGAAAGCGAGCCATCCCATGGAATCGAGGTAAGCGCCGTTGCCCGGATCGAGTTCAAGAGCTTTCTTAATTAATTGCCGGGCTTCGGGAAGATGCAAGTTACGGTCCGCGAACATGTAGCCTAAATAATTCATGGCGTTGTGGTTTTGCGGGTTCATCTCAAGAACTTTGCGAAATTCGGCTTCAGCCTGGTCATACTTTTTTTGCTTTTCAAACATCGCGGCGCGAGTAAACACCACGCCTTCCTTTTCCTCTTTCGAGGTGCTCAGTTTCTCGGCCTGATCGATGGACTTGGCCATTTCCGGGTAATTTTTGGCGCGATCGTAAATCTGAGCAATGCTCAAGTAGGTATCGCGATCCGTTGGTTTCCCATCGAGCAATACCTTCAGCGAATTGACGGCGTCGGTGGTTTTCCCAAGCTCTCCCAAGGCGGATGCGCGGACCAGCAGAATCATCCGGTCTTTAGGAAATTTCTTCAAAGCGCTGTCGGCTTCGTCAACCGCCTTTTGATATTCCTTGGCCTGACGGTAAGTATCCACGATCTGAGCCGAGGAACGGGAGCCAAGCGTTGTATCCAAATCGCCCAGCAAACGGAAGGTATCCGCAGCCTTACCGGTTTGCTCGCTTTGACGATACAGCAAGCCGAGCCTTTCGAGCAGACTCGCGCGAGTAGCCCTCTCCGGCGCCGTATAAGTCTTCTTCTGGGTGGCGATGAGGATATCCTTTAAAGAACTGATGGCTTCTGAAGTCTTGCCTTGCGCGTCGAACAAATTCACTTCGTTATAGCGGATCTCAAGGTTGCCCGGCTCAATGGCTTTGGCATTGTTTTGCATTTCCCAGGCTTTATCGAAATTGTTTTGCTGCCTATAAATCTGCGAGAGCCGCAAGCGCGAGCCGATGTCTTTAGGATCTTCCTGGATCAATTCTTCAAAAACACCACGCGCTTCGTCAATTTGATCGCCCATCAGCATTGCGCCAGCCATCTGGCGTTTGATTTCGTCGTTATCGGGCTGAAGTTCCAGCGCCTTCTTGTAGGATTCGAC
>JAYVXT010000127.1:0-8172 GCA_043785065.1 Bryobacterales bacterium | reverse complement strand
CGCGATATTTATTTTGCATCTTATCTTCCTCCTGGTAGTAGGCAGACTTCTTAGCTACCTTACTTACTAAGTATTAGACTCTAGGAAGCTTATTTCCTTTCAAAATTTTTATCTAGGGTTAAAAAGCTTTCCTTTGATCCGTTAAATAAACCAACTCCAATGTTATCCACGGCTTGCCATGACCTGGTAACCTTACGCCATTAGCAATAGAAGATTTTGCTTTTCGTTCCCTAAAGCTAGGTCTTTTTCGAGTCGATGGCTCCTGTAGCTGCCATGCACTTAGCCCCAACAAAAGATGCGAGACAGGGTGAGTTGGTTTTGCTCGCCCCGCACACGGACCAAGTTCCCACCTGTCTGGCGGGACTAAGCCTTGACCCTACTCGTCATCTCGAGCTACTCGGAGCGATGCAAAGGATGAGAGGCAAGCTTTATCTGGATGAAGGGGCTCTAACACCCGCTCAGCTATCTTCCGATGGCAGGCACAGGCTTCCGGCGGACGATGCCGCCTGGCATATTCTTACTTTGGACGGGGACGGGGAAGTTGTAGGCTGCGCCCGCTACATGTCTCACAAGAATACAGCTTCATTCACACAACTGGGACTGAGCCAGTCGGCATTGGCAAAATCGGATCAATGGGCACAAAAATTGCGGTCCGCCGTGGAAGCTGACATGCAGCACGCCCGCCGCTTGGGCCTCGATTATGTTGAAGTTGGCGGTTGGGCCATTTCACCGAAACTTCGCAATACTAGCCACGCTCTACGAATCGCTTTGGCTGCGTATGGCTTGGCGCGGCTGCTGGGTGGCTGTGTGGGTGTTGGCACCGTCACCGAAAGGCACTTGTCCTCATCGATATTGCGCAGGATGGGGGGTCATTCCTTCCGGGCGGAGGGCATGGAACTTCCAACCTATTTCGACTCCAGCTATCGATGCCAGATGGAAATTTTGCGTTTTGAATCCGCTTCCCCCAACCCCCGATTCGAGAAATGGATTGAGGAACTGCAAAACTACCTCGTCACGGCGCAAACTATTTCATCCTTCGATTCCTCGCTCTTGAACCTGCAATTGGTCGTTGATGACTGGCAAACAGATCAGCAGCCAATTGACGAATCTCTAGATTCAGTTTGTTATCAGCTAAGTTAACGAAAGGTTTGGGCAGTTTTAGCGTCTTCTTTCAATAGTGCTCTCACATTTGAGTGATAAGAATATCGTTCCCGCAACTGCGCTGCTGGAATGGGAATCCATCCTTGGTAAAGAGTATGTGGTAACCACGGGGAGCCGTGTGCTTGAGGCGGAAACCACCACATTTGACACTCATCAGCGGATACCAGCCATCCTATACCCTGAAACGCGGGAGCAGCTTCAAAAGTGTCTGCGGGTGGCAAGCAGGTACAGGATACCTGTTTATCCCATCAGCACTGGTAAGAATTGGGGATACGGATCGCGAGTGCCGGTAGAGAGCGGGTGCGCCCTGCTTGACTTGCGCCGCATGAATAAAATTGTGGATTACAGCGAGAAGTTAGCCTACGTCACCGTTGAGCCTGGGGTAACGCAGAGGCAATTGTTCGCCTTCCTTGCCGGGCAAAATTCTCAACTTTGGATGGATGCAACCGGATCCAGTCCCGATTGCAGCTTGATTGGCAATACTTTGGAGCGTGGGTTCGGGCACACCCCCTATGGAGACCACATCGCCAATGTCTGCCGTTTTGAAGTTGTTCTGGCTACCGGGGAATTGCTTGAAACCGGCTTTGGCCGTTATGCGAACGCGCAAGCAGCGTCTGTGTATCCTTGGGGTTCCGGGCCAAGCCTGGACGGATTGTTCGCGCAATCGAACTTCGGAGTAATTACGAGAATGACCATTTGGCTGATGCCTGCTCCTGAGCGTTTTGAAGCCTTCTTTTTTCGCTCTTTTAAAGATGAAAGTCTTCCCCTTTTGGTGGATGCCCTTCAGCCGTTGCGGCTCAGCGGAACGCTTCGAAGCGCCATTCACTTAGGGAATGATTACAAGGTGATTTCGGCTATCCGGCAGTACCCTTGGGAGGAGACAAACGGTTTGACTCCACTAAGACCGGAGTTACTGCGGAAGTTTCGAAAGGAGATGAAGTTTGGGGCCTGGAACGGATCGGGTGGGCTTTACGGAACGCGGGCGCAAGTAGCGGAAGCCCGGCGGCTTGTGCGGGTTGCTCTTCGAGGCAAGGTGGACAAGCTTCAATTTCTAAGCAATCGTATGTTTCGCCTGGCTTCGCGGTTTAGCCGTCCTGTCAGCATTCTTACGGGTTGGGATTTGAAAAAAACATTGGTGCTGGCGAAACCGCTGTACGGCTTAATGCAGGGTGTGCCCACCGATCAATCGCTGACAAGCGCCTATTGGCGGAAGCGCAATCCACCTACTACGGAGATGGATCCCGATAAGGACTTGTGTGGGCTGCTTTGGTGTTCGCCGGTAGCCCCCGCCGAGGGCAAGCATGCTCAAATCATCGAAGCGCTTTCCACCGGAATTCTGCTGCGGTATGGTTTTGAGCCGATGCTTTCGATCACTCTGATCACGGGCCGGGCCTTGATGTGCGTAATCTCTATTTCTTTTGATCGTGAAGTGCAAGGGGAAGATCAAAAGGCGCGGGCCTGTTTTGATGAGTTACGATCTGAACTTGCAGCCAAGGGATATCAGCCGTACCGTTTGGGCATCCAATCAATGGGGCAGATACCCTGTGGCGGGTCCTATGGAGAACTGCTGTCGGCCATTAAGCGAAGCGTTGATCCTGCGGGCATAATGGCTCCTGGCCGGTACGCGCCGGGTGCTTTGGGGGTTCACCCGAACGAACAGTTCAAGAGCCGTTCTGTTTAGTTGGCTTTTTAGGCACTCCAATCAAGTAGGTTATCGGAAAGCCCGAAGCGGCGCCCTTCTTGACAAGTCCAGCTTTCCATTCAAACCCAGCAAACTCCGCATGGTTGACCATGGCAAGAAGTTCCGAGGGGGAATAAGTGCGAAGACAGGATACAATGCCATCAAACGTGACGACGAATGGAATAACGGGAATTAGATAGGTTAGGAGGATTCCGGATAACTTGACTGGTCGCATTTTAGCCACGGCAATCCAAACCGGAATAATGGAAAACAGCATCAATAGAATCGCCGTCAGGTTTCTGCCCGTGAATTCAAAGATGCCGATGGGTTGGCCTTTCACGCAGGCATCGAGCAGGATCGTACGTGCTGTGTTCCGCTTGAAGTGATGAAAAGAAGTGAACAGAGTGCGGAAACCCCGTAACTGGGTTGGAACCGCTGTGGCGTCGATGCTTTCTTTCCAATAAGTCAAACCGGCCGCGAAACGCCTATTTGCGATATCGATGTTGGGGAATTTATCGGTCAAAATCACCGATTGAACGGGGTGACTTACTCCGGAGGGAAGCCAATCTATCCAAGGGCCTCCGCCGCCGGAGCAAAGATCAACGGCCTGAACTATGGAGTGAGCCGTGGCGGCTTCCAAAATCATGGGAAGAACCGGTTTATAGGTTTGCAGGCTTCGTTCCGATTGCGCCAGAAAATCAGTAAGCCCGTCGCGGACCAACCTGGGACACCAAGGTTGATCGTGGATTTCGAATAAATGAATTCGCGGCAACAATCTTCTTTAAAGTTAGCATCCTGGGCGGCGGGGAGCTAACTGATGCGAATTTCAGAGGAATCGGCGAGGGGCCACTCAGGGGAGGCTGGAGTTTTTCGATGAACTTCGTAGGGGGGCAAAAGTTGTGTTTTAAATTGAAGCGGGGATGTGGCCCCCCTCAAGTGCAGCTATCTCACATTTGGATTGTACCCGTAACTAATGCGCAGAACACCAATTCCGAATGCCCGAGCGTTGTGGATCTTGCAGGTTGGCTGAAACTGCTGCTTCGTTTGTTCTTCGCAAGAGGGCATCAACAATCGACCCCCAATTTCTCGGAACTTGTGTTTTCGAGGCTGTCGGCTCCGCCGCATTGTATCCCCAAACAACCACCGCTGGGGCGCAGTAGGGCGTCTGCCGTAGCGCCAGGAAAGCAAATGGAGGCTGGAGATTTCATGGTCCATCTTGCCGAGCAACGCCGTGTACTTGTTCCCACCAGGATTCAGCACCTAGTAGGTTGTGCAACTGATTCGCGCCATCGCCCGGAACGTTCAGTTGCGGATAAAGCGCCGCAAGTTTTGCCGCGATAGGATTGATGCGCACCCGTGGGATAATATTGCCTGGAAACGGATCGCGCCCATGTAGGCCCCACCTTGAACCAGTTTCGCCGTCGAAGGATCATAAAATAAATTGCACCCGCCTTGCCCGCCGCCGCGACGGGGTTTGAAAAGTCGCCGCGAAGCTGTCCCCCATAAGGCAAAGAGCGGATGTTCGATCCGTCCGCGTTCTTTTTTCTCCTTCATCCTGGAAATGGCAGTTGGATACTGCTCTAGATCTAGAATTTGTTCACGCACCCGGCCATCCCCCGATGGCTATCGGGGGATTCCGCGATGCTCGTCATTCGCTAATTTGTTGTTTATCCAAACCTAGGCTAGTGGCCTGCCCCGATTATCATTGGGGGCTGGCCGGATGCTTGAACAAATCCTAGAGCACCATCCAACTGTCGTTTCCAGGTCGATAAGCGCACTTTAGTTGCAGCCAAACACCATCCTCCATTTGCAAATTTGCGTAGAGATATCGATTGCTTATATATTAAATGTCTCTAACCTTATGAAACAGCTCTTGCGTGGGGTTTTCTCATCTTGTGCATTTTTCGTGGCTGCGGCACTACTCTGCGCGCAATCCAATCTGAACCAGCAAATCTCCGGCACGGTCACCGATGCAAGCGGGTCCGCGCTGCCCAATACTACAGTCACGATATTGAATCAAGACACCGGCCTCACACGCTCCACCAAATCCAATGCAACGGGCCACTATGTATTTCCGGACCTGCCTACCGGCAAGTATCGTGTAACCGGTCAATTGCCGGGGTTTTCCAAGGAAGCCGTGGACAACAATCCGCTGAACTCGAACGTCAGCATTGAAGTGAACTTGAAGCTGCAAATTGGCGTCGTCACAGACACCGTGACGATTCAAGCCAATGCCGTGGTGCTGGACACCACTAGCGGCGAATTAGGGTTCACCGTGACGGGTGAAGAAGCCAGTGAATTGCAGTTGAATGGCCGCAATTTTCCGGAATTGCTGGCACTGCTGCCGGGCGTTTCCACCACTTACACGGACGGCTTTTCGCTGTTCGGCGGATTCGGCGTGAACAATAGCGGCCAATCGATCAACGGCGGCCGCACCGATTCAACGACGTGGAATCTGGATGGGGCCGATAACAAAGACAATGGCGGCGGCGGGAATAATTTCATCAACATCAATCCCGATGCGATTGGCGAAGTCCGTGTATTGACCAGCAATTTTAGCGCGAAATCGGGAACCAGTTCGGGAGCGGTGGTGAACCTATCCATCCGTAGCGGAACCAAAGCCTTTCACGGCAAGGTCTATGAATATTGGCGAAACGATCATCTGCAGGCAAGTTCTTTCAACAGCGGGGGCATAGGCAAGCCGAAGCTGCGTTGGAATAACTTTGGCGGCAATATTGGCGGCCCGATTGCGTTTCCTAGAATTGGATTCAACCGTAATAAGGACAAGCTGTTCTTTTTCCTAGGCGAAGATAGAAAGATCCTCCGGACCGGCGCTACTACTACTTGGACCGTGCCCACCGAGGCCCAGAAGGCAGGGAATTTCGGGACAGCCGTGATTCGCGATCCACTGACGCAGATGCCTTTCCCGGATAACATTTTGCCCGCCAGTTTGATCAACCCCAATATGCGAAAACTGATCGACATCTACAAACCGGGCAATCAAGGTCCGAGCACTTTTTCGTTTAACGTGACCACGCCCACGGAAGTGCATCAAGAGGTCTTAAAGCTGGACTACAATTACAACGAAAATAATCAGATTAGCTTCCATTGGGTTCACGACCAATATCGCGTGCTAAACAACACGGCTCAGTTATTGCAGAACTTCCGCCTTATCCCAGGACAAAGCACTTCGATTCAATGGAATCACGTGTTCGCGCCAACGCTGATCAACGTGTTGCAATTTTCATACTCGGGAAACGTGATCATTCAGCAGACCGAGCAGGTGCCGAATCCTGTGTTTCTATCAAGCTTCACTCGCGAAGGCTTGGGGATCTCGCTGCCGACGATCTACCATTCCTCGGACGTGATCCCGCAGATAGCGATCTCCAACTTAACGACCCTGACGGTGACCCCTCTAGTCTTCAATAATTACAATCGGATTTTTAACATCAAGGAAGGTCTGACCAAGATTTCGGGCAACCACACGATCGAGATGGGAGCGCTATTCATGCGCAGCCGTAAGAATCAAGACAATCCTCCGGCCATCAACGGGCAGTTTAGTTTCACCAATGCGCGGCAGCCTACTAGTGGCCAGGCGCTGGCCGATGCGCTGATGGGCAATTTCCAATCCTATACGGAATCGCCCAGCGTGCGCGAGGGTTGGTACCGCTTCACCCAAGTTGAACCGTACATTCAGGACGATTGGAAAGTGACCCGGCGGTTGACGGTGAATTTCGGTCTGCGCTGGTCCTACATGCAACCGCAATATAGCGCGCTCAACAATACAGTACAGTTTTTGCCGCAGTATTACGACCGGTCGCGAGCGGCGGTGATCAGCCCGGTGAATGGGACGGTGATCAGCGCCCCGAATCCGTATAACGGCTTGGTGATTCCGGGCAATGGTTTTCCGGATTCGGCCAAGGGGCGCATTCAGCAATATGACGACCCCGCCGTGATGGCGCTCTTCCACAATCTGCCGTTGGGGGGAGCCTATACCCGCTGGAATAATTTTGCTCCCAGGCTGGGGTTTGCTTTCGATCTAACCGGCAAGCAAAGAACCGTTCTGCGCGGCGGCTATGGCATCGCCTATGAACGGATTCAAGGCAATTTCATCTTTAGCGGGATTAACAATAAACCCTTCAATGCTACTGCTTCGGTTTTGAACGGCAATGTTGAAAACCCGACTAATGGAGGGTCTGCCGCTGTAACGGTGAGCAGCATTGTCAACTCCCACTACCTTGATATGAAGGTCCCTCGCACGATGAGTTACAGTTTGGGCGTGCAGCAGGTACTGGCGCAGGGCATGAAGCTGACGGTGACTTATGTAGGCACGACGGCGGCCAATCTTTCCTATATTCAAGACATCAACCAACTGCCGCTGGGCTACGGGAAGTCGCACTATGTTCCCGGTTCAACAACCACATTAGCGAATACGAATTCCCTGCGGCCTTATCCGGGCTTTGGAAATATTCAGGAATATACGACCGGCGGCAATTTTGTCTACAATTCTCTGCAGGCCCAATTCCAGAAACAGTTCCGGAAGGCGGGCAGTTTCAATACTTCGTTCACCTGGTCGAAAGGGCGCACCGATGCGCCGTCTTATAATTACCAGCCTAGAGATAGCTACGACCTTCGCGCGGATTGGGGCGCGTCCAACTACAACCGGAAGTTCATTCTGGTTCCAAGCTGGGTATACCCGATTCCTTTCTGGCGTGGCGGCGGCACTTGGTATAAGCAAGCCCTTGGCGGTTGGCAGGTGAATGGTGTGGGACAATTCCAGACTGGCCTACCTGTGAATCCGACAATTTCCGCCGACCAAGCGGGAACGGGCAGCGGCAACCAGCGGCCTGATCTTATTGGCGATCCGTATTCGGGCGGCACGATTGGCGGCTTTCAGATTCTTAACAAGAGCGCCTTTGGTGTTCCTGCTTTGAGTACATTTGGAAACTTAGGGGTCTATAACATCTACCTTCCGAACTGGGTGAATTTAAATGCATCCTTGGTGAAGTCGTTCTTCACTCGTGGTGAGAAACTGCGTTGGGATTTGCGATTCGAAGGTTATAACGTGGCTAACCATTTGGTGACGACGGCCATTAACGTGGGTGGCTTCACTGGGCCAAACCAAGCGAATTGGGGACAGAAAACGGGTACAACTCCACCGAGGGCGATGCAGTTTTCAGTGCGGTTGAACTACTAGGCGTCGGCGGTGCAAATTGGGCAATCACGCGGTCCATGGCCTCCGTTGGCCCTTCCAGCAGCACCCTTCCATCTGCTTCCATGACCGGTACCGGCTTTGCCGTAAAGTCGAGCCAGCGGATTTCCACTCGTCC